>NZ_QULS01000004.1:0-199384 GCF_003482185.1 Faecalibacterium sp. OM04-11BH
TGCACTTTTCCGGTTCTCTTTTGGTGTCAAAAGAGAACATCTCCCGTCTACTGCCTCTACCCTTCCTCCTCCACCCTGCGGATGGCTTCTTTGATGACGGGGTAGGCAAAGCCGCGGCGTTGCAGCGCGGCCACCACAAGGTCGCGGCGGCCGATGGTCAGCTTTTTGCGGTAGCGGCTGTCCACCAGCGCGGCGGCGGCTTCCAGCTCCGGGTCATCGCCGCCGTCCTCCGGGGCGTAGACCGCTTCCAGCGCACCTGCCACCTCGGCGGGGGCAAGCCCCTTCTGGCGCAGGCTCTGGGCGGCGGCGCGGCGGCTTTTGCGGGCAGCCAGCAGACTGTGTGCCCGTGCTTCGGCGTAGCGGGCATCGTTCACATAATCCAGCTGCACCATCTCCGCCACAGCGGCGGCAGCGGCCTGTTCGGTATAGCGGCGGCACAGCCGCTCATACAGCATATTGGCAGAGACCTCCTGCCCGGCCAGCGTTTCCAGCGCGCTGGCCCGCGCCTTGGCGGGGTCGGCGCACTTTTCCGCATCCGGGCGGGGTCGACGGCGGTAGAAGGCCATTTAGTCCTCCACCATGATATCCAGTTCACTCTCGCTGCTGCGGGTGGGTGCCTTGACTACCGGCTCCTTTGCGGCGGCGGGCTCGGCGGGCTTCTCCACTGCGGCGGCTGCGGCGCGGCCTGCCGGGCGGCGGGTGGCGTACAGCTTATCAGCGTTGGCGCGGATCTGCCCCTCGATGTCGTTGGCGATCTCGGGGTTATCCTTCAGGAACTGCTTGGCGTTGTCGCGGCCCTGACCCAGACGGATATCGCCGTAGTTGAACCATGCGCCGCTCTTCTGCACGATGCCCAGCTTGACGCCCACGTCGATAAGCTCGCTCATTTTGGAGATGCCCTCGCCGAACATGATGTCGAACTCGGCCTCACGGAACGGCGGAGCCACCTTGTTCTTGACGATCTTGGCACGGGTGTGGTTGCCGATGAACTGACCGGAGGAGTCCTTCAGACCCTCCACGCGGCGGATGTCGATACGCACCGAGGCGTAGTACTTCAGGGCGCGGCCGCCGGTGGTCACCTCCGGGTTGCCGTACATGACGCCCACCTTCTCACGCAGCTGGTTGATGAACACGCAGACCGTGTTGGTCTTGCCGATGACGCTGGTCAGCTTGCGCATGGCCTGACTCATCAGACGTGCCTGCAAGCCCACATGGCTGTCGCCCATCTCGCCCTCAATCTCGGCGCGGGGCACCATAGCGGCGACCGAGTCTACTACAATGGCATCGATGGCGCCGGAGCGCACCAGTGCTTCGCAGATCTCCATGGCCTGCTCGCCGGTATCCGGCTGGCTGACCAGCAGGTTGTTGATATCCACGCCCAGTGCCTCGGCATAGGTGGGATCCAGTGCGTGCTCAACGTCGATAAACGCCACCTCGCCGCCCTTCTTCTGGGCTTCGGCAAGGATGTGCAGCGCCAGCGTGGTCTTACCGCTGGATTCCGGGCCGTACACCTCGATGATGCGGCCGCGCGGCACACCGCCCACGCCCAGCGCCAGATCCAGCCCCAGACTGCCGGTGGAAATGGCATCCACCTGCATGGAGGCGTTGTCGCCCAGCTTCATGACGGCACCCTTGCCGAACTGCTTTTCGATCTGCGCCAGCGCCGTAGCCAGCGCGTCCTTCTTGGCTTCCGGCTCGGTCTTTTGGGTGGCCGGTGCAACGTTGTTGTTCTGATTTTTTGCCATAGCCTGCTGCTCCTTTTATCCTTTGGGCCCGCAGAGGGCGGGCTGTGCTTCGCTTTCCTTCTTAGTATAACACAAAATCAAAATATTACAACAAGAAGTTGTTTGTTTTTTCCAATTTATTTTGGGCGGCGGGCAGTCACGCAGCGGTCGTTGCCGCCAAAGTCCTGAATGCAGCGGATGTCTGCCCAGCCGTACTCCGCCAGCAGGGCGGTTACAGCTTCCCGCTGCTGCCAGCCGATCTCCAGCACCAGCGCCCCGCCGGGGCACAGCGCATTTTTGTAGTGCTGCGCCAGCGCACGGTAGAACACAAGGCCGTCCTCCCCGGCTTCCAGCGCCATGGCAGGCTCCTGCGCCACCTCGGGCTGCAGTTGCTCCATCTCTGCGGCGGTCAGGTAGGGCGGGTTGGAGACAATGAGCTCCAGCTGCCCCTCCGGCAGGGTTTCCCAGTAGGTGAACAGGTCTGCCTGCACCGGCTGCACCGCGTAGGCGGGCTTTCTGCCTGCCCGCAGGGCGTTCAGCGCCGGGCCCCAATCAAAAGCAGGGGCATTTGCCTGCTCAAGAGCGGTAGGCTCCAATACATTCTCGGTCTGTCCGCCCTGTCCGGTCAGGGCGCAGCGGGCGTTCTTTTCCAGATAGACAAAGGCCGCAGGGCTTTTTTCCACGCAGGTCACCTGCGCGGCGGGGCAGAAGCGCTTGACCCCCAGTCCCAGACAGCCTGTGCCGGCGCACAGGTCCAGCACCCGGGGTGCGGCGATACCCGCAAGGGTCTCGGCGGCGGCCTGCGCCACCACCTCGGTGTCTGCCCGGGGGCAGAGCACCCCGGGGCCTACCGCCAGCTCAAAGTCCAGAAAACTCCAGCTGCCGCAGAGATATTGCAGCGGCTCCCGCGCGGCGCGGCGGGTGCAGAGGGATTCCAGCCCCGCCGCCTGCTCTGCGGTCAGCGGACGGTCAGAAAGGCGCACGTCCCGCCCGGTCGCCAGCCGGAACAGCTCCCGCGCGTCAAAGTCCGCGTCCGGGCAGCCTGCGGCGGTCAGCCGCTGCTCCACCTCCCGCACCGCTGCGCGGGGGAGCATTGCTTCGCTTACCATTTGCCCTCCTCCGGGGTCTCGGGCAACACGGGGGTAACGGCTGCAATGGCCACCTCGATCATGCTGTCATCCGGTTCAAAGACGGTGAGATGCTGCACCCAGATGCCCGGCTGCCGGATGATGCGGGTAGCAATATTGTCCGACCGGCCGCACCACTTGAGCAGCTCGTAGCTGATGCCCATGACCAGCGGCAGCAGCAGCAGCTTGCACACCACCCGCAGACCGATGCTGCCCCACGGCAGCACGCTGTACAGAAACACGCTGACGATGACCACCAGAATGAGGAAGCTGGTGCCGCAGCGGGGGTGGAAGCGGGTGTACTTGCGCACATTCTCCACGGTCAGCGGGTCGCCCGCCTCGTAGCAGGCAATGGTCTTGTGCTCCGCACCGTGGTACTCGAACACGCGGTGGATCTCCTTCATTTTAGAGATGCCCACCATATAGGTCAGGAAGATGGCTACCTTCAGCACGGCTTCCAGCACCACCTTGCCCCAGCGCCCCAGCGGCAGCAGACGGTTCACCCCGCCCACAAGGAAGGTGGGCAGCACGGTGAACAGCAAAATCGCCAGCAGACCGCCCAGCACCGCCGCCACGGTCATCAGCGCGTTCTCGGCTTTCTCGCCCAGATGCTCCCCCACCCATTTTTCAAAGGCGGTCTCCTCCTCGGCGGGGTCGTAGTCGTCCCCCATGCTCACCTGTGCCGAGTACATCATGTAGCGGTAGCCCACGATCATGCTCTCGATCATGGAAATGGCGCCGCGCACCAGCGGGATCTTCGTCCATACCCCATGGGTGGGGGTGGGGTCGAGCTTGGTCTCAATGGTGCCGTCCGGTTTGCGTACGGCACAGCACATCTGTTTGGGGCCGCGCATCATGATGCCTTCCATCAGTGCCTGCCCGCCTACGCTGGTCTTAAAGCGTTCCTTTTTAGGTTGATTCATTGGTTTCTCCCGATATCCGCCCCTGCCGCTTGCGGCATAGGACGGTCTTTTTTGTATTTTATCCGGGGCATATCCCCGCGCAAAGCTCATTTTAGCACACAAATGTGACAAAATCTGTAGTCCGTGGCACTGCTGTACGAAAATCAAATGATACCGCTTGACCCGAAGCAAAAGCCTTCACCCCTTGGGGGGAAGGTGGCGCGTAGCGCCGGATGAGGGGTAATTTCCCGCAAGCAGCTGCTTGCCTGCGCCCTCATCAGTCACCTGCGGTGACAGCTTCCCCCGTCCGGGGGAAGCCTTTATTCGGAAAATTGATTTTTATGGCGCTGCTTACGCCTTATGGTACAGCGGCAGACCCAGCGTGACCACCGTGCCGCGCCCGAGGGTGCTCTTGATATCCAGCGTGCCGTCCAGTGCGGTCATGATGGAATCCACCAGCGCCAGACCGATGCCGCTGCCACGCACCGAGTTGCTGCCCTTGTAGAACTTGGTCTTTACGTTTTCCAGATCCTCCGGCGGGATGCCGCGCCCCTGATCGATGATCTCCACAAAGGCCTTGTACTCTCCTGCCCACAGCTTGACCGTAATACGCCCGCCGGGGGCAGAGTATTTGATGGCATTATCCAGAATATTGATGAACACCTGCCGCAGACGGTCCGGGTCGGCGTAGACAGGGATCATCTCCTCCGGCTCGGTGTAGTGGAGCAGCAGTCCCTCCTGCCGGATGCGCGCCTCGCAGAAGAGCACCGCATCGGTCAGTTCTGCCACCAAGTCCAGCGGCCGGCACTCCATGCGGATGCGTCCGTTCTGCAGGCGGCTGAAATCCAGCAGCTCCTCCACCATATTGTTCAGCCGCCCGGTCTCGTTGTTAATGATCTCCAGTCCCTTGCGGTAGTTCTCGTCCGTGGGGTCGTCCAAGGTCATCAGGGTCTCCACCCAGCCCCGGATGGAGGTAAGCGGGGTGCGCAGCTCGTGGGACACCGAACTGATGAACTCGTTCTTCATCTTCTCGGTCTCTTCCAGACCCTCAGCCATCTGATTGATGGTGCCGCGCAGCCGATCCACCTCGTCGTGGGGGTCGCCGGTCAGGGGCAGACGCACGTCCAGCTCGCCCCGGGCGATGCCGGCGGCGGTGCGTTCCACCTGCCCCAGCGGCACCACGATGCCCCGCACGAAGTACAGCCCGGACATGATCGTAAACAGCAAGATCGCCATCGCAATGAACACACTGATGATGATGGCGTTTTTGACCTGCCGCTCCACCAGCGCCAGACTGGTGACCAGCCGCAGCGCGGCCACGTCCTCGGCGTCATAGGGCACCAGCGAGCAGGCCGCCATGACTACCTCGCCAGACTGGGTGCGGTACACCGCCACGCCCAGACCGTCCGGGCCGTTGAGCGCCTGCTCAAAGTCCTTACTGCTGACGATACCCTCCGCGTCCGTACCGCTGGAGGAGGCGATCACGCCGCCGTAGCTGTCCAGCAGCATGAACTCGTATTTATCCTTATCGGCAAACTGTTCCACCATGCGCCGCAGCGCCAGACTGCGGCTGACGGCGGCGCT
Source organism: Faecalibacterium sp. OM04-11BH (assembly GCF_003482185.1). Lineage (NCBI taxonomy): Bacteria > Bacillati > Bacillota > Clostridia > Eubacteriales > Oscillospiraceae > Faecalibacterium > Faecalibacterium sp. OM04-11BH. The sequence goes on from NZ_QULS01000004.1 coordinate 5,338, forward strand.
CTGGGCAGTATCGCCAGTATACATTTTCAGCTGACCGGTCACCGAGGAGAACCGCCGGTACATAATCTGCTGCACACTGCCGTAGTAGCTGCGGGTATAGCTGTACAAAAACATTGCCTCGGCCAGCAGCACCACCAGTACGGTGATCAGCAGGTTGCCCCGCAGCCAGCGGCGGGTGATACCGCTTCGCATAACAGTGTCCTCCTTTCGGTGAGTATCGATAATAAAAAAATATTTTTTTGTGATTCAGGAAAGTCCGTAGGACTTTCCTGAATCACATTTTTATTCTTCCCACCGGTAGCCGTAGCCCCACACGGTCATGATGTGGGCAGGATGGCTGGGCTCGTCCTCCACCTTCATGCGCAGGCGGCGAATGTTCACATCCACGATCTTTACGTCGCCGAAGTAGTTTTCGCCCCAGACCCCTTTCAGGATCTTTTCACGCACCAGCGCAGTGCCCGGGTTGCGGAAGAACAGCTCCATGATCTGGAACTCCACCTGTGTCAGTTCAATGGGCTGACCGGCCTTCAGCAGAACGCGGCGGTTCTCGTCCAGCACAAACTCGCCGCTGGTCAAAGTGCCCAGCGGGGTATTCTCCCGGCTCTCCCCTTCCTTGGTGCGGATGACCCGGCGGCACAGCGCCTCCACACGCGCCAGCAGCTCGCTGACGCTGAAAGGCTTGGTCATGTAATCGTCTGCGCCGATGGACAGGCCGCGGATCTTATCCTGCTCCTGTCCCTTGGCGCTTAGGATGATGATGCCGATCTGCTGGTCGGTGCGGCGGATGGTCTCACACAGCGAAAACCCGTTCATGCCCGGCAGCATCACGTCCAGAATTGCGGCATCACAGCCGGGTTTCTGTGCCAGCAGCGGCAGAGCGGCTTCGGCGCTTTCGGCCTCCACCACCTCCATCCCCGCATGGCGCAGGTTCAGGGCGATCATATCGCGGATATTGGCTTCATCTTCTACAACAAGCACTCGTACCATGCAGCATCCTCCATTCCTCAATTCAGCAGATACAACGCCTTGGAAAGGCGGTAGTTCGTGTCAGAAAGCAAAACGTCCGGACCCATTTTGGCCTGCACCTGACGGGACGCTACCACGCCCAGCCGAGTCCAGCCGGTGGAGTTGGCTGAGGTCCTTGCCAGCCGTACCGTCAGCACCAGCTGATCCTCGTCCACCGTGCGCAGCTCCACTGCGCCGTCATATTCCTCACTGTCGGTCAGTTTCAGGTTGCCCTCCCACTCAGCGGGCAGCTCGATATAACAGTTGGTCTCCTCGTCCAGCAGGCCAAAGCTTTTTTCCGGGTGGCTGCTGGTGTAGTCCATCCAGACGATAAAGTCCATGCGGCGGCTCTGGCTCAGGTTCAGCAGACCCGCCTCGTCCGGCTGGGTGGGGATCTCCACGATGCCGTCCCCGTCCAGGTCTCGGCTGACCAGCGTGGGCACGTTGCGCAGAGAAGCATTATACAGCCGCTGGCTGCTGATCCGTGTGGCGGGCACCATCTGCTGGCTGTTCTCGTCGTAGCACAGCAGCACCGAGGCCAGATTATTGCCGGAAATGCCGGTCCAGCCGTCCAGCACCAGATAATGCCGCCCGTCTGCGCCCGCACCCGCCGCCACCGAGGCGCAGCCGGAGAACTTATCTGCGGAAAGGCCGTTGACTGCCACCTGCCGGAAGCTGCCCTCCCGGTCTGCGGTCAGCAGCTCGATCTGTACGCTGCCGTCCTCCTGTGTGGACATCAGGATCAGATCCTGACTGCTGCCGCCGGTGATATTTTCCACCAGATACTGCTCGTACTGCTGTTCCAGAATGGTGGACAGGGTGCCCTTCTGATAGGAGTACACCGCCAGATAGTGATCATTCTGGGCGGCGGTATAGCCCACCACCAGCTGGCAGCTGTCTGTATCCTGCAATTGGGCAAGGCTGACGTTCTCCACCGTTTCGGCAAGACCTTCCACGCTCTGGCGCACCTGCCAGCTTCCGGCGTCGTCTCGCTGCAAAATGGCTACGCAGACGTTGGCGGTCTGGGCGGTGGTATACAGCACCGCCGCGTCCTGCTGACCATCGCCGTCCAAGTCCTGCAGCACAAAGGGGGAAAGCAGCTCCCCCTGAATGGGATATTTCAGCTGAGCGCTCTCCCCCAGCCAGTCGTTCAGGGCAGTTTGCAGCGCACCGTAATCGCCGGAAAGTTTCGGGGCACGCAGCAGTTCCTCTACCTGTGCCTTTTCGTTGGCCGGCAGCACGGTCTGGCAGCTGCACAGCACAAAGCACAGCAGCGTGCACAGCACCAGCCGCAGCCTGTGGGTTCTGTTCATACCGGTCAACCTCCTTCCGGGCATAAAATGCTATTTTCAGTATACCACACTTTGCGGACACAAAAAAGGGGGTGGGCATATCTGGCGCTTACGCGTGGGACGATTTTAAATGGCCTCCGCTGCGCTCTGGCCATATTCAGCGGAAAGATTATTTTTAATAGAGCAATGCCGGAGCGTCTGCGGACGCTCCGGCACTGCATTTTCACGGGTGGGGTCGTGGAGGAAAACGGCATTTGCAGCGCCGCTTTCTGCGAAAGCGCGGCGCTGCGGGGAAGCGTTGCCAGTCTGCACCCTCATCCGGCGCTACGCGCCACCTTCCCCCGACTGGGGGAAGGCTTCAGCGGCAGAGGTACAGTTTCCGGCTAAAACGCAAAGCTTGCGGGCGTGCTTGCTCCCCCTTGGGGGAGCTGTCGCGCAGCGACTGAGGGGCTATAAATCGGCGGAGCCGGAAAAAACGGTTAAAAGATCTTCACGCCGAGCAGGCGTGAATCTTCAGTTGTTTCCGGTGTAGCCCACTTCTTTAGGATCGTCAAGGGCGTGCAGCCCTTGACGACGGGGTGCGGCACCCAGCATCCGCTTCGTGCCTTGGGCGGCACTCGCGTCTTGCTAGCCGCTGCCCCAACAACTGCTCCCTGTTTCCGCCGCTGGCGGCGGTCGCAGTTGTTGCGTTGCGGGGTGGGTGGAGTCCAGAGGGAGGGAGGGGGGGATCGGAACACCCCTCCCTACCTCTGGCCCAGCGGAGCGTCTCTGCACGCTGAAAACAAGCAGAAAGTCACCCCTCGGAGCGTAATGCACTTTTCCGGTTCTCTTTTGGTGTCAAAAGAGAACATCCCACGCACTTTTGCAATAAGTTGCAAAAAAAGAAACCACTGCACAAAAGCTGTGCAATGGTTTCTTTGGTTACTGTATCAAACAGTCAGAGCAGGATCAGACGAGCTCCAGAACTGCCATCTCAGCTGCGTCGCCGCGGCGAGCGCCGATCTTGATGATGCGGGTGTAGCCGCCGTTGCGGTCAGCGTACTTGGGGCTGATCTCGTCAAACAACTTCTTTGCAACATCTTCCTTGGTGATGTAGGCGTAGACCTGACGCTTGGTGTGCAGGTCGCTGGCCTTGCCAAGGCTGATCATCTTCTCGGCCATGGAACGAACGTCCTTAGCGCGAGTGACAGTGGTCTCAATCTTGCCATTCTCTAACAGGTAGGTAACCATAGCGCGCATCATAGCGTTGCGGCTGTCGCTGGTTCTACCGAGCTTTCTGGTACCGGGCATCCCGTTTCACTCCTTAAATTATTTTAGTTATTCGTCATCCGTGTTCAGCTTGAAGCCAAGGGAGTCCAGCTTAGCCATGACTTCCTCCAGGCTCTTGCGACCGAGGTTACGGACCTTCATCATCTCGTCCTCGCTCTTGCTGACCAGATCTTCCACCGTGTTGATCCCTGCGCGCTTCAGGCAGTTGAAGGAACGCACGCTCAGATCCAGCTCTTCGATGGTCATCTCCAGAGCCTTCTCCTTGTCGTCGTTGGTCTTTTCTACCATGATCTCAGCGCCAGCGGCCTCGTCCGACAGGTTGACGAACAGGTTCAGGTGCTCGGTCAGCACACGGGCAGCCAGAGAAACGGCTTCCTGTGCGTTGATCGTGCCATCCGTCCAAACCTCGATGGTCAGCTTGTCATAATCAATGGCCTGTCCAACACGGGTGCTCTCGACGTTATAATTCACCTTGAGCACAGGGGTGTAAATGCTGTCAACGGGAAGGGTGTTGATATCGTTCTTCTCGATGATAGCCTGTTTGTTGCGCTCTGCGGGCACATAGCCGCGACCCTTGTCGAAAGTCAGCTCCATAACGAGCTTGGCACCCTCGCCCAGAGTTGCAATGTGCCACTCAGGGTTCAGAATTTCGATGTCGTCGCCCTGCTTGATGTTGTCAGCAGTGACCTCACAGGGACCAACTGCCTCAACACGCACTGTCTTCGGACCATCGGTGTACAGCTTTGCAGCGATACCCTTCAGGTTCAGGACAATTTCGGTAACGTCTTCCTTGACGCCCTCAATGGTGGAGAACTCGTGAACCACACCGTCAATCTTGACGCTGGTCACGGCGACACCGGGCAGAGAGGAAAGAAGCACACGACGCAGGCTATTGCCCAGTGTGATGCCAAAGCCACGCTCCAGAGGTTCTGCCACGAATTTGCCGTAGCGACCGTCCGGGGACAGGCTTGCCGTTTCGATCTTGGGACGTTCAATCTCCATCATATCTATGCCCTCCTTGTCAAACCGGTGTTTCCACCGGCCCATTATTGAATTCTTTCAAAAAAGAATGCGAAAGCGTGCCATCCAAAAGGAAGGCAGTGCCTTCTTAATGGATTACTTGGAGTACAGCTCGACGATGAGGTGCTCTGCGACTTCGTAGTCGATATCGCTGCGCTCGGGCAGCTTAGCGACAACGCCCTTCAGAGAACCGGTCTCGCGGTTCAGCCATGCGGGCAGAGCCACAACGGGAGCCTCGGCACCGGTCAGCTTTGCAAACTTTGCAGAGCTGCGGCTGGACTCGCGCACTTCGATCACATCGCCGGCCTTCACCTGGTAAGAGGGGATGTTGACCTTCTTGCCGTTGACGGTGAAGTGAGCGTGAGACACCAGCTGACGAGCATCGCGGCGGGTCTGAGCAAAGCCCAGACGGAACACGACGTTGTCCAGACGGCACTCCATGATCTGCAGCAGATTCTCACCGGTCTTGCCGGGGCGGGACTCTGCCTTCAGGTAAGCGTTGTGGAACTGCTTCTCCAGAACGCCGTAGATGAACTTGACCTTCTGCTTCTCCTTCAGCTGAGATGCGTACTCAGACTGCTTCTTGCGGACGTTGCCGTTGGAGTTGCGGGTAGTATTCTTCTTTGCATAGCCCATGACCGCAGGAGAAATGCCCAGGGCCTTGCAACGCTTTGCGATAGGCTGCGTATTCTTTGCCATAATTCAATTTCCTCCTTCGATCAGACACGACGGCGCTTCGGGGGACGGCAGCCGTTGTGGGGGATGGGAGTCACGTCCTTGATCAGGGTGACTTCCAGACCGGTAGCCTGCAGCGCACGGATAGCGGACTCGCGGCCAGCGCCGGGGCCCTTGACGTAAACTTCAACAGTCTTCATGCCGTGCTCGATCGCAGTCTTAGCTGCGGTCTCGGCAGCGGACTGAGCTGCGAACGGGGTGCTCTTGCGGCTGCCACGGAAGTTCAGGGAGCCGGAGGAGCACCAAGACACTGCATTACCCTGCAGGTCGGTGATGGTAACGACAGTATTGTTGAAGGTAGACTGGATGTGAGCCTGACCAGCAGCAATGTTCTTGCGCTCTTTCCGCTTCATGCGGACATTTGCGCCCTTCTTGGCGTTATTTGCACTTGCCATTTCTCAAATCCTCCTTACTTCTTCTTGTTTGCGACAGTGCGCTTGGGACCCTTGCAGGTACGAGCATTGGTCTTGGTGCGCTGGCCGCGGCAGGGCAGATTCTTGCGATGGCGGGTGCCACGGAAGGACTGGATCTCGACCAGACGCTTGATGTCCAGAGCCACGTTGCGGCGCAGGTCGCCTTCAACGAGGATGTTTGCCTGATCGATGTAGTCACGGATCTTAGCCTCTTCGTCCAGAGTCAGATCCTTGACGCGGGTATCGGGGTTGATGCCAGTTGCTTCCAGGATCTTGTTAGCAGTGGTCTGGCCGATACCATAAACGTAGGTGAGACCCACCTGAACGCGCTTCTCGCGGGGCAGGTCAACGCCGGCAATACGTGCCATAGTAGTTTCCTCCAAAAATCATCCCATGTCAGTGTCGGGGTCTGCGCCGGGACTCTACGCACTTGACCCCCAGGCGCCCGAATTAGCCCTGGCGCTGCTTGTGCTTGGGGTTCTGGCAGATGACCATCACGCGGCCTTTGCGGCGGATGACCTTGCACTTTTCGCAGATGGGTTTCACGGAAGGCTTGACCTTCATGATGTTGAACCTCCTTTTGGTTGATGCCCTGACGCTTATTTGGAGCGCCAGGTGATGCGGCCCTTAGAAAGATCATAGGGCGACATTTCCACGGTTACCTTGTCCCCGGGCAGGATACGGATGAAATTGGTCCGCAGCTTGCCGGAGATGTGCGCTAAGAGGATGTGACCGCTGGGAGTGAGCTTCCCGGTGTTCTTATCCTCGCTCAACATTTCCACCTTAAAGATGGCGTTGGGCATGGCTTCACGCACAATGCCTTCGATCTCGATGACGTCTTCTTTAGACAAGCTATTTGCCTCCTCATTGGATCTGCTCAGTTTGTCATAATTGAGCACCGGTGCTCCCGCTCCATAAAATAGAAAGCACTGCATTCTTCCGTGCCTGCGCCCGTTTTTGTGCAGTTTGCCGCTTCTCTTTTTAGGAGCCTTCACGCCGATTCCCAGACGGACAGGTGGCGATGAGCGCCACATACTTCATCTCCTGCGGCACAAAATCCGCAAAACGGGCAGACTGAGCCTGTCCGTCGAGGAAGTATCTGGCTTCCACAGCCATTTATAGATTATACACCTTTTGTTGTCAATTTGCAAGAGGTTTTTTCCGTATTTCCGATAAAAAATTATTCTGTATAAAAGCTCTTTTCCGTCCCGTCCTCCTTTCGCGTTTCTCCACCGTGAAGGTGAAACTTTTTTCACGAAAAGTTGTCACAATTGCACAAAATGCAGGGTGGAGGAGCGGAAAAGGCCGTCTGCTGTTTCTCCGCAGACAGCCTTTTGGGGCAAACAAAACGATTTAAAATGCCCTCCGCTGCGCTCTGGGCATCATCAGCGGAAGAATTATTTTAAATTTCGGGATATCGGAACGCCTGCGGGCGTTCCGATATCCCATTTTCACGAGAGGGGGATTTGCGAAGCAAAGACGGAGAGGGTATTTTCTCGGTTAAACTCCCCCAGTCTCGCATTCGCTCGACAGCCCCCTCTGGGATGGGGCCTTTGGCATGGTGCACTGTTCCCCACTAAAGTGCAAAGTGTCCGGGTGCGCCAGAGGCTCCCTCCCAGAGGGAGCTGGCAAAACCGTCAGGTTTTGACTGAGGGAGTTCGTTCCTAACCCCTCCCGTGAAAAATGCGTTTGGAGCGCTCCGCAGAGCGCGACAAACGCAACTATAAAAATACTATTTCCGCTATTTATGCCCAGAGTGAAACGGAGGGCATTCAAAATCGTCCTTCTAGCAAAAGGAGCCGCCGCACATCGTCTGTGCAGCGGCTCCTTTTAAAAGTTGCTTACTTCAGGCTGAAGGTGGCCGGGTCAAAATCCGGGTCATCCCAGCTGCGGGTCATGATCTCGGTGCGGTCCTTCAGGATGGCGATGGAGTGCTCAAAGTGAGCAGCCAGCCCGCCGTCCTTGGTCTTGACAGTCCAGCCATCGCTGAGCTGCTTGATCTTGTAGTCGCCCTGACAGATCATCGGCTCAATGGCGATGGTCATGCCGGGCACCAGACGCGGCCCGCGACCCTGATGGCCGTAGTTGGGCACCTCGGGGTCCTCGTGCAGTTCCTTGCCGGTGCCGTGACCCACAAAGTCACGCACCACAGAGAAGCCCGCGTCCTCGCAGTAGCTCTGCACGGCGTAGCCGATATCGCCGATGCGGTTGCCCGCCACGGCCTGCCCGATGCCCTTGTACAGAGAAGCCTTGGTCACCTCCAGCAGGCGCTGGGCTTCCAGATCCACCTTGCCCACCGCGTAGGTGCAGGCGTTGTCGCCGTTGAAGCCGTCCACCTTGGCACCGGTGTCGATGCTCACGATGTCACCCGGGCGGATGACGATATCATGAGAGGGGATGCCGTGGATGACGGTATCGTTCAGGCTGATGCAGGCTGTGCCGGGAAAACCGTACAGACCCTTGAAGTTGGGGATGCCGCCGTGCTTCACGATGAAGTCGTAGATCAGCTTGTCCAGCTCCCAAGTGGTCATGCCTGCTTCGATGTGCTCTCCGCCGTACTTCAGGGCAGCTGCGCTCAGGGCGTTTGCCCGGCGCATACCGTCCAGCTCTTTTGCATTTTTGATCTGAATCACGCTTATGCCTCCAAAGCCTTCATGACTTCAGCCGTAGTCTCCTCGATGGAGGGGCAGAACTTGATCTCTGCCAGCTTGCCGCGGGTGCGGTAGAACTCCACCAGCGGCTCGGTCTGCTCATGGTAGGCTTTCAAACGATCCAGCACGGTTGCGGGCTGGTCGTCCTTGCGGATGACGGTCTTGCCGCCGCACAGGTCGCAGACGCCCTCCACCTTGCTCTTCTTGTTCAGGATGTGGTAGCTTGCGCCGCACTTCTCGCAGACGCGGCGGCCGCTCATGCGCTCCACGATCACGCTGTCCTCAACCTGCAGTTCCAGCACCTTGTCGATGCGGATGCCCATGGTCTCGATGGCCTCTGCCTGCGCAATGGTGCGGGGCACGCCGTCCAGAATGAAACCGTTGGCGCAGTCAGCCTGTGCCAGACGCTCCTTCAGGATGCCGATGATGACTTCATCGGGCACCAGAGCACCGGCGTCCATAAAGCTCTTGGCCTTCAGACCCATCTCGGTGCCCTCCTTGACAGCAGCGCGCAGGATGTTGCCGGTGCTGATGGAAGGGATGTTCAGCTTTGCGCAGATGATCTCGGCCTGCGTGCCTTTGCCTGCGCCGGGTGCGCCCAACAGGATCAGATTCATAGGATCGCTTCCTTTCTTATATGCCACATGATAGAAACATACGTACAAAAGCAAAAAAGCACTGAAAAGTATGAGCGTACTCTCCTTTCCAGTGCTTTCTTACATCTTTATTGCTTCAGATCAGCCAAGGAAACCCTTGTGGTTGCGCATGGTCATAAAGCTATCGAGGCTGCGGGTGGTATCCAGTGCCACACCAACCACGATCAGCAGGCTGGTACCGCCCAGCTGAATGCTCATACCGGTCAGGTTGCCCAGAATGATCGGCAGTACAGCCACCGCAGCCAGGAAGATGGCACCGATAAGGGTGATCTTGTTCAGGGTGCGGGTGATGAAATCGCTGGTCGGCTTGCCGGGACGGAAGCCGGGGATCGAGCCGTTGTTGCGGCGCAGATTGTTGGCGATCTCAACGGGGTTGTACTGGATGGCCACATAGAAGTAGTTGAATGCCAAAATCAGCAGCAGGTAGATCACAACGTACAGCCAGGAGGTGTAGTTGAAGGTATGGAAGAACGCATACCAGACCGGGTGAGCGGTCTGATCGATCTGCAAAAAGCTGCCGATGGTGCCCGGGATGGACACCAGTGCCGAAGCGAAGATGATGGGCATGACGCCGCTCATGTTCAGCTTCAGGGGCAGGTAGCTGTTCTGGCCGCCCATCTGCTTCCGACCCACCACACGCTTGGCGTACTGGATGGTGATGCGGCGCTCTGCGTTGGTCATGACCACCACAAAGACCACAGCGACCAGTGCCAGAATTACCAGAACGGGCAGCAGGATATAGAACTGAGGCTCGCCGGCCGCTGCGCGGGTCAGCAGACCCGTCACAGAGGTGTACAGCGAGGACCAGTTGGAAACGATGGAGGCGAAGATCAGAAGGGAAACACCGTTGCCGATACCCTTGTCATCGATCTGCTCGCCCGCCCAGGTGATCAGCTGAGCACCTGCAACGAAGGTAGCGATGATGACCACAGCGGCGAACACGCCGACTGCGCCGGAAACATACTTCAGTGCACCCATATTGCGGATCACGAAGTAGTAGCCAATGCTCATGATCAGTGCGACCACGGCACCGGCGTACCGGTTGATCTGCTGCAGCTTCTGCTGGCCGTCCGCTTCCTTTGCCAGATTTTCCAGCGCGGGAATGGCTACCGTCAGCAGCTGCACAATAATAGAGGCGTTGATATAGGGTGTCACACCTAACGCGAAGAGCGTGCATCTTGCCAGTGCGCCGCCGCTCATCATATTGAGGTACGAGAGCATATCGCCGTTTGCAAACATCTGCGTCAGTGCAGAGCCGGAAACGAACGGCACGGGGATGGCACAGCCAAGACGGTAAACCACGAGGATCGCCAGCGTGAACAGAAGACGATTTTTAAGCTCGGGGATCTTCCATGCGTTACGGAATGTCTGGAACACCTTACATCACCTCAGCCTTTCCGCCTGCCTTCTCGATTTTCTCTTTGGCAGAAGCGGAATAGGCTGCGGCCTTCACGGTCAGAGCCTTGGTCAGCTCGCCGTTGCCCAGAACCTTAACGCCGTCCAGAGTCTTCTTGACCAGACCCTTAGCCTTCAGAGCCTCGGTATCGACGACATCGCCGGCATTGAAAGCAGCCTCCAGATCAGCCACGTTGACGATGGCGTACTGGGTGGCAAAGATGTTGTTAAAGCCAACCTTGGGCAGGCGGCGTGCCAGAGGCATCTGGCCGCCCTCGAAACCAGCGTGCTTCACGCCGGAACGGGCCTTCTGGCCCTTGCTGCCGAAGCCGGCAGTCTTGCCATTGCCGGAGCCAATGCCGCGGCCCTTGCGGGTCACAGGCTTATTGGCGCCCTTGCTGGCGTGCAATTCATGAAGCTTCATTGTGCGTATACCCCCTGCTATTAGGCTTCGGTGACGCTGAGCAGGAAGCCGATCTTTGCGATCTTGCCCTGCGTAGCGGCGTTGTCAGGCTGAACGGTAACGTCGCCCGGCTTCTTCAGGCCCAGAGCCTCAGCGGTAGCGATCTGCTTAGCGCCGCGGCCGATCAGGCTCTTCTTCAGCTCGATCTTGAGCATCTTATCTGCCATGGTTAGTTACCTCCTTAACCCAGAATTTCTTTCACGGTCTTGCCGCGCTTCTCAGCGACAGACTCGGCGCTGACCAGACCGCACAGACCTGCAAAGGTAGCAGCAACAACGTTGATGGGGTTGTTGGAACGCATAGACTTCGCACGAACGTCCTTGATGCCAGCAGCCTCAATGACGGCACGCACGGGGCCGCCGGCGATCATACCGGTACCGGGTGCAGCCGGCTTGAGCAGAACAGCGCCTGCGCCGTACTTGCCGACGATCTCGTGGGGGATGGTGGTGCCCTTCAGGGCAACCTTGTGCATGTTCTTCTTGGCAGCGGCCTCACCCTTGCGGATAGCCTCGGGAACTTCACCGGACTTGCCGATGCCGTAGCCGATGGTGCCCTTGCCGTCGCCAACGACAACCAGAGCAGCAAACTTCATGATGCGGCCGCCCTTGACAGTCTTGGAAACGCGGTTGATAGACACAACCTTGGTGATCATGCCGTCGTCTTCACGGTTTCTCATAGCCATAATGTGTTTCCTCCTCTCATTACAGCTTCAGGCCGCCCTCACGGGCGCCATCAGCCAGGGCCTTAACACGGCCATGATAAACGTAGCCACCACGGTCGAACACGACCTCGGTGATGCCCTTTTCCAGAGCCTTTGCTGCAACCTTCTTGCCGATCTCAGCAGCGGCCTCGACGTTGCCGCCGTTGCCGTTGAAGTCCTTGTCCATAGTGGACGCCGACACCAGAGTAACGCCCTGCTCATCATCGATGATCTGAGCGTAGATGTGCTTGGCGGAGCGGAAAACATCCAGGCGAGGACGTGCTGCGGTGCCGCTGATCTTGTTGCGAACGCGGCGATGACGACGAAGACGAGCTTCGTTCTTGTCGATCTGCTTAACCATTGTCTTTCACTCCTTACCTTATTTCTTGCCCTTACCGGCCTTGCCTTCTTTGTGCTTGACGACCTCGCCAGCGTAGCGGATGCCCTTGCCCTTGTACGGCTCAGGCGGCTTCTTGCCGCGGATCTCTGCAGCATACTGGCCGACCTTCTGCTTGTCGATACCGGTAACAGAGAAGTGGTTGGGATCCTGCCACACAATGGTGCAATCCTCGGTATCGGGGATGTTCACCTGGTGAGAGAAGCCCAGGTTCATGACCAGGTTGGAGCCCTGCTTCTGGCAGCGCATACCAACGCCCACGATTTCCAGCTTCTTCTCGTAGCCGTTCACAACACCGTTCACCATGTTGGCGATGTTGGTACGGGTCAGGCCGTGCAGGCTGCGGGCCTTGGGTTCGTCATTGGGGCGGGTAACCAAAACCTCATTGCCCTCGACCTTAACGGTCATCAGGGGATGATAGTTGGAATTCAGGCTGCCCTTGGGGCCCTTGACGGCGACAGTGTGTGCTGCCTCATCGACAGTGACAGTGACACCGGCAGGAATGACGATGGGTTTTCTTCCAATTCTCGACATTGTCTTTTACCCCTTTCTTACCACACGTAGGCCAGGACTTCGCCGCCGACGTGCTCAGCACGTGCAGCCTTGTCAGTCATGATGCCCTTGGAGGTGGAAATGATCGCGGTGCCCAGGCCCTTCATGACCTTGGGCATATCCTCGCAGTTGGTGTAGATGCGCAGGCCGGGCTTGGACACACGGCGCAGGCCGGCAATAACGGGCTCGCCGTTTGCCTGATACTTCAGGGTGACAACGATGGTGCCCTGAACAGTGTCGTTCTTGACCTGCATACCCTTGATGTAGCCCTCGTCAACCAGAATCTGGCAGATAGCCTTCTTCATGTTGGAAGCGGGGATCTCCACAGAAGGGTGTTTGGCAGTGCTAGCGTTGCGGATGCGAGTCAGCAGGTCCGCGATAGGATCAGTAATCTGCATTTGCCACTAACCTCCTTAGATTAGCTCTCATTTGTTTTATAATGATACCGCCCCGAAACAAGTTGTTTGCCCCGGGGCGGATATCCGACATTCTATCCAGCCCTCTGGTAAATTACCAGGAAGCCTTCTTCACGCCCGGGATCTCGCCCTTGTAGGCCAGCTCACGGAAGCACACACGGCACACACCGTACTTGCGCAGCACGGAGTGGGGACGGCCGCAGATGCGGCAGCGGGTGTATGCACGGGTAGAGAACTTAGCAGGACGAGACTGCTTCAGCTTCATAGACAGTTTAGCCATTGTACAAATCTCCTCCCTTAGTTGTTCTCTGCGAAGGGAGCGCCCAGAGCCTTCAGCAGCTCCTTGCCCTCCTCATCAGTCTTGGCAGTGGTGACAAAGCAGACATCCATGCCGCGGACAGCATCGACCTTCTCGAATTCGATCTCGGGGAAGATGATCTGCTCCTTGATGCCGCAGGCAAAGTTGCCGCGGCCGTCAAAGCCGTTGCCGTTGATGCCGCGGAAGTCGCGCACACGGGGCAGAGCCACGTTGAAGAAGCGATCCACGAACTCGTACATACGCTCACCACGCAGGGTGACCTTGCAGCCGATGGGGGTGCCCTGACGCAGCTTGAAGTTAGCAACGCTCTTCTTGGCACGGCAGACGACTGCCTTCTGGCCAGTGATCTGGCCCAGATCCTTCATAACTGCTTCCAGGATCTTCTCGTTTTCCTTGGCTTCGCCGCAGGCAACGTTGATGACGACCTTGTCCAGCTTGGGGATCTGCATAACGCTCTTGTAACCGAACTTGGAGTTCAGAGCAGGAGCAATTTCATTGACATACTGTTCTTTCAAACGAGCCATTGTTCCTTACTCCTTTCTTACAGCTCAGCGCCGCACTTCTTGCAGACGCGAACCATCTTGCCGTCCTTCTCAACGTGGCCCACACGCACGGCCTTGCCGCACTTGGGGCAGACGGGCATGACCTTGGAAGCGTAGATAGCGCCCTCGGCCTTAACAATGCCGCCCTGCTCGCCCTGACGGCGGGGCTTGACGTGCTTGGTAACCATGTTCTGGCCTTCAACGATGACCTTGCCTTCAGCGGGGCTGACCTGCAGGACCTTACCAGTGTGGCCCTTGTCCTTGCCGCTGATGATCATCACGTTGTCGCCGGTTTTAACATGAAGATTATTCATTTTTAAAACCTCCTTACAGCGATTCCGGAGCCAGGCTCAGGATCTTGGTGTAGCCGGCATCACGCAGCTCGCGAGCAACAGGTCCAAAGATACGAGTACCCTTGGGGTTCTTGTCGGCCATGACGATAACGGCGGCGTTCTCATCAAAACGGATGTAGGAACCGTCGTCGCGGCGCACGCCATGCTTGCTGCGCACGATGACAGCCTTGACGACGTCGCCCTTCTTAACGGAGCCGCCGGGGGCTGCCTTCTTGACAGAGCAGACCACGACGTCACCAATGTTTGCGTATCTCTTGCGGGTGCCGCCCAGCACACGGAAGCACATCAGCTCCTTGGCACCGGTGTTGTCGGCAACTTTGAGATAAGTTTGCATCTGAACCATATCAGATATCTCCTTTCAAACTGTTCAAAGCAGCGGGCAAAGATTACTTTGCCTTCTCAACGATACGGACCAGGCGCCAGCGCACATCCTTGCTCAGGGGGCGGCACTCCATGATCTCAACACGGTCACCGATACCGCACTCGTTCTGCTCGTCACGAGCCTTGAACTTCACGGTACGCTTCAGGATCTTTTTGTACAGGGGGTGCTGCACGCTATCCTTAACGGCAACCACGATGGTCTTATCCATCTTGTCGGACACGACAACGCCGACGCGGGTCTTTCTCAGATTACGTTCTTCCATCGTTTAACCTCCTTACTGCTTCTCAGCCAGAACGGTCATCACGCGGGCGATGTCCTTCTTGACTGCTTCGATGCGGCCGGGGTTCTCCAGCTGGTTGATGGCATGCTGGAAGCGCAGGTTAAACAGCTCAGCCTTCAGATCTGCCAGCTTGCTGGTCAGCTCTGCGGTCTGCATTTCGCGGAGTTCATTAGCCTTCATTGGTGCCATCCTCCTTCACGGAGTCCTCACGGACAACAAATTTGCACTTGATGGGCAGCTTGTGCATAGCCAGACGCAGAGCCTCGCGAGCAGTTGCCTCATCGACATCTGCCAGCTCGAACATCACGCGACCGGGCTTCACGACTGCAACCCAGTATTCGGGAGAGCCCTTACCGGAGCCCATGCGGGTCTCAGCGGGCTTTTCAGTCACGGGCTTATCGGGGAAGATCTTGATCCAAACCTTGCCGCCACGCTTGATGTAACGAGTCATGGCAACACGGGCAGCCTCGATCTGCTTGGAGGAGATCCATGCCGGCTCCAGAGCAACAAGGCCGTACTGACCCTGGCACACCACGTTGCCGCGGGTAGCCTTGCCGGTCATGCGGCCGCGCTGAACGCGGCGGTACTTAACACGCTTAGGCAGTAACATTACTTGTTGCCTCCTTCCTTCTTAGGAGCGGTCTTTGCGCTCTTGAGGACCTCGCCCTTGTAGATCCACACCTTAACGCCGATGCGGCCGTAGGTGGTAGCAGCCTCTGCAAAGCCGTAGTCGATGTCGGCACGCAGGGTCTGCAGGGGGATGGTGCCCTCGTGGTAGCTCTCGGTGCGGGCGATATCAGCACCGCCCAGACGACCGGAGCACATTGCCTTGATGCCCTTTGCGGGAACGGTTGCGCGATCGCGGGGGCTCATGGCATTGCGCATGCACTGCTTCATAGCACGACGGAAGGTGACGCGGTTCTCCAGCTGACGAGCGATGTCCTCAGCAACCAGCTGTGCGTTGGTGGAGGCGCTCTTCACCTCGATGACATTGACGATAACAGTCTTGCCATACTCCTTGGTCAGCTTGTTCTGCAGGGCGATGCGCTCTTCGCCGCCCTTGCCGATGACCATACCGGGCTTAGCGCAGTAGATGTTAACGGTAACGCGAGGAGCGGAAGTGGAAGGATCCACAGTGCGCTCGATCTCGATCTTGGGGACGCCAGCGTCCTTCAGCTGAGCCTTCAGCTCAGTGCGGATCTTGTGATCCTCGACGAGGTTATCGCTGAAATCCTTCTTGGAGGCAAACCAGCGGCTGTCCCAGTCTTTAATAACGCCGACACGAATGCCGTGCGGATTTACTTTCTGGCCCATTGTTTTCCCTCCTTACTCTTTCTCTTTCAGAACAACGGTCATGTGGCTGGTGCGCTTCAGGATGCGGTAGCCGCGGCCCTGTGCACGAGGCATCATGCGCTTCAGCGTCGGGCCGGGGCAAACGTAGCACTCGGCGACGTAGAGGTTGTTCTTGTCCATATTGAAGTTGTTTTCCGCATTAGCGGCTGCAGACTTCACCAGCTTCAGAAGGGGCTCACAAGCTGCCTTCGGGGTGTACTGCAGGATTGCCAGCGCTTCGTCCAGGGGCTTGTTACGGATCAGGTCCATAACGATAGACACCTTACGAGGACTAATGCGGGCATAACGAAGAATTGCCCGAGCTTCCATGTTGTGTTCCTCCCTCTATTACTTAGAATTACCAGTGTGGCCCTTGAAGGTACGGGTGGGAACGAACTCACCCAGCTTGTGGCCAACCATGTCCTCAGTCACATACACAGGCACATGCTTGCGGCCGTCGTGGACGGCAAAGGTGTGACCAACGAATTCGGGGAAGATCGTGGAGGCGCGGCTCCAGGTCTTGATGACCTGCTTCTTGCCGGAAGCGTTCATCGCTTCAACGTGCTTCATAAGAGCAGCCTGGACGAAAGGTCCTTTTTTAATGCTTCTACCCATTGTCTTAAACTCCTCTCTTACTTACCTGCACGCTTCACGATCAGCTTATCGGAGCGCTTATGATGCTTGCGAGTCTTGAGACCCAGAGCGGGCTTGCCCCAGGGAGTCATAGGACCGGAGTGACCAACAGGTGCGCGGCCCTCGCCACCACCGTGGGGATGGTCGCAGGGGTTCATAACGGTACCACGGCTGCCGGGACGCACGCCCATGTGGCGCTTGCGGCCTGCCTTGCCCAAGTTGACGTTCTCGTGGTCGATGTTGGAAACCTGACCGATGACTGCGGTGCAGTTCAGGGGCACGTTGCGCATCTCACCGGAGGGCAGACGAACCAGAGCGTAGCCATTCTCCTTAGCCATCAGCTGAGCCATGTTGCCAGCGGAACGAACCAGCTGAGCGCCGCGGCCGGGATACAGCTCGATGTTGTGGATGATGGTACCGACGGGGATGTTCTCGAAGGGCAGGCAGTTGCCGGGCTTGATATCGGCAGACTTGCTGCTGACGACCACGTCGCCCACCTTCAGGCCATCGGGAGCAATGATGTAGCTCTTGACGCCGTCGGTGTACTCGACCAGAGCGATGAATGCGCTGCGGTTCGGATCGTACTCGAGAGTCTTGACGGTAGCGGGGATATCGGTCTTCTGACGCTTGAAGTCGATGACACGATACTTGGTGCGGTTGCCGCCGCCCTGATGGCGGACGGTGATACGACCGGTGTTGTTGCGGCCGCTGTGCTTCTTCATGGGCTCCAGCAGGCTGCGCTCAGGAGCGACCTTGCTCAGGACGCTGTAATCCGTGACGGTCATGCCGCGGCGGCCCGGAGTAGTGGGGCCATACTTTTTGATAGCCATTGTGCTATTCTCCTTTGTTTATCTTATGAATTATTATCGGGGTCATATCCCCATAGAGGAACCCTCGGCGGGTTCTATCAGACCATGCTGTTGAAGAACTCGATCTCCTTGGAGTCCTTGGTCAGGGTCACGATAGCCTTCTTGGATGCAGCGGTGTAACCAGCATGCATACCCTGACGGCGGAAGCGGCCACGGACGGAGACGGTGTTCACCTTAGCGACCTTGACGCCGGGGAACAGAACTTCAACTGCCTGAGCGATCTCGACCTTGGTAGCATCGGTAGCGACCTTGAAGGTGTACTTCTTGTCAGCGATGCCAGCCATGGAGTTCTCGGTAATGACCGGCTTCAGGACGATATCATGTGCGGTTTTCATTAGCCAAGCACCTCCTCGAGCTTCTTAGCTGCGTCGACGCTGATGATCAGCTTGTCGGCGTTCAGCACATCGTAGGTGTTCACGCTGCCTGCGAAGGTGGTCTTGACACCGGCGATGTTGCCAGCGCTCTTGACGAACTTTGCATCGACAGTCTCGTTGACCAGCAGGTTCTTCTTGCCGGCGCCCACAGCGTTCAGCATAGCAACCACAGCCTTGGTCTTGTACTCGTCGCAAGCGAACTTGTCAACGACGACCATGTTGCCATTGGCAGCCTTGTCGGACAACACGCTCAGCAGAGCCAGACGCTTGACCTTGTTGTTGATGTGGTAGTTGTAGCTGCGGGGCTTGGGGCCCAGAGCAACGCCGCCGTGGGTCCACTGCGGAGCACGGATGGAGCCCTGACGAGCGTGGCCGGTGCCCTTCTGACGCCAAGGCTTCTTGCCGCCGCCGGAAACTTCCATGCGGATCTTGGTGTTCTGGGTGCCCTGACGCTGGTTGGCCAGGAAGTTCACCACAGCAATGTGGACAGCCTTCTCATTCGGGGTGATACCGAACACGGCGTCGGAAAGCTCGATCTCGCTAACGTGCTGACCGTTCATATCGACTACATTAAACTTTGCCATTGTAGCTTTCCTCCTTACGCCTTGACGCTGTTGGCCAGGGTGATGATGGTGCCCTTGGAACCGGGAACCGCACCCTTGACAGCGATCAGATTGTTCTCGGTGTCAACCTTGACAACGGTCAGGTTCTGCACGGTAACGCGCACGCAGCCCATGTGGCCGGGCAGGCGCTTGCCGGGGAACACGCGAGAGGGGTTGGAAATAGCGCCCATAGAACCTGCATGACGTGCCACCGGGCCAGTGCCGTGGCTCTCACGCAGACGGTGCTGGCCAAAGCGCTTGATAACGCCCTGGTAGCCCTTGCCCTTGGAAACGCCTGCAACGTCAACCTTGTCGCCTGCTGCAAAGACGTCAGCCTTCAGGATGTCGCCAACGTTCATTGCGGAAACGTCGTCCAGACGGAACTCACGCAGGGTCTTCTTGGGGGCAACGTTTGCCTTCTTGAAGTGACCTGCAGCTGCCTTGTTGACCTTCTTGGCGGAAACCTCGCCGAAGCCCAGCTGAACAGCCTGATAGCCATCGCTCTCGACAGTCTTCTTCTGCACGACGGTGCAGGGGCCTGCCTCGATGACGGTGACGGGGATAACCTTGCCGCTCTCATCGAACAGCTGGGTCATACCGACTTTCTTGCCGATAATGCCTTTAACCATTTTCTTTTCCTCCTGTAAAGGTTATTGGTTGGCAGCGCACGTCACTGCCAACATGACCCCTCGGGAAACGAGGGCATCGAATTTGATCGTGTGTGGTTTACAGCTTGATCTCGATGTCCACGCCAGCGGGGAGCTGGAGGCTCATCAGAGCCTCGACCGTCTTGTTAGACGGCTTCAGAATGTCGATCAGACGCTTATGAGTGCGGCTCTCGAACTGCTCGCGGCTATCCTTGTACTTGTGGGTAGCGCGCAGAACGGTAACGACCTCACGATCGGTGGGCAGGGGGATGGGGCCGGACACGCGAGCGCCAGTGCGCTTTGCGGTCTCCACGATCTTCTCTGCTGCGGCATCGATCAGCTGAGCATCATAGCTCTGCAGACGGATTCTGATTTTCTCTTTGACTGCCATTGCTTACGCCTCCTGAAAAATTGTTTTTGCCCTAGGCGAGCCGATAAATTGCTCTACACAGTTCCGGGTGTTCCTCGATTTGGCACTATAAAAACCGGTGAACCGCATGGCAGTTCTCCCGGAAACATATTAGCAAATCAAATCCGAACATTGGTTCCGCCCGTTTCGCAGAGGAGTAACTTCTCTGCCGAGGGAACGTATTCCATCGCTGTCAGTAATTTTTTCGCCCGGTTCTAAGATCGGACATACTCCGCGGAAATAACCCATCGCAGCTATCGCCGGATGACAACCTCCCGCATCAACGCATATCGCTGGCCTGCACGACTTGTATCGCACAAGCCTTTTGCAGCCGAGAGATATTTTATCACATCTTCGTCTATTTGGCAAGTGTTTTTTGCAGAAAATTACGATTTTTCTTTTTTATTTTCTCTGTTTTGTCAACAGCCGCATTTTCTGTGCAAGATGCACAATCTCAGCGCTTTTTGCCGGTGGAAAACTCCCCCACGCCCCTTTGTAGCATCAGTATGGGCGGGAAAGGCGGGGGTTATACCTATATTATAAGGGAACTCCCTCCGTCAAAGCCTGTCGGCTTTGCCAGCTCCCTCTGGGAGGGAGCCAACCCTCTCAGGCCCCTCTCGTGAAAATGGACTGCCGGAGCGTCCGCAGACGCTCCGGCAGTCTGAAATAATAAATGTTTTTCCTTAGCTTATGGCCAGAGCAAAGCGGAGGCCATTTCAGATCATTTCTTCTTCAGCTGCTCTTCCAGCCCCTCCCGGGGCGTGATGTAGACGGTGGTGTACACCTCGTACAGCACCATGCCGGGCTTAGCACCGTTTGCTTTCCAGATGTTCTTCACCTCGGTGGTGTCCACTGCCACCTTGGCGCCGGTGCCCGCCTTGTAGGCGCTGGAATGGACGACCGCCAGCTCCGCTGCTTCCTGCTTGGTGGTGTCCGGGATGTCCTCGCCCCGACTCATGACCACAACGTGGCTGCCGGGGGCTTTCTGTACATGGAACCACAGGTCCTTGCCCCGGGCGGTGTGCAGGGTGAGCTTGTCGTTCTGGGCGTTGTTGCGGCCTACCAGGATCTCAAAGCCGTCGCTGGAGGTATAGCGCAGAAAGTCCGCAGGCTTCTGCTTTTTGTCCCGCTGCTTGTAGTATTTCAGGTAGCCCTGATTTTTCAGCTCCATGCGAATCTCGTTCAGGGCGGCTTCGCCGGAGGCGCTTTCCACTTCGTAGAGCACCGTTTCCAGATAGGCGATCTCCTTTTCGCCCTCTGCCAGCAAATCTACCAGCATCCGGGCGGCGGTCTGCTTCTTTTTGTAGTTCTTAAAGAAGTTCTGGGCATTCTGGCTGGGGCTGAACCGCAGATCCAGCGGGATGGTCACCTCTTTGCCCTCGTCGTACCAGTTGGGCACGGTCAGGCTCTTCATGCCCTTTTGCGCCAGATAGAGGTTGGCAGACAGCAGCTCGCCGTACAGGCGCAGCTTTTCGCTTTTGCCGCTGGCGGCAAGTTCCTCCTGCCGTGCCGCCTGCTTGCGCAGGGCGCGGTCGTACATATTGTGCACCGCCTTGTGCAGTTCCTTGCTCTTGGTGCGCAGCCGCTCGGCGCGGTCCTTCTCGGCGTAGTAGCCCTCCAGCATTGCGTTGAAGGACGGCCACTCCCGGATGGTGTACTGCTCGCCGTACTGCTGCGGGCGGAAGAAGGTATACTCCACCGGCTTACCGTCCGGCGCGGTGACGCTGCACGGACAGCCGCCCTGCGCGTGCAGCTCCTTCAGCTCGTCGATTGCTGCCATCAGGCTGCGCTTCTGGGCATCGGTCAGCTCATTGGCGGGCAGATGTTCCCCGTCAAAGGCGCGCCATGCGGCTTCGCGGCAGACCACCGGCCCTACACCGGCCACCGTCTTGTTCAAAGCATCTGCCACCGGCAGTTCCCGCTGACAGGCCGCTGCCACGATGGATGCACTGCTCACCAGCAGAAAATCCGGGCGGGCTGGCTTGGGAGGCGTGGTGTAGGGCAAGCCCGGCAGCAGCTGCCGGACGTCGCTGTCCTCAAAATCCACCCGCTTGAGGGCGTCGATGATTTTTCCGCTCTGCACCAGCACAAGGTTGGAGTAGCGCCCCATCAGCTCCGCGCACAGGGTATTGCGCACAAGGTCGCCCATCTCGTTGGTGCACTGAAAATCAAAGTAGACGATGCGGTCGCCCGGCTCCATGTGCACGTCCAGCAGCCTGCCGCCGGTCAGGTGCTTGCGCATGAGCATACAGAAGGAGGGCGGCGTCTCGGGATTTTCAAAAATCTCCTCGGTCAGACACACCCGTGCAGAGCCGCTGCGGGCAGACAGCAACAGGGCATAGGTATCTGTGCGGGTGCGCAGGGTGATGACCAGCTCATCCCGGGTCGGTTCAAAAATTTTTGCGATCTTGGCATCGGTCAGGGTGGCTTTCAGCTCCGCTGCCGTCAGCGCCAGTGTCGCGGCATCCAGTGCCATAGTGTTTACCTCGTTTTATCTATAACCCTCTCAGTCGCCTGCGGCATTGCCAGTTTTTCGGTTTATGCTGAAAGACCTCCCCCTTTCGGGAGAGGTGGCATTGCGCAGCAATGACGGAGAGGGTTCTCTTTTTATAAATAAGTATACGGGTCGCGGTTCTCGGTGCTCACCAGCACCTCCAGCTCCGGCAGGGCGGCGCGCAGGGCAGATGCCACAGCGGCGGTCACCGGGAATTCGGTGGCGTAATGCCCCGCCGCAATGAGAGAAAGCCCCAGCCGCTTGGCGTCCAGCGCATGGTGGTGGTTGGCTTCGCCGGTCAGCAGACAGTCCGCGCCCTCGGCGATGGCTTCGGCAAACAGACTGCCGCCCGCGCCGCTGATGACCGCCAGCCGGCGCACCGGCTTTCCGGTGTCGGCAAACTTCACCTGTACTGCCGTGCCGGTGTCCGGCGCGTTGCACAGGGCCGCCAGTTTGTGCTGCGCCAGCGCGGCCAGTTCCGGCACGGTGATGGGGTCGATGTCCCCCACTCGGCCGCAGCCATCCGCAAAGGCGGTGCGCTGCCGGATGCCGAAAAGATCCGCCAGCACATCGTTCACCCCGCCCTCGGCGGCATCCAGATTGGTGTGCATACAAATGGCGGAAATGCCCGCCTGCACCAGCTGATAGGGCACATCGGCGGGGCACAGCCGCTTGAGTGGGTCAAAGATGACCGGGTGATGCGCCACGATGACTGTGCACTGCTTTGCCGCAGCTTCTGCCACCACCTCCGGGGTGATGTCCAGCGTCACCAGTACCCGGCGCACAGCGCCGCCACAGTCCACCAGCAGGCCGGGGTTATCCCAGTGCTCTGCCAGCTCCGGCGGGGCAAGCCGCTGCATTACTTCGTATACCTGCTGTACCGTGGTCATTTCAGTTTCCCTCTTTCAGAATAGCATCCATCTCTGCGGCAAGCGGGCTGCCGTCCGGCACGCCCAGCCGCATCCGGGGCAGCTTTGCCCGCTGCCATGCGGCATAACCTGCGCCCTCCGGCCAGCGGCCGGTGTCCCCCAGCAGACATTGCGTAAAGGTAGGCTCTATCACCTCGCCGGTGTACTCCGCCGCCATTACCGCGTACCAGCGGCCTGCGGCCTGCACCGGACGGTCGGCCACAAGGGCAAAGCCGTGCTGCCACAGCCAGCGGCGCAGCTCGCTGTGGCGGGTGGCGGGCACCATGACAAGGCGCGGCCCGCCCACGGCGGACACCCACGGCGCTTTTTCGATGATCTCCCATGTGGTCTGTGCCGACACGCCTGCCAGCACGATGCTGCCCACCTCCCCGGCAGACAACACAGAAAGACCGTCGCCGAGCCGAAGCTCAGCGCGGTCCAGACACCCTGCATTTTCCAGCGTCTGTTTTGCCTTTGCCAGCGGGCCGGGGCGCAGGTCTGCCCCGATGACCTTCGGGTATCTGCCCGAAGCCGCCAGCACCGCCGTCAGCTTGCCGTGGTCGCAGCCGATGTCCGCCACCGGCTGTCCCGGGCGCACCAGCTCTGCCGCTGCGGTCAGACGCGCATCCAGTGTGGGCAGCACTCAGGCCTTCTTGGCTGCCAGATGGGTGTTCAGCTTCTCCAGCAGCTCGTCGCAGTTCACGCCGTGCACTTCGCAGGCTTCCTCGATGGTCTCCCCGCGGGAAGCCGGGCAGCCCAGACAGTGCATCCCGATCTCCATAAAGTAGGGTGCGGTGGTCTGGTCCATATCCAGAATGTCGCCGATGATGGTATCGCGGGTCACCTGCTTGGGTGCGGTGTGTGCCTCTTTTTTGAGCATATTGAAAATATCAAACATGATAGCTTTTCCTTTCTGTTTTGGGTGAGATACAGTATAACCTACTGTTCCTCTATACTATACCCCAAACCGGGGCAGTTTTGCAAGAGCCTTAGGGAAATCCGCTTACTCCTCCGCCTGATAGTCCTTTTCCAGCGAGAAGCCGCGCCCGCTCACCTCGGTAACATGGCTCACGATCATAAAGCAGGTGGGGTCGATGGCGTGTGCCAGCTTTTCCAGCCTTGGCAGCTGCCGGTTGGAGACCACGCTCAGCAGCACCGACTCCGGCTCCCGCAGGTAGCCGCCCTCGCCGTGCAGGATGGTCACGCCGCGGTCCAGCTGCGCAAAAATAGCGGCGCAAATCTCGTCGGACTTGGCGCTGATGATCTTCACCTCGGTGCGGGTGGTGCCCAGCATGAGCACCTTGTCCAGCACGACTGTGTAGATGATCGCCATCACCACGCCGTACAGGGACTGCCGCACCGGGCTGAACGCCGCCTGCGCCGCCAGAATGATAAAGTCGAAGGTCATCATGGTGCTGGACACCGGCAGGTGGAACCACTTGTTCAGCACCAGCGGGGGGATATCCATGCCGCCGGTGGAAGCACCGGCGCGGATGGTGATGCCCAGCGAGATGCCGATGCCAAAGCCTGCAAATACGGTGTTCAGCACCAGATCATCGGTCAGTACAAGATTGCCCAATAAGTGCTCCCACAGCGCCATAAAAAAGGGACTGAGCACCGTGCTTGCCATGGTGTTCAGGGCAAAGCGGCGTCCCAGCACCCACCAGCCCAACAGCAGCATGACCACGTTGACCACGAACAGCACTGCGGACACCTGCAGTCCGGTGACCTTGTTGAACGCCAGTGCGATACCGGTAGCACCGCCGGTGATGAGGCCGGAGGGCATCAGAAATAATACCACAGTCAGCGCATACATCGCGTTGCCCACCACGATGGACAGTGCGTTGAAGAGCTGCTGTTGCTTGCGTGTTAATTGCGTCATCTTCATCTTCCTTTGTTTATAGTTGAAGTATCTTCTACTATGATAACGAAAATATCCGCATTTATCAAGCCTTCGGCGATAAATGCGGATATCGGGATCAATTTTTAAGGGGTCAAAGGGCGGCTTCCGGCTGGGCTTCGTCCTCTTCCATCAGCCGCAGACCGGCGGTATCGGTCACCGGCAGCGAGAACACGATGGCGCCCGCCTTGGGGTTTGCCCCCTCCATAATGGCCTTCATGATGGTGTTTTTCTGGCTGGTGCGGCTGACGATGAGCACCAGCTCCTTTTCGTTCACCAGCTCCACGCCCAGAAAGGCGGCTGCACCCTCCATGCCGGTGCCCTTTGCGTGGATCACCGTGCCGCCGCCTGCACCGGCGGTGCGGGCAGCATCCATAATGGAGCCGGTGTAGCCCTGATTTGCCACCACCAGCAGCAGTTCATAGCGGGTATCCTTCAAGGTGCTCTCCTCCTTCCATGTAAGGGGCTGGTGCTCGGTAAGGAACATCAGTGCCCGTTTGCCGCCGATGCTGCTCAGCGGCACAATGAACGCAATGCCGGTGCCCGGCACATCGATCTGCATTTCGCGGCGCAGATCCTTCTGGATCTTCTGCCAGCTCTCTGCCGTTACCACAGCCAGCAGCACCGCCTTTTCGGTCTTTTCCAGCCCAAGGGTGGAAAGCGTCTCCTGCACCGCCGTGCCGGAGCCCACGGTGCGCATACTTACCGTTACGCCGTGGCTTTTGTACAGCTGCAAAAAGCCATCGGTAGAGCGGCGGTCGGTGATTGTGATCATCAAAAACAAACTGCTCACGTTCTGCCTCCTTTACAGCTCGATAATGGCGTCATCCGGCAGGTCTGCAAACACGGTGGCAAGCACCGCAGCGGGCTGCGCCACACGCGCCTTGCGGGTGCGCAGCTGCGCCACCAGACCCATCATCTGCACGGTGATGAGCGGAGTCATGGCGACCATAGCCACCACACCGAAAGCATCGGTGACGATATTGCCGCCCACCGCCACGCAGGCACCCTGCGCCAGCGGCAGCAGAAAGGTAGCGGTCATGGGGCCGGAAGCCACACCGCCCGCGTCAAACGCGATGGCGGTAAACAGCTTGGGCACCACAAAGGAGATGCCGATGGCGAACACATAGCCCGGCACAAGGAACCACAGGATGGAGATGCCGGTCAGCACCCGCACCATGGCAAGACCCACCGAAATGGACACGCCTGCGGAAAGTGCCAGACCCATAGCCTGCGCCGAGATGGCGCCGTCGGTCACCTCTTCCACCTGCTTGTTCAGCACATAGACCGCAGGCTCGGCCTTGACGATGAAGTAGCCGATGAGCATCCCGATGGGAATGATCACCCAGCGCATCCCGCCGCCTGCCAGCACCTGTCCCAGATAGTTACCGGCGGGCATAAAGCCCACGTTTGCGCCAGTCAGAAAGAGCACAAGGCCGATATAGGTATACACAAGGCCCACGCCGATGCGCCCCAGCGTGCGGCGGTCCAGCCGCAGGGCGATCAGCTGAAATGCTCCGAACATCAGCACGATGGGCAGCAGCGAGCGGGCGATCTCGGCCAGATAGGTGGGTAGACCCTCCCGGAACAGCTGCCACAGCTCCACCGAGTCTGCCACCTCCGGCAGAACAGGCGGGATGTAGGTGCTGTCCGCTGCGCGGAACGCGATGCCCAGCGTCAGCACTGCCAGAATAGGGCCGATGGAGCACATAGCCACCAGACCAAAGCTGTCGTCTGCCGCATGGCGGTCGCTGCGGATAGCAGAAACACCCACGCCCAGCGCCATGATAAAGGGCACGGTCATGGGGCCGGTGGTCACGCCGCCGGAGTCAAACGCCACGGCGAGGAACTCCTTGGGCACAAAGGCCGCCAGCAGAAAGATGAGCCCATAGAACAGCACCAGCAGCTTTGGCAGCGCAACGCCGATAAGCATACGCAGGAAAGCAAAGACCAGAAACAGGCCCACGCCCGCCGCCACCGAGAGGATCAGCGTGCCGCTTGGAATAGAGGGCACCTGATCTGCCAGCACCTGTAAGTCCGGCTCTGAGATAGTGATAAGGAAGCCCAGCAAAAAGCCGAGCACGAGGATGAGGGGCAGCTTGCGGCTGCGGGTGATGACTGCACCCACCCGCTCGCCCATGGGGGTCATGCTCATCTCTGCACCCAGAGTAAAAAACATAATGCCCACCACGATCATGGCAGCGCCCAGCAAAAAGCACAGCAGGATGCTGGGCGACACCGGTGCTACCGAGAAGCAGAGCACCAGCACAATGGCCACAATGGGCAGCACCGCCTGCAGCGCCTCCAAAAGCTTTTCCCGCAGCTTGGGGAGCGATTGTCTGAGAATGATGTCCACCGCCTTTCGTCTGTATCCTGTTTGTACACTTTTGTACAAGATATATTTATAGTATACGGATTCCGGGGGATGCCGTCAATCCGCAGAAGGAAAAAACTTGAGCAAGTTCCATAAATTGTAAAAAATTACGTTTTCCGAAGTGAGCCCTCCCGTGAAAATGGAATACCGGAGCGTCCGCAGACGCTCCGGTATTCCAAACTTATAAATAATTTTTCCGCTGAATATGCGCAAAGCAAATGCGGAGCGCATTCAAAATCGTCCCGCTTTACACCTTTTTCGGCTTCAGCCAGCCGTCCACGGCGGCTACCAGCGCCTTGCCCCGGCGGCCCAGCAGGCGGGGCAGCAGCACCCGCGCCATGGCCCATACGCCCGCAAAGTTGTACAGGATGACCGCCAGCGTGATCAGCCCCGTCCACAGCCCGTACAGCGGCGGCTCTGCCAGCAGTACAAAGGCTTCAAACACCAGCACTGCCGCATTCACCAGCACCCGCGCGGGATGGACGTGCATCCCGATCATGCGGCGGGCGTCCACCGCACGCAGGGTGAACACCAGCGCAAGGCCAAGGAAGGACGCATAGGTCGCGCCCACAGGCCCCCACAGCTTGATGAAAAAGTAGTTCATGATGCAGTTGCTGATAGCACCCGCCATCATGGTGAGCATGCTGCGCTGCGACTTTTTGGTCACAACGTAGACGCTGTTCATGAACTGGTTGAAGCAGCTGCAGGTGGAAGCCAGCACGAGGAACGGCACAAAGTGCCATGCGTAGTAATAGTTGGACTTCATGACGTGCATCACCGGGCGGCACAGCCAGATAATGCCCGCTGCGCAGCAGAACAGCACGCTGGAATAGGTGCGGAAGATCTGGGTAAAGAACCGCGCACGCCCTTCCTCCTCGGTGACGGCGGAAAGCTGCCACGCATCGTAGAAGATCAGACCCAGCGTGGTCAGGATGGTGGGCAGGAAGTAGCCGGTGGAAAGCAGGCCGCTCCATGCGTTGCCGGTACGCCCGTCCAGCCCCTCGCACATCTCGCGCACAAAGAACAGGTCGGACGCATTGATGATCCAGAAACTGATCTGCGCCGGGATCATGGGCAGCGAGAAGTTGAGCATCTGCCGCCACAGCTTTTTGTTGACGCCCTTCAGCTCCACATAGTTCCACAGCTTGCCGGTGAACAGCAAAAACAGCACGCTGGTCAGGTCGCCGCTGATGATGGCCAGCAGGTAGCCGTTGGCGCCCCACTTGAAGCCCACCAGATACAGCACATAAAACGCCATGGTCGCCACGGTGCACAGCACGCCGTCCACTGCCACAAGCTTGTTCCACTGACGGCTGCGCACGAACTGGGTGCATAGGGTGCGCAGGCAGCTCATGAGCACATAAATGTAGATCAGCAGGCCGTACTGCGCCATATCCGGCAAAAACTGGGTGACCGGCCAGCACAGCACCAGAATGCCAAAGCCGCCCAGAATGGTGAGCAGACCGTTGGTGAACACCTGCTTTTCGCTGTTGCCCTTGTCCAGACCAAAGCGGATGATGGCGTTGGACATGCCCATGGACACAAAGGGGATGAGCAGGTTTGCGTACTGGCTCAGGATCTTGGACAGACCCAGATCCGAGATCTCCGCCATGGCGTAGGTCAGAAAGGGCTGTACGATCAGGGTGAGCAGCTTGGACGAAAAGCTGGAGATTGCAAAGATCAAAGTATTGCCGGCCAGTTTGGAATATTTATCGCCGGTCTTTTTTTCGTTTTCCAAGGGAACTTCCCTCCGTTTTTACGATAGATTATCTTTTCAGCAGCTCCCGCCGGGTCTTCCAGTCCGGCAGCAGCTTTTCCACTTCTGCCCAGAAGGCCGGGCTGTGGTTCAACTGCAAAAAGTGGCAGTACTCGTGTACTACCACATAGATCTGCGCCGCAGGGGGCTGATTATACAGCTGCAAAGCAAAGGTGATCTGCCGCTTAGCCGGGCAGCACACGCCCCAGCAGCTTGTCATGCTGCGCACCTTCAGAACGGGCTTCTGCCCGCCCAGCACCCCGGCAAAGGCCGGGTAGACCTTATCGCTCATGGCGGTAAAGTAGGCCAGTGCCGTGGCTTTATCCGGCAGGTCGGCGTTGTCCCTGTTCAGCTTGGTGATATTCTTTACCCGGGTGTCCCGGATCCACTGGGCGTTTTGCAGCACAAAACGGTCAGCCTGTTCCAGACTGGCCGTCAAAGGGATGCTTACCATCACGGTGCCGTTGCTGCGCACCCGCAGATGCAACTGCTTTACCTTTTTGCGCACCAGCTCGTACTGGATGCCCTCCACGCTGCGCAGCTGGGCGCACGGCTTTGCCGGCATCTCAGGCCTTGCTCCGCATCAGGCGGCCAAGGGGCAGCTGCGCCAGCACCACGGCGGCAAACAGCAGCACGCAGCCGGTAGATTCCCGGATAGAAAGGTTCTGGTGCAGCAGCAGCCAGCCGCCCAAGGCGCTGAATACGCTTTCCAGACACATGATCAGGCTGGCCACTGCGGGGTTCAGATCCCGCTGACCTAAGATCTGCAGGGTGTAGGCCACGCCGCTGGACATGATGCCGCAGTACAGGATGGGCCCGGCGAAGGTGACAAACTCTGCCATGGCAGGCTGCTCGAACAGCAGCGCCGCCACGGTGCTTTCCACCGACACCACAAAAAACTCCACAAGGCTCAGGCGCACGCCGTCCATCTGCGGGGAGAAATGATCCACCGCCATGATCTGGAAGCTGAACAGCACCGCGCACAAAAGCAGCAGCCAGTCGCTGCTCTGGATGCTGCCAAAGCCGTCCTTCATGCACAGCAGATACAGCCCCACCACGGCAATGGCCATGCTCACCCACAGCTGCGCGCTGCCCTTGCGGCCCAGAAACAGGCCGAACACCGGCACCAGCACCACATACATGGCGGTCAGAAAGCCCGCCTTTGCGGTGGAGGGGTCCAGCGTGATGCCCAGCTGCTGCGCCGCGCTGGCCAGAAACAGCAGCGTGCCGCACATAAGCCCGGCTTGCAGCAGCAGCTTGCGCTCTGCCGCCGTTTTGGGCTTGCCGTCCGGCCTGCCCTGCCGGTGGTGCAAGGCGTCAAACGCCTTGACCGTGGGCAGCAGCACCAGCACCGCCATCCAGCTGCGCCCTGCCAGAAAGGAGAACGCGCCCATGCCGGAGCCGGCGCTCTGCGCCACAAAGGCTGTGCCCCAGATCAGGGCGCACAGCATCAGCAGCATTGAATTTTTCGTCTGGTTCGTCATCCGGCAATGCCCTCCACCTTCATCAGGCCGTACAGGTAGTACCGGCTGGAATCATACGAGATGGTCACGCGGTACTGCGCCGCCGGGTCCAGCCCGGAAATGGTGCAGCGGTAGTCGGTGCCATCGGTCTTGAAGTAGTAGGTGCTGTCCGGCACATACTCTGCGCCGCCGTCCACCTTTTTCCACAGTGCCACCTTGAACTTCTGGGTGCCCTCGGCGGTGCCGCAAGCCATAATGTTCACACTGCCGCCCGGCACGGTAAAGTAGCCGGTGTTGCGGCTCCAGATGCCGTTGAATACCGCATACAGGCAGCCGTCTGCGGTGGCGGTGGCATACTTTGCCGAGGCATCCGCAATGCCCTGAATGATCAGCGGGTCGGTGGTAGCTTCCGCCCAGCGGGTGGTGTCCTCCTCCTGTACTTCCTCGGAGTGGCCTGTCACCTTCTGCGCCACCTTTTTCAGGGTCTCCTTGCAGCCGGTCAGGCTAAGCACCATCACCGCCGCCAGCAGCAATGCCAAAAGCTGTTTTTTCATCTTCATAGCTTTCCTCATAGAAACAAAGAAACTTTTCTTTTTCGTGCGTCTCTGCCAACGGGCAGATACAAGTTAAGTATACCGCATTTTGCCGCTCTGCACAAGATACCTGTATTTATTTTGTGCGGTTTGCCGCCTGTTTCTGCACAAATTTTCACCCATTCAGCGCCCGCAGCGCCGCGCACTCGGCCTCAGCCAGCGCGGGAGCCTCCGGCCCGAACAGACTGCCGTAGCGGTACAGCGCCCAGCCGCCCGCCGCCTGCTGCCGTAAGTCCTCCACCTGTGCCGCCAGCGCACTGCCGGTGCTCCAGCCGGACACACTGTCCGGGTTCGCGCCGCCATCCCCGGTGCCCACCCGGTACGCACCCAGCCCGAAGTACAGCGCCACATCTCCCGCCCGGGGGTAGCTAAGCCACGCCGGGACGATGTTTTCAAAGGCAAAGCGGGTGCTGCCGGAGTGCAGCGTAAAGCCGTAGCCCCAGTACACCTGCGGGCAGAGGTAGTCGATGACCTTCTCCTCCCCGCCTGCCGCCAGCCACGCGGTCACATCGCTGTACTGCTGGTCAAGGTCATTGTCCGGGTTGCCCTGCGGGCTGATGCCGAACCGCAGCGTGGGGTCTGCCGCCTTCACGGTGCGGTACACTTTCGCCACCAGCGCGGTGACGTTCTGCCGCCGCCACGCGGCAAGGTCGGCTGCGCCGCTTGCCGCAAACTGCACCGCATCCACGGCGGCGTCGGTGGTGGGGTAAAAGTAATCGTCAAAGTGGATGCCATCCACCGGGTAGTTCTGCAAAAGCTCCGCCACCCCCTGCACCACATAGTCTGCGGCGGCAGGCACGGCGGGATTCAGGTACAGCCCCTCCCCGGCGGTGCACAGCCAGTCCGGGTGAGTGTTTGCCAGATTATTCTCTGCCAGATTCGGCGGCATTGCTGCCGAGGAGCGCAGGCGGTAGGGGTTGACCCACGCCTCCACCCCGATGCCCCGGCGGTGCGCCTCGGTCAGAAAGACATCCAGCGGGTCAAAGCCGGGGTCTTTGCCCTGCACCCCGGTGCACAGATGGCTCCACGGGAACAAACTGCTGCGGTACAGCGCATCCCCAAAGGGACGCACCTGCGCCAGCACGGTGTTCAGTCCCAGCCCGGCGCAGTTGTCCAGCAGCTGCGCCGCCCCGGCGCGGAAGGTGTCCTCGGTGGAGAAATCCAGCAGCGCCCAGTCCAGATAGCTCACCCACACCGCCCGCCACTCCCCGGCGGGCAGGGCGGGGTTGGGTGCCGGGGGCGTATCCTGCCCGGAGGCAGCAGTGTGGTCTGCGTTGCCCTTTTGCCGCAGATACCACCCCGCCAACCCGCAGGCCGCTGCGCCCACCCCGGCCAGAAAGGCTCTGCGGCCAAAACGGTGTTTTGCCTTGGTTTTAGACGTCCTGCGGCGCTGGGTCACAGGGTCTCCTCCTGGGTCTTATACAGGGTAAGCCCCGCCCAGCCCCGGGCGCAGGTCAGCAGCACGAACATGATATTCGTCCAGAAGGCAAGGCCGCTCATGCCCGCGTACTTGGTCAGCATCCAGAACACCAGCCGCAGCACCTCGGCGGCGCTCACCAGCTGCAGCTGCCGCTGGATGGGTCTGCCGCGCTCATACTCCGTTGCCAGCAAAGCAGGCCACACCAGCGCCGAGCAGATATCCCCCGCCCAGCCGCTGGCACCCAGCTTGCTGAGCATCAGCACCACGAACACGCCGGTGTAGTTGCGCTTTTCCCTTGCCGGTGCACCCTTTTGCGCTGCCAGAAACAGCACCGCGATGCCGGTAAGGCAGAACACGATCATTTCCAGCCCGGAAAAATCCATCCCGCCCAGCACGGCAAAGCCGCCCAGCATGGACACCGCCGCTGCCGCCAGCAAAAAGAAATACCATGTCTTGCGTGTAAATTTAAGCTTCATGAAGCCCTCCCCCGGGCGTTTGCGCCCGGCTTGCAGAAAAATTTAAAAAAGAATTGTAAATATTATAGCACAAACCCCCGCAGGTTGTGTTACAATAAGGAAAACTCTTTTGGGGAGGGTCTTTCCATGAACGCTGTCGTTTCCGTCTGTCTTTTAGCCTGTGCGCTGGGCATCATCGTGTACCTGCTCTCCCGGCGGGAGACAACCCGCCGCAGCCAGTACGGCCCCGCCGGCCTGTCCGAGTTCCGCACCGGCCTTGCGCTGGACGAGTGCTTTGACCGTCTGGACACCCGCAGCGACACCGACCTCTTTGCCTACGAGTGCCGCCGGGAGAACGACGGCAGCTTTCTGCTGCACCTGACGCTGCACCAGCCCAGCCAGCAGCCGCTGGACACCTTGTACACCCTGCGGCTGGACCCCGGCCGCCAGACCGTGGTGACTTTGATCTTTATCCGGGAGGCCTTTGGCTACAAAGAGCCTCTGTTCCCGCCCGCCATGCTGGACGAATTTATGCTGCAAAAGCTGGATGCCCACCGCACCAAATGATTTTTGCGGAAAATGCTTTCCTTTTTGCGCAGTTTTTGTTATACTAGTGCGTGTTGCAGCAATGCAGCACCCCTGCGGGCCAGTAGCTCAGCTGGTCAGAGCTGGCGGCTCATAACCGCTTGGTCGCGGGTTCAAGTCCTGCCTGGCCCATACAAAAAAGCACGAAGGTTTCGGCCTCGTGCTTTTCTTTTTTCTATCAGAACTTATCCTTATACAGTTCTCTGCTCATCTGGTTGCGAATCTCATCACGCCGCTTGTCATAGACCTGCGTGTAGATTGCGAGGGTCGTGCTGAGCTGTGCGTGTCCGGCTTCTGCGGCTACTGTCGCCACACCGATATTAGGGTTCGACAACAAAATACTGACGAAGGTGTGCCGGAACATATGCGGGTGGATTTTTTCGATTAGGGGTACATATCACAGAGCACATGATACGCTGGCCGTTTTTGTTTGCCCCCATTGCGGCAGATCCTGCTTTCTGCCGCAAATTGCATCAGATCCCGCCATTTGCTCAATGAGTATTTCCCGCCGTCCCGTTATACTGGGAGGGAAATGGAATTAAACGATGGAGGAACAGACCATGAAATACGGTGTCATCGATGTGGGTGGCGGCCTGCGGGGCATTTACGGCGCTGGCGTGCTGGACCGCTGCCTGGAGGAGAGCCTCCGCTTCGATCTCTGCATCGGCGTTTCGGCGGGCAGCGCCAATATGGCGTCCTATCTGGCAGGCCAGCATGGGCGGAACAAGCCCTTTTACGATGAATACTCCTTCCGCAGGGAGTACATGAGCGTGCACAACCTCATCCGCAAGCACTCCTATCTCGATCTGGGCTATGTCTACGGCACCCTCAGCAATGCAGGCGGCGAGAATCCGCTGGATTACGCGGCGCTTGCCCGCAGCCCGGCAGAGCTCTGCGTGGTGGCCGCTAATGCACAGAACGGCGAGGCGCAGTATTTCACCAAGGCAGACCTCCACCCGGACGACTACCGCATCCTCATGGCGTCCTGCTGCATCCCGGTCATCGACCAGCCCTGCGTCATCGACGGCGTGCCTTATTTTGATGGCGGCCTGGCCGACCCCGTCCCGCTGGAATGGGCCTTTGCCCACGGCTGCGACCGGGTGGCTCTCATCCTGACCAAGCCCATCGGGCTGGTGAGTAGTGATGCCCGGGACAAGCATCTGGCACACCTGCTGCAGTCGCATTACCCCGCTGCAGCCGAGGGGCTGCGCCGCCGGGCATGGCGGTACAACACGGCTGTCCAGCGGGCGCGGGAGCTGGAGCGACAGGGCCTTGTCTGCATCATCGCCCCGGACAGCACCGAGGGAATGTCCACCCTGACCAAGAACCGCGCCGGCCTTGAAAAAATGTACGCCAAAGGCAAACAGGACGCCGAAGCGCTGGTGCGGTGGATGCAAAACACCAAACAAGATGAATCGGTGGGCACCTAGAGATGAAACCCGTTCACTTCCCTTGACAATATCCGCCCCGGACATTATACATATGATATGTACATACAGACAAAGGAGCC
This sequence comes from Faecalibacterium sp. OM04-11BH, assembly GCF_003482185.1. Classification (NCBI taxonomy): domain Bacteria; kingdom Bacillati; phylum Bacillota; class Clostridia; order Eubacteriales; family Oscillospiraceae; genus Faecalibacterium; species Faecalibacterium sp. OM04-11BH. The sequence continues at coordinate 40,502 of NZ_QULS01000004.1, forward strand.
TGGAGCGGTATCGCTCTGGGCTTTTTGCATTTTGTTGTTCTGCTGCGGACAGATAGAGGGGGTCCGCAGCAGAGGAGTGGAAAACCTCCTTCCCGATTTCTGCAAAAGAAAAAGCTCACCTTCAATTTTAGAAAGTGAGCCATGTAAATCCAAAATAGTAACAGTAAGTGTCGAGTTTCGTAGGTGAAAGTTTTCACCTACCGTTTCACCCACAAAGAGCCGTTTTAGAGACTAAAAGACACCCTTCCGGGTGTCTTTTTTGTATTTCAGGCGCTTTTATTCCCCATCCTCTGCGGGCAGCTGGTTCCACAGGCGGTAGTAGACGCCCTGCTTTTCCAGCAGCTGGGCATGGGTACCCTCTTCCACGATTCCCTCCTCGCCCAGCACAAGGATACGGTCGTAGTCCTTGATGGTGGTCAGGCGGTGGGCGATGGTCAGGGTGGTGCGGCCATGAGCCAGCTTTTCAAGGCTCTGCCCCACAAGGATCTCGCTCTCGTTGTCCAGCGCACTGGTGGCTTCATCCAGAATCAGGATGGGCGGATTCTTCAGGAATACCCGGGCAATGGCGATGCGCTGCTTCTGTCCGCCGGACAGCTTGACGCCGCGCTCGCCCACATAGGTGTCGTAGCCGTCCTTCAGCGCAAGGATAAACTTTTCCGCGCCCGCCAGCCGGGCGGCGGCTTCGATCTCCTGCCGGGTGGCGCCGGGCTTTCCATAGGCGATGTTCTGCGCCACCGTGCCGCTGAACAGGTACACGTCCTGCTGCACGATACCGATATCCTGCCGCAGGCTCTTCAGGGTGACCCGGCGGATATCCTGCCCGTCAATGAGGATGCGGCCGCTGGTCACCTCGTAAAAGCGGGGGATCAGGTTGCACAGGGTAGTTTTACCGCCGCCGGAGGCACCCACCAGCGCCAGACGCTCCCCGGCGCGGATGTCCAGACTGACGTCGTGCAGCACCTTGTTGTGGTCGTCCGGGTACTCAAAGCACACCTTCTCGAACCGAATCTCGCCGGGGCCGGGCTGCAATGGCACTGCGTCCGGTGCGTCCTTGATGGCAACCGGGGTGTCCATGATCTCGGCAAAGCGCTCGATGCCGGTCATGCCGCGCTGGAACTGCTCGGCAAACTCCACGATGCGCCGGATGGTGGCGATAAGGGTGGTGACGTAGAGCATATAGGCCACCAGATCACCGGCAGTAATTTTACCGTACACCAGCGACAGGCCGCCCGCCAGAATGACCACCAGATACATCAACCCGTCAAACAGGCGGGTGGAGGTGTTGAAGGCGCCCATGGCGTAGTAGCCAAGGGTCTTGATCTGCTCAAAGGCGCGGTTGCCCCTGGCAAACTTTTCCCGCTCCTCGTCCTCGGCGGCAAAGGCCTTGACCACGCCCTGTCCCAGCAGGCTGTCCTCGATGGTGGAGTTCAGCTCGCCGATCTGGACGCGCTGCTGGCGGAAGCGTGCCCGCAGACGTCCGTTCAGGTACACCGACACCACGCCCATCAGCGGCACACAGGCAAACACTGCCAAGGTCAGCGGGATGCTGGCGCGGCACAGGATGACAAAGGACGCCACGATCTTGATGCCCGCGATGAAGAACTCCTCCGGGCAGTGGTGGGCGAACTCGGTCACGTCAAACAAATCGTTGGTGATGCGCCCCATGATGGTACCCACCTTGGTGTTGTTGTAGTAGGTGTGATCCAGCTGCAGCAGGTGGTCAAAGGCATCCCGGCGCATATCCGTTTCAATATGCACGCCCATGATGTGGCCGATGCTGGACATATAGTAGCTGGCTGCGCCGTCGATGATGCGCAACACAAAGTAGAGCGCCGCCAGTTTCAGCACGATGCCCGCCGTCAGGGTGATGCCCACCCCCATGGCAGAGTTTGTGATGGTGCTCATGATCTTGGGCAGCACGATATCGCACAGGGTCGTCAGCGCTGCACAGAACAGATCAAGGCACAGCACCATCTTATAGTTTGCCAGATACGGCAGAAAACGCCGGATCAGCGCACCGCTGCTTGCGTGGTGCGCCCCGGGGTCGTTGGTTTTGGTTTTCGGCATGGTTCCTCCGTTTTTATCGTTACTTTTTACTGTAATCCCGCTCACCGTAGATGGCGGTACCGATGCGCACAAGGGTAGCGCCCTCCCGGATAGCGTTCTCAAAATCGCCGCTCATGCCCATGGAAAGGGTCTGCATCTCCACGTTGCGGTAGCCCCGCTCTCCTGCCCGGACGAACAGCTGATACACCTGCGCCAGATACCGGCGGTTCTGGGCATCGTCATCGTTCACGGGCGGGATCGCCATCAGGCCTTTCACCCGGATATGCTCCTGTGCGGCGGCGGTGTCCAGCAGCGGCCAGAGCAGCTCCGGCGCGGCGCCGGTCTTGCTCTCCTCCCCGCCGATGTTCACTTCCAGCAAAATGTCCTGCACGATACCGGCCTTGGCGGCCTCCTTCTCAATGGCCAGCAGCAGATGCTCACTGTCCACGCTCTGGATCAGGCTTGCCCGCCCCAGCACCTTTTTGATCTTATTGGTCTGCAAGTGGCCGATAAAATGGCTGGGCTTACCGCAGTAAGCCCCGGCATCGTAGTTTGCGCACAGCTCCTGCACATGGTTCTCGCCGAACACGTCAATGGGCAAAGCCGCACTGGCTGCAATGGTCTGCGCCGTGCGGGTCTTGCAGGCGGCGCACAGCTGCACCGCCGCCGGGTCGCGCCCGGCTTCCCGGGCGGCGGCGGCCATCTTTTCCCGGATCTCGGCCACGGCCTGCCGCATCTGTTCCAAATTCTTTTCTGCCATCTCGCTCAGTCCTCCTCGGTATAGCGGGCACGCTCGCCGCCGATCAGCTTCGGGCGGGTGTAGGCGCACAGAATGTTTGCTTCGCCGATCTTATTAAGGCTCAGCCGCACCGGCACTGCCACCCGTTTCAGATGCATCCCGATCAGGGTGCCGCCGATATCCATGCCCGCGTTGGCGCGGATCTCTTCCACCGCCACCGGGTCTTTGAAGTTCTTCCAGCAGGTGGTCGCCCAGCTGCCGCCCGCATGGGGACGGGGCACGACGCACACTTCCTCCCAGCCGTATTTTTCTGCGGCTTCCCGCTCAAGGATGATGGCGCGGTTCAGGTGCTCGCAGCACTGCGCCGCCAGCCAGACGCCTTTTTCCGCCAGCACCGGCGCAGCGCCCGCGTACAGCGCCCGGGCGGCTTCTATGCTGGAATCCTTGCCGATGTGACCGCCCACCATCTCACTGGAAGAGCAGCCCACCACGAGCACATCTCCCTTTTTCAGCTTTGCCGCAGCCACCAGCTCGGTCATAGCCTGCCGCGCCTCGGTCTCGATCTGTTTTGCAAATGCTTCGGTCATACAAAAACACCTCGCTTATCGGTTTGCAGCCAGCAGGCTGTCTGCCCCTGCCGCACCGAAATATACTTTACTTTCCACCGGACACACCGCCGCGCAGCTGTCCTGTGCAAGGCCGGTAAAGGTCTGCTCCCAAGCCCCGGTGGCAAGGCTCACTGCTTCGGCGCAGGGGGCGTCTGCCGTGCATCGGAACAACCGCTCCTGCGTATTCTGCCCCGCCCGCAGGGCAATGCCCCGCAGCAGGGTGCTGTCCGCGTTCTTTTCCAGCCAGCCGCTGCGCACCCAGCGGTAGCTGATGTACAGCGTACCGTCCGTGTCCGCAGCCAGCGCACCGGGATAGCCCGGCAGACCGGCAAAGGCGGCGGTGCAGCCCCGTCCCCCGGCGGTCACCTCCCGGGCGTCGGCATCCACCGCCCAGATGCAGCGGCTGCCAAGGTCGGAGACATACAGGGTGCTGCCGTCCGGGCTGAGCGCCAGACCCGCAGCGCCTGCCACCCCGCCCAGCACCTTTTCCACCGTGCGGGCGGCGGGGTCGTACACATACACGCAGCCGGTGGCGGTGTGCGCCAGCAGCTCGGTGCGCAGGGCATCTTCCAGCCCGTTCTCCGCGCCTGCCGCCGCAGCCACCGCAAAGTATACCTTGCCCGCCGGGCTTACCTCCACGGCAGATACCGCCCCCAGCGGCGCACCGTCCAGCTGGGTGACCACCTGTTCCACCGCTGCGCCCCAGCTGTCGTGCTTGGCGCGGCAGAGGGTACCCCCGGCGGTGGTCAGCTGGGTCAGCCACACATCCCCGGCGGCATCAAAGGCAAAGCCGGTCAACTCCCCCTCCACGCTCAGGATGGCGGCAGCGTGCCCGCCATCGGTGCGCACAAGGTCACTGGTGCGCTTTTTCAGCGCAGCGCCATTCCATGCGGCGGCATACAAAAGGCCGTCCTTGGCGCGGATGCAGTCCACGCCCTGATACTCCCCCAGTTCCAGCCGGGTCTTGCGGTCGGTGGAAACTGCCGTCTGCAGAGCGCCCGTCTCCTGCCGGAGGTCGGGGGCTTTATAGGCCTGCGGCGGGGTGTCGATGGGGCGGAAGCCCAGCGCATACACCAGCACCAGCAGAATGCCCACCCCGAACACCGTGCTGGCGGTGCGGAACCGCTTGAGCATGGCGTCCCGCTCGATGGCCATCTGGGCGGCATACTCTGCCCGGCGGCGCGCCGCCATGGCGTTGGCGCGGTTGGCGCGCCGCATCCACCGGTCCACGAACAACGCCACCCGCGGCCCTACCGTGAGGGACGCAATAGCCAGTATGAGCAAAAATTCGATCAGTCCGATTCGCATAAGCGCTTATCCTTATCTCTGAAAAACCTGCGGACAGCGCACTGTCCTTTATCGCTAAAGTATAGCATTCCTGCGCAAAAAGGGCAAGCGGGGACAAAAAGAACTGCTGCACAGCATCGTGCGGCAGCTCCGGTTTTCAGGTCCTCTTTCTCAGCCGTCCCTCGATCCGGCCGCGCAGAGGGCAGTACCATGTATAATAGTGCTTCTTCAGCAGCCGCTGCAAAATGCGGCTGACCGCGCTGGGCTTCGGCTTCCAGCTTTCGGCATAGCGGTGGATGGAGTAGGTCTTGGGCGTTACCCGAAGCTTCCGGTTGTAAAGATCCATCGGGCAGAAATACTCTGCCGGAAAGATTTCCATTTCCGCGATGCTCTGCCTTGTTCCGTCCTTGCGCACGCCCAGTGCCTGCAACACCCTTGTGTTCCGCTCCGGGCAGGGCGTCAGGTCCGCGCTGCCGTCCGCCTTTAAAAAATCCAGCGCATCGTAATCCCGCAGCAGCGCCTGCACCACCAAGTTGCCCTTGCGTGCCCCGAACCCCAGCCCGGTGGCTACCTCGTTATTGGTCTGAAAACCCATAAACCCGGGCAGCTCCAGCAGCTCGTCCAGCGGGCGCACCAGCTCCACATCCGTGTCCAGATAAATGCCGCCGTGCTCGTACACCACCGCCAGCCGCGCATAGTCCGATACAAAGGCATATTTCTTTGCCTCGTAGGCCTGCTGCACATAGCGGTTTTTGCTGATATCAAAATTCTGCTCGTTCCATTCGATGATCTTGTAATCCGGGCAGTATTTCTCCCAGCTTTCCATACATTTCCGGTTCTCCGGGCTGATAGTCCCACCGCCGAACCAGCAGTAATGGAGGATCTTGGGAATGCTCATGGACGCTTCTCCTTTTTCTCCGCAAATTTCCTGATCATTACGACCTTATTTTACAAAAGTCCGCATTTTCTTGTCAAGTTTCCCCAGCGTATTTTTCCGTGTCTCCCTGTAAAAAGATTGCCGCCCCGCCGCCCGGTGTGGTATACTGGGTGCAGACGGTTTTGTTTTTCCAAACCATTCACTTAAAATTCACAGCTTTTTCCAATTCTTGCATTAAAATAAAGTCGTATACTGAACTATGATAGGAGGAGTCCTGTTTTATGGCAAAGATCCTGATCGTTGACGATGAGCCCCGCATCCGGGAACTCATCCACGAGCATCTGCAATATTCCGGGTATATCTGCGAGGAAGCCGGGGACGGCTCTGCGGCGCTGGCACAGCTGTCCGGCGGCGGGTTTGATCTGGTGATCTTGGACCTGATGATGCCCTTTATGGACGGCATGACCTGCCTGCGGGAGATGCGCGCCCGCCACATCAACACCCCGGTCATCATCCTGACCGCCCGGGGCGAGGAATACGACAAGCTGGCCGGGCTGGAAAGCGGCGCAGACGACTATGTGGTAAAGCCCTTCTCCCCCCGGGAGCTGGTGGCGCGGGTGCGCGCGGTGCTGAACCGCACCATGCCCCGCCCCACCGAGGCCGCCGACACCATGACCTTTGGCGAGCTGACCATCGACACTGCCAGCCATACCGTGCGGGTATCCGGCGAGGAGGTGGCCCTGACCCCCAAGGAATTTGACCTGCTGGTATTTCTGGCCTCCAACAAGGGCATTGCCCTGAGCCGGGAAAAGATCTTGCAGAAGGTGTGGAACTACGACTACTTCGGCGAGGACCGCACCGTGGACACCCATGTAAAGATGCTGCGCGGCCATCTGGGCAAATGCCGCAGCTACATTGCTACGGTATGGGGCATCGGCTATAAGTTCGACCCCGATGCCGCCCGTTGACTGAAGGAGCGTGCGGTTCATGCGGCAAACCACCAAAGCACGGCATACCCTTGGCATCCGCGGGCAGCTGATGTGGTTTTTGTGCTTCATCTGCCTGTTTCTGCTGGGGCTGTTCTGGCTGCTGTCCACCCAGCTGCTGGAGCCTTTGTACACCAAGCACATCGAGACCCAGCTCACCAATCAGGCTGACAGCATCGTGGAGCGGCTGGACGATGCTATTGCCGAGGGCAAGGTGCTGTCCAGCTGGTCCTTCGGGCAGCTGTCGGTCAACAGCGATTTTTTTGATAAACTCACGCTGGAACTGTACACCAAGGGCACCTTGAACAGCTTCTGCGTGGATATCTCGGACACTACCCTGCACACCATTTATAAGATCGAGAACCAGTCCTTCTGCAACCTGCACGGCACCTATCTTTCGGATTCTGCCAACAACGATAAGATCATTGCCACTGCCCTTGCCATGCGCCGCAAATGCCGCAGCGTGGGCAGCTTTGTGCAGACGCTCAACCCGCCCCGGCTCTCCGGCTCGGCGCAGCTGTTGGTAGGGCGCACCACGGCGGACGGCAGCTACACCGTGCTGGTGACCACCAGCCTTGTGCACGTTGCCGAGGCCAGCAAGGTGCTCAGCACCCTGCTGCCGCTGGCGGCGGCGCTGATTTTCTGCTTTGCCATGTCGGCGGCGTGGCTGTTCAGCGAGTGGTTCACAAAGCCGCTGCGCCAGCTTTCCAGCGCCGCACGGCAGATGGCATTGGGCAACTACGCCGTGCAGGTGGACAACCGCCGCAACGACGAGCTGGGCGACCTTGCCCGGGACTTTAACCACATGGCCGAGGAGGTGCAGCACGCGGTGCAGATGCAGCGCGACCTGCTGGCCAACGTCTCCCACGACCTGCGCACCCCGCTGACCCTCATCAAGGGCTACGCCGAGACGGTGCGCGATCTGACCGGTGACGATAAAGCCCACCGGGACGAGCAGATGAACATCATCGTGGACGAGGCCGACCGCCTGACCGCACTGGTCTCCAGCGTGATGGAACTGAGCAAGGTGACCAGCGGCACCTATAAGTGCGAGCGGGTGCACTTTGACATGGGGCAGCTGTGCGATGAAGTGAGCGAGCGCTACGACGCAGTCTGCGCCCAGAACGGCTGGCAATTGCAGCTGGAGCTGCCGGAAGAAGAGTTGCCAGTCTATGCCGACCCGGACATGATGCAGCGGGCGCTGCACAATCTGCTAGGCAACGCCATGCACCACATCGGCAAGGACGGCATTTTTATCCTGCGTGCCTTCCGCTGCTCTGAGGGCGTGCGGGTAGAGGTGGAGGATCACGGCCCCGGCATTGCTGCCACCGACCTGCCCTATATCTTTGACCGGTACTACCGCTCCCGCTCGGACGCAGGCAAGCAGGGCACCGGTCTGGGGCTTTCCATCACCAAGGCCATCTTCCAGCAGCACAGCTTCCGCTTTGGCGTACAAAGCACCGTAGGCAAGGGCACCACCTTCTGGTTCGTCATGAGCGATCTGCCCTATGTGGACGATTTTGAGGGCAAGTAAACGCCCCCTGTGATACAGAAAAAGCACCGGCAGTTTTCCAGATCTTCCAATCGGGAAACTGCCGGTGCTTTTATTATGTTCCGCTCTCTGCCGTATGATAGATGCCAAAGGTGTTGTCCGGGGCGGGCATCTCCACCCGGGAGGCGCGGTCGTTCACCGCCCACATCATGGCGCCCATGGCACCCAGCACCACCAGAATGATGAGCCATTTTACTGCATTGGGTAATTTTTTCATTCCGTTATCCTTTCCGTAGTCTCCATGCGGCACTTCTGCCGGGCAGTGCGCAGCAGCGCAGCAGCTTCAGCAGCCGAAAGCGCCTGCACCCACCCGGGGCGTTCCCCTGCGCCCGCACCGGTGCTGCCTGCCTCAGCAAAGCCGGCCAGCGCCGTGTCGGTGCGGTCGTTCCAGCCGGCAAAGCCCTCCGGCGCAATGTGCGCCCCAAGACGGCAGTCCAGCACCGCCGTTTTGCCGGTAGGCCGCCACGGCCTGCCCAGATACACGCTGCCCGCCGGGCAGTCCGAGACAAAATCGCAGTCCCAGAACACAAAGCCCAGACCCTCTGCCGCACCGGAGGGCGCGGTGACCCAGCTGTGCGCAAGGCCGTTATTCACCGTGCGCAGGGTGCAGTGCTCAAACAGGGCGTCCGCCCCGCCAAAGATAAAATCAATGTCTCCGGCAATTTCACATTTGTGGTAATACTGCGCGCTTGCCCGGCGGGGTGCCAGCACCCGCGGGCCAAGGAATCCGTCCTTCTCCCGCTCCTTCTCCGGCAGAGGGGCGCAGAACAACGTATCCTGATTGCCCAGCAGCCGCACGCGGCTGAACGCCGCCCGGGCGCTGTCCACATAGGCTGCGATGGCCTGTCCCGCCTTTGCGCCGGGGCCTGCATCGTTTTCAATGGTCATATCCTCCACCCGCAGCTTTTCGCCGCTGAAAAAGGCGGTGTAGCTGCGGAAGGTGTGGGTGGGACGCCCGTCCGGGTGCGGCAGCTTGCCGCCGTCGTTCCATACCAGCCGGGTGGCATCCATGCCCGCGCCCGCAAGGGTGATATCCTTTTTCTCACAAACCAGCTTTTCCCGGTAAATGCCCGGCGCGATACGGATGACCGCGGGGCAGTCGTAGGGCACCGCCAGCACCGCCTCGGAAATGGTGGTAAACTGTCCGCTGCCGTCGGGTGCAACATTGATGGTAAGCATAAGCCGCCTCCTGCGCCCGGCGCTGCCGGGCTGAAAAATATGCTTCCAGTATACCCCTCCTTCCCGCAAATTGCAACGGAAACTCTGCCGCCGTTATCCGCTCTTTTCCAGCCGGAGCACGGCGGCGGTGATATCATCCGGGCGGCCGGTCTTTTGTGCGCGGATGCGGGCGGTCTGTACCAGCGTCTCGGCAAGCTTTTCCGGCGCGTCTCCCGCCGCCGCCGAAAGCTCCACCTGCTTTGCCACCCAGCCCGCGCCGTCCACCAGCAAGCCGTCCGATACCAGCACCGCATAGTCCCCGGCGGTCAGGTGCACCACCCGGCTCTGCCCGTTCACCCCGCCCAGCACCCCCATGGGCAGGGTGGCCTCGCCCACAGCCCGCACCCGCCCGCCGTGCACCAGAAACCCCGGGGCGGCTCCGGCCTTGAACAGCCGCGCTGTGCCGGTGTATAAGTCCACGCTGATGAGGTCCAGCGTTGCGCCGCTCTCGTCCTCGCTTTTCAGCGCCAGCGCCACGTTCACCAGCCGCGCCGCCAGCTCGGCGGTAAAGCCCGCCTTGAGCAGCCGGGCGGTCAGCTCTGCCGCCAGATTGCCGTCCACCGCCGCCGGGCGTCCGGTGCCCATGCCGTCACATAAGATCATCTGCGCCGCCGTAGGGCTGCAAAATTGCTGCACTGCATCGCCGGAAACTTCGCCCCGGGCGGCTGCGCTTGCCGCCCCGAACACCGCCCGCAGCGCCGGTCTTTCGCTGAACAGCAGGGTGGTCATGCCCTTGCAGGAGAGCACCTGCGGCACCTCCAGCGTGCGGCGGCAGATATGCCCCACCTCCCCCGCCAGCGCCGCCAGCTCCTGCGGGGTGAACCGGGTGCGCGGCAGGGTGACGGCGGCATGGGTGCGGCCAAGGTCGTCCAGCGTGACGGCGCACTCCTGCGGCGGCGCACCCAGCCCGGTGAAGAACTCCGCCACCCGGCTGGATTTATAGGGTTCCGGGTCGCCGGGGCGTCCCAGCTGCTCGCTGAGCACCCCCAGTGCCTCGGCTACGGCGCTGTACTGCTCGGTCAGGGCGGTGCGCATGGCCTCGGAATGGATGCGCGCTTCCTTGCGGCTGCGGTACAGCGCAAAGCTGCGCCCCGCCGCCGCGCACAGCGCCGCCGGGTGGATGCAGCGGGACAATTGCCCGGGCAATTGCGCCGTTTCCACGCTGCCATTCTGTTCCAGCAGCGGACGCAGCGCTTCCATGCCCGCCATGGTGGCGGTGTATTCCTGCTTCCAGCAGGTCTCCCGCCGCCCGCAGTTAAAACAAAGGGTATCATGTACATTGTCTATGACCCAGCGGAAACCCTCCCGCCGCCGGGGCAAACCCTCGTAGACCGCATTCACCGTTTCCGCCAGCGAGGAAAGGCTCTGCGCCACGGCTTCCAGCCGGGTGGACGCCGCCGCACTGCGGGCGGGCGCGGGGGTGTTTTCTCCGCTCTGTGAGGGTTCCACCACCGGAGCCAGCCAGCCGCCGGGCAGCAGACAGACCACCGCCATGCCGCCGCAGGCGCTGAACAGCAGCCCAAAGGCGTTTCCGGGCGGCTGCACGCAGAGCACCCCGGACACGCACCCGCCCGCGTAGGCGGCAAGGGTTTCCACCCGCCGTCCGGGTGCCAGCACCGCCGCCGCTGCCGTGGCACAGCCAAGTCCCGCTGCCGCCGGGGCAAGGGCAGGGTCTGCGGCGCAGAGGGCGGCACCCAGTACCGCGCTGCCGCTCAGGGCGGCAAGCTTCTGCGCCCGGCAGCACAGCGCCAGCTCTGCGGCGGCACACGCCAGCACCCCGGGCGAGAACCACCCCCACCGCACACTACCCAGCGCCACCGCCACAGCTGCGCCCACCAGCAGCGTGCCCATGCCCGGGCGCTCCGGGGCGAATCTGCGCAGCCCAAAGCCGATTGCCGCCGCAAGCAGAGCGTCTGCCGCGCTGTACAGCAAAAGGTCTGCCCCGCCGCTGCTGCCCAGCGCAAAGCACAGCGCCATGCCGGTCAGGGTGCCGCAGCCCGCCAGCGCGGCGGGTACAAACTTTTGCGGCAGCAGCCAGCGGGCTGCCACGGCAGCGCCCAGCGCACACAGCTGACACAGGCTGCGCAGTGAAAGCTCCCCCAGCCCGTGGAGCAGCAGTCCCAGCGCCGCCCCTGCCGCGCAGGGGGCAAAGCAATCCTCTGCCAACCCAAGGGTCAGCCCCAGCCCAAAGGGCATCAGCGCCCCGTACAGCACCGCCCAGCCGCCGGCAAAGCCGATGCCCACCGCTGCCAGCCGCCGCGCCGCCGGGCGCAGCATCGCCCGTGCCGCCAAGGGCGAAGGCTGCAAGCACCGCCCGTCCGAAGATAAAACGCCCATCCGCTCTGTCATAAAAACTCCCCGCTTTCCGGCGGGGAGTTTGTTCTGTTCCCCGCACTGTCTGCATATACTGTAACGCGGGGCAGCGGCATTTTTTGGCGCGGTGCATAGAACCGCCCCAAACCCGCCCAAAGACGCAAAAAAGCCCTGCGGCCGTCATTTTGCCGCAGGGCTTTGGGGGTATTTTGTAAAACTTAACCGTTCAGCTTTGCAATGGCATCCTGCACGCGCTGCAGGGTCTTTTCGCGGCCCATCATGCAGGCAAGGTCGGTGCCGCCGCCGGGGGTGCGCTGCTTGCCGGACAGGGCAATGCCCAGCGGGTAGAGCAGCCAGCCGTTCTTTTTGCCCAGCTCCTCGGCCTTTGCCTTGCAGGCATCGAACACGGCATCGCGGTTCGCAAAATCCAGAGCCTCGTCGCTCAGCACCGGCAGCAGGGCCTCCAGTGCTTCTTTTGCGGTCTCCGGGGTGGTCTTTTGCTTTTTGTTGGCGTACAGGCTCACGTCGTAGTCCGGCATGGCATCAAAGAAATCCAGCTGCTCGGGGATCTCGCCCAGCACCTCGCACCGGGGCTGCAGGTTTGCGCACAGCAGCTTTTTGTCGATGGCGCTGTGCACGGCGCTGTCGATCCACGGCTCGGCCTTTTTCTGGAACTCCTCGGGGCTCAGGCGGCGGATATACTCCGCATTGATGGCGCGCAGCTTGAGGGGGTCGAAGATGGCGGGAGACTTGGAGATGCCCTCCGGCGACCAGATCTTGACCAGCTCCGGCAGGGAGAAGATCTCCTGCTCGGCGTACTCGCCGCGGGGGCTCCAGCCCAGCAGGCAGATATAGTTCAGCACCGCCTCGGTCAGGTAGCCCTTTGCCACCAGATCCTGATAGCTTGCATCACCGTTGCGCTTGGACAGCTTATTCTGCGCGTCCTTCATCACCGGCGGGCAGTGGATATAGGTGGGGATGTCCCAGCCAAAGGCCTGATACAGCAGGTTATACTTGGGGGTGGAGGACAGATATTCGCTGCCGCGGATGACGTGGGTGATACCCATCAGGTGGTCGTCCACAACGTTGGCAAAGTTGTAGGTGGGCATCCCATCGGTCTTGATGAGGATCTGGTCGTCCATCTCGCTGTTGTTCACCTCGATGTGGCCGTACACCACATCGTCAAAGCCGGTCACGCCCTCGCGGGGGATCTTCTGGCGGATGACGTAAGGCTCACCTGCGGCGAGGCGCTTTTCCACTTCCTCCTTGGGCAGCTCGCGGCAGCAGCCGTCGTAGTGGGTCATCTCACCGGCAGCGCGCTGCTCGGCGTGCAGGGCTTCCAGCCGCTCCTCGGTGCAGAAGCAGTAATAGGCCTTGCCCTCTGCCACCAGCTGCTCGGCATACTGCTTGAACATGCCCATGCGCTCGCTCTGCACATAGGGGCCCACAGGGCCGCCGATATCCGGGCCCTCGTCCCACAGAAGGCCGGTCTCCCGCAGGGTGTTGTAGATGACATCCACAGCGCCCTCCACATAGCGGCCCTGATCGGTATCCTCGATGCGCAGGATGAAGGTGCCATCCTCGTGCTTGGCCATCAGGTAGGTGTACAGGGCAGTACGCAGGTTGCCAACGTGCATATAACCCGTGGGCGAGGGTGCAAAACGGGTGCGGACTTTATTGCTCGGCATAGAAAAACGCTCCTTTATTCTCATGCAAAAAATTTGCGGATAGCTATGTTTTATTGTACTTATTCTGCGCAGTTTTGTCAATGCGGGATAATATCATGCACCCATGCAAAAGGGGCTGCTGCATCAAATGCTGTGCAGCAGCCCCTTTTTATAATATTATTCTCCGTCCTTCGGGTCATCCAGATGCTCGCGCCGTTTGCGTGTCAATGCGGCGCACAGCTGCAGCAATGCAAAGCACAGGATGCCGGTAAAAACACCGACAAAAACAGCACCGACCCAGTATCCACGGGAAAACCCGATGATCAGCGTAACCGCCACCGCAGCCACCAGAGAATACACGGCATTGGCCGGGGGCGTAGCCAAAAAGTGGCGATCCCACAGACCATTGCGCAGACACGCGACACCCGTATAGATGCAGCCGATCATGAATACGACCCACTCTCCGGCAGCCTTGTCCGCAGCCCCGAACACCGTCTGCACGATCCACGCCGCCAGAAGGCTGCCCCACAGCAGCCAGAAGCCATGGCTTTCAATTTTGCGCATGGTCTGCTCCTGCATCTCGTCCAACCGGTTTTTCTTGCTGTATAGTGAAAATTTCATAGTTCATTCCTCCCAGAACAGTTCATCCAGTGTCTTATCCAGAATTTTACAGATACTGCGGCAAAGGTTGATGGTGGGGTTGTACTCCCCTTTTTCAATGGCGTTGATGGTCTGGCGCGAAACGCCTGCCGCTTCGGCAAGCGCGCCTTGCGTCATGTCCTTTTCCGCACGAGCGGCCTTTAATTTCAGATTCTTCGGCATTGATACGCTCCTTTCCTGCCGGGTCGGCATTTGTTTTATCTTCTGGACATATAGTAGCATTTACCATTCTAAATGTCAAGTATATATTACAAAAAGTTTTTATGAGCAGACAAAAAGCACCCCGGCTGTTTCCAGCCGGGGTGCTTTGCGGTTACGATTATTTCAGCACGACTTCGCCGTTTTCATCGGCATCCACCACAAGGGTGCCGCCGGATGCCAGCGTGCCGTCGATCAGGCGCTCGGCGGCGGGGTCCTCCACCGCCTTGCGGATGGTGCGGCGCAAATCGCGCGCACCAAAGCGCCCGCCCTGACTCTTTTGCACCAGTGCCTTGAGCGCTGCCGGGGTGTAGCTGTAAGCGATGCCCTTGGCTTCCATGCCGGGCTTGTACTCGTCCAGCATCAGGGCGGCGATGCCCTGCAAGGTCTCCTCGGTCAGGGGCTTGAAGGCGATGACCTCGTCCACGCGGCCAAGGAACTCCGGACGCAGGAACTGTGCCAGCGCCTTGCGGGTCTTTTCCTCGCTGCGCTGGGCGTCGCTCTTGTTAAAGCCAAGGCTGCCCGCGCTCTGGTCGCTGCTGCCCGCGTTGGAGGTCATGCAGATGACTGTGTTGGAAAAATCCACCGTGCGTCCCTGCGCATCGTTGATCTTGCCCTCGTCCAGAATCTGCAGCAGAATGTTCATCACATCCGGGTGTGCCTTTTCGATCTCGTCGAACAGCACCACGCTGTACGGACGGCGGCGCACCTTCTCGGTGAGCTGACCGGCTTCCTCGTAGCCCACATAGCCCGGAGGAGAGCCGATCATACGGGACACCGCGTATTTTTCCATGTACTCGCTCATGTCCAGACGGATGAGCGGGTCGGGGCCGTCGAACAACTGTTCTGCCAGCTGCTTGACCAGCTCGGTCTTGCCCACGCCGGTGGGGCCCACAAAGATGAAGCTTGCAGGACGGCGGCGGCCGGAAAGGTCGGCGCGGCTGCGCTTGATGGCCTGCGCCACCAGATGCACGGCTTCGTCCTGACCGATGACCTTCTGCTTGAGAGCATTTTCCAGCCCTGCCAGCTTGACGAACTCGGTCTCGCGAATTTTCACCGCCGGGATGCCCGTCCACAGCTCGATGACCTTTGCCACATCGTCCATGGTCACCTGAATCTCACTAGCAGCGGCCTGCTTGGCGGGCAGCTCGGATTCCAGCTTGGCGATGCGGGTCTTGCGCTCGGCTACGCGCTCGTAGTCGATGGCTTCGTTCACATCCGCGCTTTCCATCTCGGCCTCTTCCTGCTTCAGGGCGTCCAGCTCTTTCTGCATGCCCAGATACTCGGAGATGACCGGGTGCGCCAGATTGCAGCAGGCGCAGGCTTCGTCCAGCAGGTCGATGGCCTTATCCGGCAGAAAGCGGTCGGTGATGTACCGCTCGCTCAGGGTGACCACCGCCGAAAGCACCTCGGCGGGCACCTGCACATGATGGTGCTGCTCGTAGTAGCGCTTGATGCCGTTCATCACGGCAAGGGTGTCTGCCACGCTGGGCTCCTCCACCCGCACGGGCTGGAAACGGCGCTCCAGCGCCTGATCTTTTTCGATGTACTTGCGGTACTCGGTAAAGGTGGTGGCGCCGATGACCTGAATTTCTCCACGGGAAAGGGCGGGCTTTAAGATGTTGCCCGCGTTCATGGCGCCCTCGCTCTCACCGGCAGAGGTGATGGTGTGGATCTCGTCAATGAACAGGATGACGTTGCCCGCAGCCTTTACCTCGCTCAGCAGGCCCTTGACCCGCTGTTCGAACTGGCCGCGGAACTGGGTGCCCGCCACAAGGCTGGTGAGGTCGAGCAGAAAAATTTCCTTATCCCGCAGACCGATGGGCACCTGACCCTTGGCAATGCGCTCGGCAATGCCTTCGGCAATGGCGGTCTTGCCCACACCGGCTTCACCGATAAGGCAGGGGTTATTCTTCTGGCGGCGGCTCAAAATCTGGATGGTGCGGTAAATTTCGCGGTCGCGGCCGATGATATCATCCAGCTTGCCCTCCCGCGCCTTGCGGGTCAGGTTTTCGCAGTAGGTATCCAAAAACTTGCGCTTGGGCGGCTTTTTGCCGTTTTTGCGGTCGGCCTTTTTTTCGCCGTCCTGCTTCTCCGTGCCGGTAAAGCCCAGCGGGAAGGTGGCATTGCTGCCGGGTACAAGATCCTCGTCCATGTTCTCCGCATCGGCATCCTCGCCGTTGCCGGACATATTCATCAGCATGGAAAGGGGGTTGGAGTCGCCCAGCTCCTCCATCATGCTCTCCATGCGGTTTTCCATGTTATCCAGATCCTGTTCCGACATCCCGAATTGTTTCATCAGATCGTCCACGGGCTTGATGTGCAGTTCCCGGGCACAGTGCAGACAGTACCCCTCCTGCTTCATCTGACCATTCTCCATCCGCTGGATAAAGATGATCGCCGGACGCTTCTGGCATCGAATACAGACCATAGTTCCTCCTTGTCGCCCCTGTTACAAAAAGGGGTTGAACACATTAAACGCTTTATAGTAAAGACTGCTGTGCATTACAGTGTCGTTAAGCACATTCAGGTTGCCGCCGGTGATGACCACCAGCCCCCACACCACGCACAGCACGAGGTATAGGTCCAGCAGAGCGGTCATGCCGCCGGTCAGCCAGCCAAGACCCCGGTTCACCGTACCGATGACCGGCAGCTTATTCACCAGCCCCAGCACGGTGACCAGCATACTGACCAGCAGCCGCAGCACCGCGTAGAACACAAAGAACAGCACCAGCATGATCACCGGGGTGAGCAGCGGCTGCAATACTTTTTCCACGATGGTATCGGCCAGCACCACGGCGTTATCTGCCAGCACAGCGTTGATGCTGCGCTCGCAGGCCGCCACGATGGAGGCGCGGAAGCTTTCGGGCAGAAAGCCCGCGTACTGCTGCGCAATGCCGGAAAGGTTCACCACGCCGTCTGCCGAAAGGTGGGCGGCGATCTGGGTGCGGAAGCCCCCGGCCAGCAGATTTTCAAACACCCAGCCCGCGCAGGCGGCAGAGAGCTGCCGTGCGCCCAGCAGGCTGATGAGGTTGCCAAACAGCTGCACGATGCTGGCAAGAAAGCCCTTGCGGGCGTAGCGTGCCATCAGCACCAGCCAGACTACCGTACATAGGATATCAAAAAGAAATGACGGATTCTTGAACATACCTTGTTTTCCCTGTTATAAAGATCACTTTCCCCGCAAAAATACCGGTTTCCCCCTCGGTCACCGGGCGCTGGAAGCCGTTTGCTCCGGCGGGGCGATCTGCTGCACCGTATTGCCGCACAGCACCAGCAGCTGCTTGCCCGCGATCAGCGCTTGCGGACGGACGGAAAGCGTCTGTCCCCACTGATACACCCCGTCTGCGGCAAAGCATTCCACGCCGCTGTCGGTGAGCAGATAAAAGTTTTGACCCCGGCGCAAGATCTGGTTTGCCGCAGGCACGTTGCCGCTGTACTGCACGTTCAGGTCCTTATCCAGCAGCACGGCGGTGCACACCTGCCCGTTTTCCAGCAGCAGGGCGGCGTTTGCGCCGTCCTGCGAAACGCTGACAAGGCTGCCGCCGCCAAGGTCAAAGCGCCCCCGCTCGCCGCCGTCCGCACCGTACACCACGGCGCAGTCCTCATACACAGCCAGCACGGTGTCGTTGTTCAGCCAGCCCAGCCATTGGGGCACGCTGTCCCCGCTGCTCAGCTGCACCGGGTCGCCCTGTGCAAGGTTGAGCACAAAGAGATTCGCCTGCAGCTGTCCCGCACTGGAGGTGACCGCCGCCACCGCCAGACGGCGGCTGTCGGCGGCAAAGGCCATCCGCACCGGGGTGCCCTGCGCGCTGGTCATATCCCAGTGCAGCTGTTCGCTCATGGTGGAGGTGTACACGGTCAGCCGGGCGGTGCTGTCGGCAGAATCGGCAGCCACTGCCAGCGTGCCGGTGTCCGACATGGCGCACAGATAGATGCTGTTTTCCAGCGTTTTGCTGTACAGGTTCTGGGTGCGGCTTTCCACCCGCAGCTCGTTGCCAGAGCGGTTGTACAGCACAAAGCGGGTCTTGCCCGCAGCCAGCGCCGGGCGGGCGTAACCGCTCTGGATGCCGGCAAGGCGGGTACCGCCCAAGCTGTACACCACGCAGGCATCCTCGTCCATGGCTACAAAGCTGCCGGACATGGGCTGCACGGCCGTCAGCTCCCCAAGGCCGGTCTGCTGCGGCCAGCCCACCGCCGGGGAAAGGGCGATGTGCACCGTATCCACCAGATCCTTTACCCGGGCGATGGATGCCCCCACCGCACCGGTGGCAAACAGGGTGACCAGCGTAAGCACCGCCAGAAGGATGACAGTGCGGCGCAGACGGCGGCGGTGCACCCGCTGGCGCGCTGCCTCCAGATATTCCACCCGTCCGGCAGAAAGCGGCTCTCCGTCCGGATTGCCGCCGCCGCGATGAATCTTTTTCATAGCTGCTCTTCCTTCCTTTCCGGGTAATCCACACACTTTAAAAACAAGCCCTTTGCGGGCAGGGTGGGGCCCGCCCGGCTGCGGTCCCGGCTTGCCAGAATGGCGGGGATGTCCGCAGCGCACAACCGCCCTGCGCCCACCTCGCATAAAGTGCCCGCCAGAATGCGCACCATGTTGTACAGGTAGCCGTCGGCGGTCACCTCAATGTCCACCTCGTCCCCGCGCCGGGTGACATGGCAGTCCGTGATGGTGCGCACAGTGTCCCCATGGGCGGCGGCAGAACTGCCCGCCGCGCACAGGGCCAGAAAATCATGCGTACCCACGAACTGCTGCGCCGCCGCCTGCATGGCAGCTTCGTCCAGCCGCCGGGGCACCCGGGTGTAGTAGGCGGCATCAAAGGGCGAGTCGATGGGGTGGTTATGGATGCGGTACAGGTAGGTCTTGGTATGGGCGGCGTACCGGGCATGAAAATCCTCCGGCACGGTCTGCGCCGCAAGCACCCGGATATCCGGCGGCAGATGCTGGTTGAGCGCCAGCGGCAGCTTCTGGGGCGGGATGCGGGTATCGGCGTGAAAATTCAGCCGAAAGCCCAGCGCGTGCACCCCGGCATCGGTGCGGCTGCAGCCCTTGATATCGGGCCGTGAGCCCAGCACCGCTTCCAGTGCATCCTGAAAGGTGGCCGCCACGCTGCGCCCGTTGGGCTGCACCTGAAAGCCGCAGTAATTTGTGCCATCGTAGGCAAGGGTAAGTAAAAAGTTCATAGTTAATATTTAGAATGGCCTCCGCTTTGCTCTGGCCATATTCAGCGGAAAAGCGTTTTTTATTTCGTGTTTGTCGCGGCCTGCGGGCCGCGACAAACACATTTTCACCGGAGGGGTCGCAGCGAGAAGCATCCTCTTTCTTCTCACACTTTAGCGCTGTACTTTATGGCTTGGCTCCCCCTTTGGGGGAGCTGGCGCGGGAGCGCCTGAGAGGGCTTTTTTTAATAATTCGGGAACACCAGCCGGGAGGCAAGGATGACGGCAAAGCAGGCGATGCAGACCGCAAGGTCGATGTAGTCCTGCTTTTCGCAGCGCAGCACCTTCAGGCGGGTGCGGCCTGTGCCGCCGCGGTAGCAGCGGCACTCCATGGCCATAGCCAGCTCGTCTGCGCGGCGGAAAGCCGAGATGAACAGCGGGATGAGCACCGGCACCAGCGCCTTGACCCGGTCGGTCATCTTGCCGGTGTCCAGCTGCGCGCCGCGCGCTTTTTGCGCGTTCATGATCTTATCCGTCTCCTCGATGAGGGTGGGGATAAAGCGCAGCGCAATGCTCATCATCATCGCCAGCTCGTGCACCGGGAAGTGCAGCTTGCCCAAGGGTTTGAGCAGCTGCTCAATGGCATCGGTCAGCACGATGGGGCTGGTGGTGTAGGTAAGCAGGCTGGTGCCCGCGATGAGCGCCATCACGCGCACCGCCATCAGCACTGCATAGCGCACGCCCTCGGCGTAGATGTTCAAAAACCAGAAATGCACCAGCGGGTCGCCCTCGCCGGAAACAAAGAAGAGGTTCAGCACCGCCGTGAACAGCACGATGGGCAGAATGGGCTTCAGGCTTTTGCCAATCATCTTGACCGGAATTTTTGCCACCTTGTACATGACCCCCAAAAAGAGGATGGACAAAGTAAGCCCCAGGGGGTTGGAGGCTGCAAACAGCAGCACGATATAAGCGACCGTCAGCACAAGCTTCAGTCTGGGGTCGAACCGATGCACCAGACTGTTGCCCGGGAAGTGCTGACCGATGGTGATATCTCGCAGCATCAGACAGCACCCCCTTTCTGTGCAGCGCTGCGGGGCAGCACAAGACTTTCCCCGGCATCGCGGCGGCGCTTGGCCTCCAGCAGGGTCTTGACCGCGTAGGGGATGGTGTACACGTCCGCAGGGACGTCCACCCCCATCTCCCGCAGCTTGAGGAAAATTTTAGTCACCTGCGGCACCGACAGCCCCAGCTCCAGCAGCTCCGGGGCGCGGGCAAAGACCTTTTCCACCGTGTCATACATGGCAATTTTCTTGTTGCTCATCACCAGCACGCGGTTGGCGTACTTGGCGATATCCTCCATGCTGTGGGACACCAGCAGCACGGTGGTGCCGGTCTTTTTGTGGTATTCCTTCACCTCGGAAAGGATATCGTCCCGTCCCTCCGGGTCAAGGCCGGCGGCGGGCTCGTCCAGCACAAGGATGCGGGGCTTCATGGCCATGACGCCCGCCACCGCCACCCGGCGCTTCTGACCGCCGGACAGCTCAAAGGGGCTGCGCTCCAAAAGCGCCGGGTCCAAGCCTACAAAGTCTGCGGCTTCGTGGACGCGGCGGTCTACCTCGGCTTCGTCCAAGCCCATGTTCTTCGGGCCAAAGGCGATGTCCTTGTAGCAGGTCTCCTCAAACAGCTGGTATTCCGGGTACTGGAACACAAGCCCGGTGAGAAAGCGGAAATCCCGGATCTTTTCCGGGTCTGCCCACAGATCGCGGCCATCAATGTAAATTTTGCCGCTGGTGGGCTTGTTCAGGCCGTTCATGTGGGTGATAAGGGTGCTTTTGCCGGAGCCTGTCGCTCCAATGATGCCCACAAAATCGCCCTCTTCTACGGTAAAGCTCACGTCGTCCAGCGCGGTCACTGCGGTGGGCAGGCCGGGGTTATAGACGTAGCTCAGATGTTCTACCTTAATGATATCTGCCATTTCGTCCGCCCCCTTACTGCAGCAGTTCATACAGCGCCTGTGCGCAGGCACCGGTGTCGATGATGCCCTCCGGCATCGGGATACCGGCCTTCACCAGCTCGTCCCGCAGCTCAGCGGCCTGCGGCACGTCCAGATGCAGCGAACGCACCTTTTCGGTCTGGCTGAACACCTCTTTCGGGGTGCCCTCCATCACCACATGACCCTTGCTCATCACCAGCACACGGTCGGCCTGTGCGGCTTCTTCCATATAGTGGGTGATGGACACCACCGTGATGCCCATGTTCCTGTTCAGGTAGTGGATGGTCTGCATCACCTGCTCGCGGCCGCGCGGGTCCAGCATGGCGGTGGCTTCGTCCAAGATCAGGCAGTCCGGGCGCATGGCAACCACACCGGCGATGGCCACCCGCTGCTTCTGACCGCCGGAAAGGTTGTGGGGTGCGCGCTCGCGGTATTCGTAGATGCCCGCCATCTTCATGGAGTCGTCCACCCGGCGGCGCATCTCGTCCTGCGGCACGCCGAGGTTTTCCAGCGCAAAGGCCACGTCCTCTTCCACCACGGTGGCAACGATCTGGTTGTCCGGGTTCTGGAACACCATGCCCACGGTCTGGCGGATATCGTAGAGTTTCTCTTCGTCTGCGGTGTCCATGCCCTCCACATACACCTTGCCGCTCTCGGGCAGCAGGATGGCATTGAAGTGCTTGGCCAGCGTGGATTTACCACAGCCGTTTGCACCCAGCACCGCCACGAACTCCCCGCGCTTTACCTGCACGGATACGCTGTCCAGCGCGTAGACCGGCTGCTCGGCATCGTAGCGGAACTTCAAATTTTCAGCAGTTAAAATCGTATCACTCATGCTTTGTTTCTCTTTCTGGTGGTGCGCCCCTCCGAAAGGGGCTGTACCCCATTCTATTGAAATTGATTGCTTGTTTTTAACGTCCTCGCCCTCTCAGGCGCTGACGCGCCAGCTCTCCCAAAGGGAGAGCCTCTGGCGCAACCGAAAAGTTTTCCGGCAAACGGTCAACTTTCCCGCCATGCCAAAGGCTCCCTCCCCGAGGGAGCTGGCACGGCGACAGCCGTGACTGAGGGAGTTCTTTCCTTATTCTTCCCAAATAGCGGTGGCACCACAGGGCACCACGCCGCCGGTGGCAGACACCGGCAGACCGATCTCGTCGCAGCTGGTCTTGCCGCCAAAGCGGGGCACCAGCGTGGTCTTGAGCATATACTCCATGACTGCCGGGGACAGGCCGGTGGTGTAGCTGTTGACCGCAAAGAACAGCGGTGTATCGCTGAGCACCTCTTCGCACTGGCTGATGAGGTCGTAGATGCAATCCTCCAGCTTCCAGATCTCGCCGCCGGGGCCGCGCCCGTAGCTGGGCGGGTCCATGATGATGCCGTCGTAGGTGTTGCCGCGGCGCTTTTCCCGCGCCACGAACTTGGCGCAGTCGTCCACCAGCCAGCGGATGGGCTTATCGGTCAGGCCGCTTGCCACGGCGTTGTCCTTGCCCCATGCCACGATGCCCTTGGAGGCGTCCACATGGCAGACGGTAGCACCGGCAGCGGCGCAAGCCAGCGTAGCGCCGCCGGTGTAGCCGAAGAGGTTCAGCACCTTCACCGGGCGGTTCGCGGCGCGGATCTTCTGCTGGTACCACGCCCAGTTGACCGCCTGCTCCGGGAACACACCGGTGTGCTTGAAGCCGGTGGGGCTGACGATGAGGGTGAGCTTATCCTCCCCCTCGCCGCAGCTGATCTTCCACTTTTCCGGCAGACGGCGGCGGTACTCCCACTCGCCGCCGCCCTGATTGGAGCGGTGGTAGATGGCATCTGCCTTTGCCCACAGGGGGCTCTGCTTGGGGGTCTTCCACACCACCTGCGGGTCGGGGCGGATGAGCAGAGTCTCTCCCCAGCGTTCCAGCCGGTTGCCATCGGTGGCATCCAGCAGTTCATAGTCTTTCCAAGTATCTGCAGGGCGCATAGCGTCCTCCTTCCGTTTATCGCGTCAAAAGTCCTATATATAATAAGTCAGAACAGGCTCTGCTGGCCGTTTTCCTCGGCGCTGCCGGTCTCCGGGGCTTTCATGCCCAGATGCTCATAGGCAAGGCGGGTGGCGCAGCGTCCGCGCGGGGTGCGGGTCAAAAAACCCATCTGCATCAGATACGGCTCGCACAGATCCTCCAGCGTGACGGCCTCCTCGCCCAGCGCGGCAGCCAGCGTTTCCAGACCTACCGGGCCGCCGTTGTACATCTCAATGATGGCGCGCAGCAGGCTGCGGTCCAGCTCATCCAGACCCAGCGCGTCCACGTCCATCCGCTTCAGACCCAGCAGCGCCACGTCCCGATCGATGATGCCGTCACCCAGCACGGTGGCAAAGTCGCGGATGCGCTTCAAAAAGCGGTTGGCCACACGGGGGGTGCCACGGCTGCACTTTGCCAGCTCATAAGCGCCCTCCGGGGTGATGGGCTGATCCAGAATGCCCGCCGACCGCATGATGATGCGGGAAAGCTCGTCCGGGCTGTACAGTTCCAGCTTGAGCAGCACGCCAAAACGGTCGCGCAGGGGGCCGGTGATCTGTCCGGCGCGGGTGGTAGCGCCTACCAGCGTGAACCGGGGCAGGTTGATGCGGATGCTCTGGGCGCTGGGGCCTTTGCCGATCATGATATCCAGCGCGTAGTCCTCCAGCGCGGGATACAGCACCTCCTCCACCTGCCGGGACAGGCGGTGGATCTCGTCGATGAACAGCACATCGCCCTCCTGCAGGTTGGTCAGCAGGGCGGCAAGGTCGCCGGGCTTTTCAATAGCCGGGCCGCTGGTGATGCGGATCTGCACCCCCATCTCGTTGGCAATAATACCCGCCAGCGTGGTCTTGCCCAGACCCGGCGGGCCGTAGAGCAGAATGTGATCCACCGGCTCACCCCGGCGCTTGGCGGCTTCCAGATAAATTTTCAGGTTCTGCTTGGCCTTTTCCTGCCCGATGTAGTCCTCCAGATGCTGCGGGCGGAGGTTATTTTCCTCACTGTCCGCCGGGGTCATGGCGGGCTGCATCATTTTTGCGCCGTACAGCGCGGTATCGTCCTGCATTGCTTACCTCCTGCCTGCCATGCTGCGCAAGGCCAGCTTGATGATCTCTTCCACCGGCAGCGTGGCATCGATCTTTGCGATGGCCAGTGCCGCCTCGCTCTGGCTGTAGCCCAGCGACACCAGCGCCGCAATAGCCTGTGCGCTGCTTTGGGTCGCGGGCGTATCGGCAGCAGAGCAGGCCACATCCTCCAGCGAGATGCCGTCCACAAAGCCCTTGGCCACCTTATCCTTCAGTTCCAGCACAATGCGCTGCGCCAGCTTCGGCCCCACGCCGGAGGCAGCCTTGAACGCCTTGTGATCCCCCGCCGAGATGGCCAGCGCCACCCGCTGCGGCTCCATGACGCTGAGGATGGCCAGCCCCACCTTGGGGCCAACGCCGGACACGGCGGTCAGCATCTCAAAGCAGGCCTGCTGCTCCTCGGTAGCAAAGCCGTACAGGCTCACATCGTTCTCGGTCACGCTCATCACGGTGTACAGGGTGGTTTCCTGCCCCACACCGGGCAGCGCCCCCGCCACACTGGCCGGGCACTGGGTATAGTAGCCCACGCCGCCGCAGCTGAGCACCACGGCGTTCAGGCTTTTTTTCACGATTTTTCCAGTCAGACAGTAGATCATTTGAATAAAACCCTCTCAGTCAATGCCTTGCGGCATTGCCAGATTCCCCCTTTTGTCGCTGCGCGACATCTTCCCCCGGCGCGGGGGAAGTCTTTCCTCTCAGGGGGAGCTTTTTATCGGTTAAATCGGTCCCGCCACCCGGCGGGTGTAGCGGTTGAGCTGGTTGCCGTTGGTGTGGCAGAAGGTAATGGCCATGGCCAGCGCATCGGCGGTGTCGTCCGGCTTTGGCACGGCGGGCAGGTGCAGCAGCACCCGGGTCATCTCCTGCACCTGCTTTTTCACGGCCTTGCCGTAGCCGGTGACCGCCTGCTTGACCTGCATGGGGGTGTACTCGTAGATGGGCAGCCCCGCCTGCGCCGCCGCCAGCAGTATGACCCCGCGCGCCTCGGCTACACCGATGACGGTGGTCTGGTTGTGCTGGTAGAACAGCTTTTCGATGGCCAGCACCTCGGGCTTTGTGCGTTCGATGACCTCCTTGATGCCGGTATACACCTCGTCCAGCCGCCGCTCAAACGGTACGCCCGCGTCCGTGCACACCGCGCCGAAATCCACCGGCGCAAAGCGGTTGCCCGCATACTCCACCACGCCCCAGCCCACGATGGCGTAACCGGGGTCGATGCCCAAAACTCTCATGCTGTGTTCCCTTTCCGACACTACTCCTATTATAGTTTTCTATTATAGCACAACGTCTGGTTGGGGGCAACAAGAAAGCTGTTGCCAACCGCCCCAAAACCCGCGCTGCACCGCACAGAAGCCGGGTTTCGGAGTGCTTTTTCAAAAAAGTTTTACAATTTTTGAAAAAAGACCTTGCTTTTTGGCATCGGATATGGTATTATAATCTAGCTGATTTCGGCAAAACAGAATATGGACGGTTAGCTCAGCTGGTAGAGCATCTGCTTGACGTGCAGGAGGTCACAGGTTCGAGTCCTGTACCGTCCACCATACAGTTCGTACTCGAACCCAATTCTCTATGAGAAAGGGTTCGGGTACGTTTTTTGTTTGCAGGAGGTTCTGAGAAAGGACTACTCGGAACAGTAAACGAGCAAAGGCAGGGTATCACTATGACGGTGGTATCCTGCCTTTTGTTTTGCGGGATCAAGTTCGCCTTGTGCGAACTTGGTCGCCCCCCTATATGGCTCACTGGGGGCAATCGCTGCATACGTGCGTACCGGGGAGAGCCTGTACACCTCTGACAAGGTGTAACACACTAGACTTTGTGCCAAAGTCTGTGTGCCAAGGGGCCAAGCCCATTAGAATCCCTGCGGAGCGTGTACGCACGTACGCAGAAAAATGGCAAAATTTCACTATATCGGGGTGTTCTTTCATGGAGGAGTGTGGTATACTCGGCTTAACCCAGTAAATTGGAAGTTGTGAACTTAGAATTAGAGGTGTTGAAAATGAAAATAATAATTATATTTATTGATTTACTGATGGCAACTGTTCTCTTTTTTGTTGGAAGATTTTTTATCAAATCAAGGAATACAGAAAGAAGTGTGCTGTTTTTATCAGGAGATTATACTGGATTAAACACAGAGAAAATATGCAGAGTTACTGGAAAACGGATTAAGACATGGGCAATGCTCTTTTGTCTTGGCGGTATAATTGATTTTATCAAGCCGGGCGCAGGAATAATAATAGTTTCCGTTTTTTTTATTATCTTACTTGTATTTCATTTGGTTGATATGACTATAAATCGAGACAAGTACCGGGTATAAATTCGCGTTTGTGGAGCGAAGCAGAACAATGAAAGCCCCAGTGGGGCTTTTAAGCGACAGAACGGTCTTGCGTAGCAAGATGAAGGGACCTCGCCCCGACAACTTCCAGTTTGCCGTACTCATTCCAGCAGGGTTTGGGGCAGGCACGCCCCAACAAGAACACTTCAAAAACGCGGGAGCATTGCAGAAGTGCAGTCCCGAATGGGCACAATATTTTCAAGAATTGAAAATTTGTGGCCACGGGACGATTCTTGCTCTCAGCTAATTCGCTCAAAACAGCTTTTGCGCAATTGTTTCCAAATTGTTAAGACGCATAAAGCAAGCAAAGAACCTTTTTCTTCTGAAGTGGTGGTGTTCACGGTGAGCACCACCACTTTTCTGTTTTGTTTTTCTTGCAAACGGGTGCGAAATATGGTATATAGGTTATACGAAACATTGCTTCGATTGAATAACCTGACATTCAATGATGTGTAAAGAGAGGTGCAGCCATGACCGCCGTAATCTACGCCCGCTATTCATCCGATAGCCAGCGCGAAGCGTCCATTGAGGGACAGCTGCGCGACTGCAAGGACTACGCCGAGAAAAACGGCATCACCGTGGTCGGCACCTACATTGACCGTGCCTACTCTGCCAAGACGGATGACCGCCCGGAGTTCCAGCACATGATAAAGGACAGCGCGAAGAAAATCTTCGATGTGGTTCTGGTCTGGAAGCTGGACCGCTTTGCCCGGAACCGCTACGATGCTGTGAACTACAAGCACCAGCTGGAAAAGAACGGTGTTCATCTGGTGTCTGCCATGGAACCCATTTCGCAAGGGCCTGAAGGCATTATGGTGGAGAGTATGCTTATTGGCATGGCGGAATACTATTCCGCCGAACTGGCCCTGAAAGTGGCGCGCGGTGAGCGCGAAAATGCCCTCCAGTGCAAGTACAACGGCGGTGTGGTGCCGCTGGGCTTCACCATTGGCAAGGAGGACAGGCTGTACCATATCGACCCGGAGACGGCTCCCATCGTGCAGGAAATCTTCAGCCGGTATGCCGACGGCGAACCGGCCGAGAAGATCGCAGCATCCCTGAACGAGCGCGGTCTGCGTACCCGCACCGGGAAGCCGTTCGTGAAGAACAGCTTCTTCCAGATCTTCCGGAACCGCCGCTACATAGGCGAGTACCGCTATAAAGACATCGTGACACCGGGCGGCATTCCCGCCATCGTGGACGAGGATTTGTTCAACCGGGTGCAGCAGCGTTTCGAGCAAAACAAGATCGCCCACGGTCGGCCTGCAAAAGAGGATGTGAGCTATCTGCTGACGACCAAGCTGTTCTGTGGCAAGTGCGGCACCCTGATGGGCGGCGAAAGCGGCACCAGCCACATGGGAAACACCTACTATTACTACAAGTGCGGCAACGCCAAACGCCACGGCAAGGCGCACTGCGACCTGAAAGCCATCCGCAAAGAGCCGCTGGAACGGTTCGTGGTGGAGACCGCTATTAAAGTGATTTTTAGCGATGAAATCATCGAACGGCTGATAGATTTGATCATGGAAGCCCAGCAGCAGGAGAACACCCGGCTGCCTGTCCTGAAAGACCAGTTGCGGGATACAGAGAAGCGGCTGGCAAACCTTCTGGAAGCCATTGAACAGGGCATCCTGACCCCGACCACCAAGCAGCGGCTGGACGAGCTGGAAGCCCGGAAAGAAGCCCTGAACACCAGCATTTTGGAAGAAGAACTGAAAAAGCCCGTCCTGACCCGCGAATGGATGCGGTTCTGGTTTGAAAAATTCCGCAAGGGTGACGTGGGCAGTACAGAACACCAGCGGCAGATCATTGATACCTTTGTCAACTCGGTCTACGTCTTTGACGACCGGGTCGTGCTCAATTTCAACTTCACGGACGATTCCAAAACGGTCACCCGTGAGGAAGTGTTGGGTTCGAGTGCTGTGGAGAATGCTCCACCACATCCCCAGACCATTCGGTCTGGGGATTTTTTGTAGTGTGCGGTACAGAACGAGAACCGAAACAAGTAAAGGCAGGGTATCACTATGGTAGTGGTATCCTGCCTTTTGTTTTGATATGTTTTATCAGTAGATCACAGCATCCGTTGTAGTATAGCCTTCGAGAGAATTCTCCTTGACCTGAATACAAATATAAGTGATTTCAGAATTGCTTGCAGCAAAGAACTGACGTTTTGCCACGGGAGAAATCTTCAGCCAGTCGCCTGCTGCAAGGCTGATTTCTTCGCCATCGATAACGACCTTGCCTTTGCCGGAAAGAACACCGTAGATTTCCTCATTTGCCTTGTGGGAGTGGACAAACGGAACATTTGCTCCCGCAGGAAGCGTATTCAGGCTGATCTCCGCACCAGTCAGGGCGAGCTTTTCATGGAGCTCCGTCCGATTTTCTTTTCCAACTGTCATTTTTGTGTAGCTTGCCATTGTAAGCACCTCCATTTTGATTCGCAATCTTTCATTGCCTGCGCTAAGTATAGAAGCTCGCACATTCAAAAACAAGTACGCACTTTTTTGTAACTGTACACTCAAAAATGAATGTGCTATACTATACACAGAGGTGACTGATATGCGTACAAAAGAAGAACTGCCGGAATGTCCGGTTGCAACAGCAGTATCCCTGATTGGCGGAAAATGGAAACTCTTGCTTCTGCGCAATCTGAAAGAGCGTCCATGGAGATTCAATGAGTTGCAAAGAAGCATCGACGGGATCTCGCAGAAAGTTTTAACCGAGAGCTTAAGACAGATGATTGATGATGGGCTTGCCTACCGCCGTGATTATCACGAGAATCCTCCCAAAGTAGAATATGGGTTGACCGATCTCGGAACGGAAATGTTACCAATCGTCAATGCACTTGCAGACTTTGGCAATTACTATAAATCAGTCGTTGATCGGTAAGGTTCGACTGCTGCTGACAATGCTCCACCACATCCCCAGACCATTCGGTCTGGGGATTTTTTGTTGTCATTCGCCAGCCCACGTTGAAGAGGAACAGCAAACCGAGAATTTCACTCTTATCGGGGGTGTTCTTTCCTTGGCGGGTGTGGTATACTCGGCTTAGCGCAACAAATCGAATTTGTAGAATTAGTAAATCTCGATTTTGGGAAATACAAGAATGTGTCTCATTATGGTTTTAATGCGGTTTGTAAGGAGAAACAATATGATAGGGTTTGTTATATGGTCACTTTTGGGAGTGTTTATAATTGGATTAGGAATAAAAGATATGTTTTCTAAGAATCCCGTTGGATTCTGGGCTAATACCGAAACAATAAAAGTAAAAGATGTGAAAGGTTACAATCGTGCGAGCGGACTATTGTTTATAATCTATGGAATCATTTTTGTTATATTAGGAATTCCGCTGTTAGAAGGTCAAAATACACCATACGTTCTGTTGTCGGTTATTGGTGTGATGGTGGAAACAATTGTAATTATGGCTGCTTATAGTTTAGTTATCGTTAAAAAGTATGAAGAGAAGTAAATAACTTCCAGTTTGTCGCACTCGTTCCCGGCAAAAGGCGGCGCACAAAAACACACATAAAGGAGAACCTTCCCCATGGAATACAAACGTTTTGGCAATAAGATCATTGTACGCATCGACAAGGACGAGGAGATCCTTGAACAGGTCAAAAAACTTGCCCTGAAGGAAAACATCCGCCTTGCCGCCGTGCAGGCGCTGGGTGCTACCAACAGCTTCACGGTGGGCGTATACGATGTGGCTGAGAAGCAATACCACGCCAACACCTTCAGCGGCAGCTTTGAGATCGTGTCCCTGACCGGCACCATCAACACCATGAACGGTGAGTTCTACACCCACCTGCACATGAGCGCCGGGAACGACAAGGGCGAAGTGTTCGGCGGGCATCTGAACCGGGCGGTGGTCAGCGCCACCTGTGAGATGGTGGTGGATGTTCTGGACGGCACGGTAGACCGCCAATACGACCCCATTACCGGGCTGAACCTGTTCAAGTTCTGAGTTTTGCCGTAAAACGAACCAAGGCCGCTGCGCGATGTCTGCGCAGCGGCCTTTTGCTTATAGTTCTTCCTGCCGGGTGTAGGGCTCCATGCCATGGTCGGCGGGGTCGTAGGATTCCAGCACGGTGATGTAGTTTTCCTGAAAGTGGCACATCACGGTCTTTAAAATGCCGCTCAGCTGCCCTTTTACCGTGATGGTGGACAGAACAAAGTTTGCCACCATCTGCACGGTATCCGGCTGCAATTCAAAGCACAGACCGACCGCCAGCATAGGGATGACGATCTGCTGCGCCTGCAGCGGCACCGCGCTGCCAAGCTTTTCCAGCACCGGGCGGCTCAGCGCCGAAGCCGCCTGTACGCTGCGCTCCACCTTTTCCTGTGGGAAGCGCTGCATCAGCTCCATGCTGCGCAGCTGTGCCACCACGGCAGCATCGTCCCGTATGATGCCTTGGGTCACTTCTTCCTCCGTGCGGGTGGTCGCGCATTGCAGCATACAGCGCATGGCGTCCTCGTAGTCCTCGTAGTAGGTCTGACGGTCGCAGAACAGATCCAGCATGGAGCGCAGCACGGCATCGGTCTCCTCGGAGACAGCCAGCCGCCCGAAGTCTATCGGCGTGCCCTCCATCCCTGTACTGCGGTCGTTCAGCGCCTCCAGCTCCTCCGGGATGACCGTAGAGGGCAGAAAGCGGTCGTTGCCGTTGCGATAAAAGCCCCACGCTGCGGGCAGGATGCGGGGGATGACGTCGCCGCTGGAAACGATATTGAAGATGTTGCTGGTGCCCCAGTCCTTTTTCAGCCTGCCGTCTGCCGTGTGGTTGTTGTCAAAATCCTGCTGAAATTCGTGGCAGTCTGCCGCCGTCAGAGCTGCCGGGGCGGCAAAGGTATAGACGTAGGTGTTTTTCTTTTCCAGCTGCGGCAGCACGGCGGGCAGACGCGCTGCCACAAGGTTGGTCACGCCGCCGCCCCGGCTGTACCCGCCCATCCAGAGCTTCAGGGTGCCCAGCGGCTGACGCTTTGCCGACGCCTGAACATATCCGCGTATTTTTTCGACCAGCTGCCGCGCCGCCGTCACAAAGCCGGTGTGGGCGCTGCCGGGTCCTGCATGAAGGTTGCCGGACCACTCAGCTCCATAGCCGGAGCCGCGCAGGAACGCCCCGATGATAGTCACCTGTCTGCCGCCACGCACCAGCGTTTTGCGGGCAACGGCACAGGCCACGGTGTCCGGGGTGTCGTTCAGGCTGTGGGTATAGTTGAACAGCTGCACCTCGGTAAAGCCCAGCTTTGCAAAGGCGTCCCGGATATGGTCGGCGCGGCCGACCTCGCCTTCCATCCAATAGCGCTGGTCGCTCTCCCACGGACAGTCGGTGGCTGTCGCCATGCCCAAGGTGGCCAGCGCCAGCTGGTTGTCGTACTCCGTGGCAGGGTGGTCGAACAGGCTGTCGCTGTAATAGTAGTCGTGCCGCAGGTCGGCGCTGTTGCGGTCGCTGCGGTACCACAGGGTATAGTAGTCGTCTGGCACAGCCCGGCCGACCAGCGCCGTAGCCGCCCCGGCCTGCGGCAGCGCCGCAGCGGGAGCAAGTGCTCCCGCCGCAAGGGTCACCGCAAGACCCTTGCAAAAATCCCGTCGTTTCATGGTTTCATCCTCTCACATCCGCCTCTGCGGCCTGTACACCGCAGGCTTTTTTATAGTATAATCCTTTTTGCCGCCGGATGCAATTTTTACTTGCGGCGGCAGACGGGACGATTTGGAATGCGCGCCGCTTTCTGCGAAAGCGCGGCGCTGCGGGCGAGCGCTTGCTCCCCCTCGGGGGAGCTGTCGCGCAGCGACTGAGGGGCTATAAATGGAGAAGCGAAAAAAGCGTTAAAGCGATAGCGCCGACTGGCGCAGCGCTAGCTTTTTTGTGCTTCGACTTCTTCTTTAGGTTTGTCAAGGGCGAGTAGCCCTTGGCCCGTTGCGGGGTGGGTGGAGTCCAGAGGTAGGGAGGGGGGAGTCGGAACACCCCTCCCTGCCTCTGGCCCAGCGGAGCGTCCCTGCACGCTGAAGGCAAGCAGAAACGTTCCCAGTGCCGCTGTAGCTGCCGCTTTTTCTCTACACTCTCTGTAAAAAATCAACCGGGAAGCTCCGCAGAACTTCCCGGTTGATAGATACCATAATATTCTTTATTACAGCGAAAGATCCAGCTCGTGGCAGTACTCCACGATATGGTGGAACATCTGCTCCACGGCGGGAGCCATAGAGGCCGGGCGCTGCACGGCCAGACCCACCACGCGGTACTCCTCCGGCTCGATAGGGTACACCTTGACGGCGGCTTTGCAGTCCCGCAGCAGCATCTGCGGCATGATGGAGATGCCAAGCCCGGCCTCCACCATGGCAATGTTGGACTGGTCGTCGATGACGTGGCAGCGGCGCTCGGTGCCGATCTTGTATTTCTTGAGGAACTGGCGCATCTCGGCGTCGGTGGCGTCGCACTGCACCACAAAGCTCTGGCCGTTCATCAGCGCCGGAGTCATTACGCCGTCCTGCGGCTCCGGCCAGTCCTGCGGCACGATGCACAGCAGCGGCTCCCGGAACAGCTCGGTGAGGTTGAACTCCTCCCGGCAGGTAGAGGACAGGAAAGCGATGTCCACCTGACCGGTGCGCAGCCATTCCTTGACATCATCGTAGGTGCCCTGATATACTTCGATCTCGATCTGCGGATAATGCGCCGCAAAGCTTTTCAGCAGCCCGGGCAGCAGCGAGGCGCACACCGAGTTGAATACACCCAGCTTTACCTTGCCCTTTTCCAAGCCGTTCAGGCGGGCGATGCTCTGCTTCAGCGCCTCGTCACTGTTCAGCACATCGCGGATAGAGGGATACAGGGAAGCGCCGTAACTGGTCATGGATACGCCGTTTTTACCGCGGTTGAACAGGGCAAAACCCAGTTCCTCCTCCATTACGGCAATGGCGTGACTGATGGCCGAGGGGGTCAGGTGCAGCTGCTGTGCCGCCTTGTTGAAGCTGCCCTGCCGGGCCACGGCATCAAAAATTTCGTAGGAAAAAAGCGTCATGCCCAAAGCCTCCTTCCGTCTTTACTGGTTCGGAGACGCCTGATTCTCTGTGAATCTTTTTCATCTTTCATTTGAGATAGTTCAATTATCTTCTTGATTGTACTATCCCGCGCCTTTTCTGTCAAGCAGTTTGCCCCGATTTTTGCACGTTCTGTGCAGATTTTGCCGCGATTTTTGCAGGAAATGCCGCCTTTCCTCCGTTATAGTTCCTGTAACGATTTTTAACGACCTGAACGAGGTGTTTTTATGACCGCACTTTCCCCGCGCCGCACTTTCAGCGGCACTGCTCTTAAAACCATTGCCTGCATTACCATGCTGGTGGACCACATCGGCGCGTCCTGCATCGAGGCAGGCATCCTTACGCCCGGGCTGGACGCCGGCACCCTCTCGCAGGACACCCTTTCTGCCTACCCGCTGTACCGGCTGGACATGGTGCTGCGCTTCACCGGGCGGCTGGCCTTTCCCCTGTTCTGCTTTTTGCTGGTGGAGGGCTTTGTGCACACCCACAACGTCAAAGGCTACCTTGGGCGGCTGGTGCTGTTCGGCCTTCTGAGCGAGGTACCCTTTGACCTTGCGTTCTTCCGCAGCCCCTTTGACCCCAGTGCGCAGAACGTTTACTGGACGCTGGCGCTGGGCGTGCTGGCTATGGCAGGGCTCAAGCGCTTTGAAAAGGAAAACGGCCTGCCCGGCTGGCAGGGGCTTGTGTGGGCAGTGGGCTGCGCCGCACTGGCGCTGGCTGCCAATACCGACTACAACGCCAGCGGCGTGATCATCATCTGCGCCCTGTACCTGACCCGCGCAGACCGCAAGCGGCAGTGCCTTGTGGGCGCGCTGCTGTTCTTGTTCGAGCTTACCGCCCCGCTGGCCTTTGTGCTGGTCTGGTTCTATAACGGGCAGCGCGGCGCGTGCAGTCCGCTGCAAAAAAAGGCCTTTTACTGGTTCTACCCGGTGCACCTGCTGGTGCTGGCGGCTATCACGAACCTGCTGCTGTAAAGCTTTTCCGGTTCAGCTGGCTCACCGCTGCAAGACGAGACGATTGGGAATGCCCTCCGCGTTGCTCTGGGCATATTCAGCGGAACGATTATTTATAATTTTGGGGTTCTGAAAAGCCCGCGGGCTTTTCAGAACCCCTTTTTTCACGAGTGAGAACGCTACAAAAAGGAAAATCCCCCGCAGTTTTCACGAAACTACGAGGGATTTTCTTGGCGGAGTAGGAGGGATTTGAACCCTCGCGCCGTTGTTTAGACGACCTACGCCCTTAGCAGGGGCGCCTCTTCGGCCTCTTGAGTACTACTCCAGAGCAAAGTGCATTACACTTATTCAATAAAAAAATGGCGGAGAGAGTGGGATTCGAACCCACGGTACGTTGCCGTACGGCAGTTTTCAAGACTGCTTCCTTAAACCACTCGGACATCTCTCCTTGTGGACACTCGCGTTACGCCGTGTCGAATGCCTATTTACTTTACCAGATTTACGCCGTTCTGTCAAGCCCTTATGCAAATTTTTTCTTTTTTCTGTACAGCAACTGTACAACGGGCGCATTTATCACAACCTTTATTCGAAGTTTTTTTGGAATTTCTCTTTACAGAAACACCTTTTTGTTGTATAATAAAACTAACATAAACCACCCATCGGGAAAAGGAGCATCATCATGTCGTTTTCAGAGCTATTGAAGCAGTGCCGCAAAAAGCAGGGCGTCAGCCAAGCGGAGCTTGCCTCCAGACTGGGGGTCACACAGCAGGCTGTCGGCAAGTGGGAAAGCGGCAAATCCTCCCCCGACCCCTCCACCGTGGCCCGCATTGCGGAGCTGTTGAACACCACGGCGGACTATCTGCTGGGGTTGTACCGCCCGGTCAGCAATGTTTCTGCCCCCGAGGAGCGCTTTTTCGGCAGCTATACCGAGAGCCTGATCCCGGTCATCGGCACGGTGAAGGCCGGTTACGGCGCACTGGCCTTTGAGGAGGACTACGGGCAGGAGTACGCCCGGGTGAAAGACCCCGCCAACTATTTTTATCTGGTGGTGCGCGGCGACAGCATGGAGCCCCGCATTCAGGACGGCGACCTTGCGCTGGTGCACAAGCAGGACACGCTGGAAAACGGCGATCTGGGCGTGCTGATCTACGGCGACGAGGGCGAGGGCACCCTGAAGCGCTACATCCAGCGTGGCAACTGCGTGGTGCTGCAGCCCTTCAACCCCGCCTATCATGAAATGGTCATCAAGGGCGAGGACCTGAACCACCTGCACATTGCAGGCCGCGTGGTAGAGACCAAGGCCAAGTGGTAAGCCGGACGATTTAAGCTTTAGTGGCTGAAGGCTTCCCCCGGACGGGGGAAGGCTTTTGTTCCGGTAAGCGTTTGCTTTTTGTCAAAGACGTCCCCCCTGTTTTTCATAAAGCCATCTGCTGTTTTGCGTATGGCTTTATTTTTTGACCCTTTTTTCCCGATTTTATCCCCTTTGGAGGTGTTTTCTGCATGGAACAGACCCTGATGGACAAGCTGACCATTCTGGCCGACAGCGCCAAATATGACGTTGCCTGCACCTCCAGTGGGGCGTCCCGCACCGCGCGCCCGGGCACGACGGGCAGCTGCTACGCGCCGGGCTGCTGCCACGCCTTTACCGCCGATGGCCGCTGCGTCAGCCTGCTCAAGGTGCTGATGACCAACTGCTGCTCCTTTGACTGCGGCTATTGCGTCAACCGCCGCTCCAACGATATCCCCCGCGCCACCTTTGCGCCCCGGGAGCTGGCAGAGCTGACCATGGAGTTCTACCGCCGCAACTACATCGAGGGGCTGTTTTTGTCCAGTGCGGTGCTGGGCACCCCGGACTACACCACCGAGCGGATGCTGGCGGTGCTGCGGCTGCTGCGGGGCGAATACCGCTTTGGGGGCTACATCCACGCCAAGGCCATTCCGGGCACAAGCCCGGAGCTTTTGCAGCAGCTGGGGTATCTGGCCGACCGCCTGAGCGTGAACGTGGAGCTGCCCAGCGAGCGCAGCCTGAACCTGCTGGCCCCGGATAAAGGGCGGCACTCCATCTTCCGCCCCATGAAGCAGATCGCGGTGTCCGGCGCTGCCAGCCGGGAGGAGCTTACCCTCTACCGCCACGCGCCCAAATTCGCCCCCGCCGGGCAGAGCACCCAGATGATCGTGGGTGCATCGCCGGAGACGGACTATCACATCTTAAAGCTGACCGAGGGGATGTACCACAAATACGGGCTGAAACGGGTGTTCTACTCCGCTTACATCCCGGTAGCCGAGGACACCCGCCTGCCCGCACTGGACACAAAGCCGCCCCTTCTGCGGGAGCACCGGCTGTATCAGGCAGACTGGCTGCTGCGGTTCTACCAGTTCGAGGCAGACGAGATTCTGGATAAAGACAATCCCAACTTCAACCCCTATCTGGACCCCAAATGCAACTGGGCGGTGCAGCACTACGGGCTGTTCCCGGTGGACGTGAACCATGCCCCCTTCGAGATGCTGCTGCGGGTGCCGGGTATCGGCCCCAAAAGCGCCCGGCGCATCTGGCGCGCCCGCAAGCAGGCGGCGCTGGGTCTGGACGAGCTGAAACGCATGGGCGTGGTGCTCAAGCGGGCGCAGTACTTCATCACTTGCCGGGGCTTTTCCGGAGCGCACCCGGGGCGCGGCACCGCCGGGCGGGAGCGCATTACCCGGGCGCTCATCGACCCCAACGTATTCAGCGGCAGCTGCGAGCAGCTGAGCCTGTTCAGCCCGCCCGCTGTGGACAACCTCATCGGGCAGGGCGTGCCGCCCCGGGCGGCTGTCCGCATGGTACGGGAGGAGGCTGTGCAATGTCTTGCCAAGGCGCTGTAAGCCCCAAGGGGGCGCGCAAACTGCACGATGCCGACGTGGTCTATCTGTATGACGGCAGCTTTGAGGGTTTTCTGTGCTGCGTATACGAAAGCTTTGCCCAGCACGAGCTTCCCTTTGCGGTGTGGACGCCCCAGCGGGAGACCGCCACCCTCTACCCGGTCAAGGAGATTGCCACCGACCCCGCCGTTGCCCGGCGGGTGTTCGCAAGCTTTGGCAAAAAGCTGGGCGCAGAGACCGAGTACCTCGTCAGCCGGGATTTTCTCTCCGGGCAGGAGGACAAGGAGCTGCTGTTGCTCCGCTTTCTGCATCTGGCCTTTGCGCTGGGCCCGGGCACGGTCAAGCGGGAGGGACACCCGGTAGTCGCGCCCCTCTACGCCATGAAAAAAAGTCTGGACTGGGAGGTAGACAAGTTTCAGGGCTTTGTACGTTTCGAGGAGCACGATGGGATGCTGGGCGCGGTCATCCACCCCAAAAATTATATCCTCCCCCTGCTGCGCCTGCACTTCTGCGGACGCTTCCCGGAGGAGGATTTCATGATCTATGATGCCGTCCATCAGGCGGTGCTGCTGCACGAGGGGCGCAGCACCCGGCTGCTGGAGCTGGCAGCGCCCTTGGAGCTGCCGCCGCCCAGTGCGCGGGAGCAGCAGTTTCAGGCGCTGTGGACGCAGTTCTACAAAACGCTGGAAATCAAAGCGCGCCACAACGAAAAAGGCCGCATGACCCATTGCCCCAAGCGCTTCTGGGACGATATGGTGGAAATGAAGGAGAAATTACAATGAAAACAGGAAAAAAGACCGGACGTTGGAAATATGTCGTCCCCGTACTGATTCTGGTACTGATTTTGGCACTGCTGGGGCTGCTCTGGAACAATGTGAATAATACGAGCAACTCCACGGACGAGATCTACCTCTACGGAGAATGGCACAGCGATTCGCATATTCTGGATCGGGAACTTGAGATCTGGGGTGAATATTATAAAAAGGGAATGCGGGATCTGTTTGTAGAATACCCGTATACGGATGCACAGTTCCTCAACCTGTGGATGCAGGCAGACGATGACGAACTGCTGGATCAGCAGTTCAAGGACTGGGAGGGCACAGCAGGCGGCACCGAGATCGTAAAGGATTTTCTGAAGCAGATCAAGAAGAACTACCCAAAGACCGTGTTCCACGGCACCGATGTCGGCCATACCTGGCATAGTACCGGCCCTCGGTATCTGAAATATCTGAAATCCACCGGGCAGATGGACACCGAGGAGTATCAACGTGCCCTGCTGAATATTCAGCAGGGAAAGCGATACGCACGGATTCGTCAAACCAATGAAGAGGCGGCTGAACAGTACCGGGAAGATCGGATGGTGGAGAATTTCCAGCGCAGCTATCAGGAACTGGAAGAGACTCACCGCACCGATATCATGGGGATCTACGGGAATGCACATATTGTTAACACAGGCTATTTGAATGCCGAATATTATATGGCAAAGCAGCTGAAGGAGAGCTATGGGGAAAAGCTTTACACCACAGACCTGACGCAGGAGCCGCAGCGGATCGACACGCTGGAAGTCAGCGGCAAAACCTACACAGCCTTCTATTATGGCGAACAGGATATCTCCGCGTTCACCGACTACAAGTCCCGGAAGTTCTGGCGGCTCGAGGACGCATACGAGGACTTCAAGGATCTACCGAAAATGCATGAGTTTCTGCCGTCTGACAATTACCCCGTCCGAATCGAGGCCGGGCAGGTGTTTGCCGTCGAATATCTGCTGTCGGACGGTTCGACCGAATGGCGGTATTACCGCTCGGACGGCACCATGCAGGACGGCCAGCTCATCACAATGCGGATAAAAATGGAGTAAGCCAGCTTCCGGCAAAGGCTTCTTAGTCGATTTTTTACAAAAACGTTGCATCTGCATCGTTGCAACGGGCAAAACCTATGGTATACTATAAGGGATATCCGGGCAGGCATTTCTGCCCCCAACACCCCCGCTGCGGGGTCAACACAAAAGGAGTATTGTAGCGTTATGGTTCGCATTACTATGGAAGACGGCGGCATCATCGACATCGAGCTGAACGAGGAAGTTGCCCCCATCACCTGTGAGAATTTCAAAAAGCTGGTCAAGGAAGGCTTTTACAACGGCCTGACCTTCCACCGTGTCATCCCCGGCTTTATGATCCAGGGCGGCTGCCCGCTGGGCACCGGCACCGGCGGCCCGGGCTGGAACATCAAGGGCGAGTTTGCCGCTAACGGCGTCAACAACCCCCTCAAGCACACCCGCGGTGTGATCAGCATGGCCCGCAGCATGAACCCCAACAGCGCAGGCAGCCAGTTCTTCATCATGCATCAGGATGCACCCCATCTGGACGGCCAGTACGCCGCCTTTGGCAAGGTGGTTGCCGGCATGGACGTTGTGGATAAGATCGCAGCCGTCCGCACCGACTGGAACGACAAGCCCACCACCCCGGTCAAGATGAAGACCGTGGAGCTCATCGAGGGCTAATTTTAAATGCAAAATAGCGGAACACCCTGCGGGTGTTCCGCTATTTTTTTGCAAAAAGCTCTCTGTGAAAAGGGTGCCCCGGAGCGTCCGCAGACGCTCCGGGGCACTGAAATAAAAAATCAAATTCCTTGAATCATGGCCAAAGCGCACGCGGCGGCCATTTCAAATCGTTTTCAGCAGCCTTCCTT
Source organism: Faecalibacterium sp. OM04-11BH (assembly GCF_003482185.1). NCBI lineage: Bacteria > Bacillati > Bacillota > Clostridia > Eubacteriales > Oscillospiraceae > Faecalibacterium > Faecalibacterium sp. OM04-11BH. The sequence continues at coordinate 80,741 of NZ_QULS01000004.1, forward strand.
TTCAGCCAGCTTGCGGCCCATGAGCACGCCCATGACCGAAGCCATCATCAATCCGCGCGTCCAGCCGGAGGAGTCGCCCAGACAGTGCAGACCCTGAATGTTGGTGTCGAGGTTCTCGTCCATCTTCACCTTGTTGGAGTAGAACTTCAGCTCCGGGCTGTACAGCAGCGTCTCGTTGGCGGCAAAACCGGGCACCACCATGTCCAACATCTTGATGAACTCGATGATGTTGGTCATGGCGCGGTAGGGCATGGCGGCGGTGATATCACCGGCTACGGCATCCTTCAACGTGGGCTTCACGTTGGACTGTGCCAGTTCCTTCTGCCAAGTGCGCTTGCCGTCCAGAATATCGCCGTAGCGCTGCACCATGATGTGGCCTGCGCCCAGCATATTGGTCAGCTCGCCCACCTTCTGGGCGTAGGCGATGGGCTGGTTGAAGGGCTCGGTAAAGTTGTGGGACACCAGAATGGCAAGGTTGGTGTTCGGGCTCTTCTTTTCCTTGAAGCTGTGTCCGTTGACCACCGCAAGGTCGTTGTCGTAGTTCTCCTGCGCCACAAAGCCGCCGGGGTTCTGGCAGAAGGTGCGCACCTTGTTCTTCCACGGCTTCGGGTAGCCGATGAGCTTGGACTCATACAGCACCTTGTTCACCTTTTCCATCACCTCGTTGCGGCACTCCACGCGCACGCCGATGTCCACGGTGCCGGGCTTGTGGGCGATGTGGTGCTCTGCGCAGAGCTTTTCCAGCCAGTCTGCGCCGCGGCGTCCGGTGCCGATGACCACCTCGTCCGCATACACGGGCAGCAGGCTGTCGCCGTCCTTCAGCAGCACGCCCTTGCAGCCGTCCTCTTCCAGAATGATATTCTCGCACTCGGTATTGAAGCGCATCTCCACGCCGTTGTCTGCCAGATAGTTCTGGATGGCCAGATACAGCTCCTGTGCCTTCTCGGTGCCCAGATGGCGGATGGGGCAATCCACCAGCTTCAGACCCGCGTGGATGGCGTTTTTGCGGATCTCCTTGATGTCCTCACCGGTGTAGATGCCCTCCACATGGGGGTCTGCGCCGAACTCCAGATAGATCTTATCGGTGTAGTCGATGAGTTCCTGCGCAAACTCCTCCCCGATGAGGGTGGGCAGGTCGCCGCCCACCTCGTAGGAAAGGCTCAGCTTGCCGTCCGAAAACGCGCCCGCACCGGAAAAGCCGGTGGTGATGGCGCAGGTGGGGCGGCAGTTGACGCAGTGGCCTATCTCTGCCTTGGGGCAGTGGCGTTTTTCCACCGGTTTGCCCTTTTCCACCAGCAGCATCTTCTTTTTGCTGCCGTGGCGCAGCAGCTCCACAGCGGTAAAGATGCCGGCAGGGCCCGCACCCACGATGATCAGATCGTACTTTTCCATGATTTTGTTCCTTTTTCCTTTTCTTGATAATTGGTGTAGAACCCTCTCAGGCAACGCCTGACGGCGTTGCCTGAGAGGGTTTATTCTTTACTCCCGCTCCTCCTGTTCCACGGTGGCGCTCTCGTCCACATGGTCCAGCTCCACGGCGGTAGCCTCTGCATCGGTGCGGGTCACGTCCGGGGCGACAACGCCGTCGCCGTTCAGGTCCTCGCCGGTAATGCTTTCCAGCACGGACTGGGTCTCCGGGTGCAGCTTTGCAAAGCGGCGCACCGCAAGGATGGTGTACAGAGCGCTGAGCAGGTTGATGGCACCCTCTACGATCAGGATGACGCCGATGGCCATCACCAGTGTTTCCATGGCGCCGAAGGGGTTCAAAATCAGCACCACGCCCAGCACCACGCTGAGCACCGGCAGCAGCAGAAAGCCCTTCCAGCTGTCGTAGCCGCAGCGGCGCAGGTCTAAAGCGTTCTGCACCCGGCCAATGGCGTCAAAGATGACGAACAGGCCGAACACGATGGGCAAAATGCTTACCACGATATCGCTGCGCAGCAGCAGAAAAACACCCAGCGCAAGGCAGATAAGGCCGGAGATCAGGGTAAGCTGGCTCTGGAACACCCCGCGCTCCACCACAAAGTAGCGGATCAGCTGCACCGCTGCGCAGGCCAGCACCACGCCGCCCAGCGCGTAGCAGACGATGTTCAGCGCCGTGCCGGGCTTCATGACCAGAAAAATGCCCAGCCCGACATACAGCAGGCTCATGAGGATCAGGTTCCACTTCAGCTTTTTTACCATAGAGATCACGTTCCTTTCGTTTGCAGGGCCGCTGCCCGCACCCGGGTCAGTGGTACAGGGGTGCGATGGTGGTCTTGTTGATACGGGCATAGAAGGCCAGACTCATCAGGATGCTTACGACTTCCGCAATGAGGAAGGCCCACCAGACATTGTTGACGCTGCCGGTCTGTGCCAGCAGCCATGCTGCCGGCAGCAGCACGAACAGCTGGCGGCAGACCGAAACGATGAGGCTAAAGACACCGTTGCCCAGCGCCTGAAACACCGAGCTGAGCACGATGCTGACACCCGCCAGCAGGAAATGCAGGCAGATGATGCGCATAGCCGGGATGCCGATGGCCAGCATGGCGTCGCTGGCGGCAAAGATGCTCAGCACCTGCCCGGGCGCAAACTGGAAAATGCAGAAGCCTGCCAGCATGATGCCTTCGGCGTAGCACACCGCCAGTTTGATGGTCTTTTTCACGCGGTCCGGTCTGCGGGCACCATAGTTGTAGCTGATGATGGGCACCATGCCGTTGTTCAGGCCGAAAATGGGCATAAACACAAAGCTTTGCAGCTTGAAGTAGACGCCGAACACCGCCACCGCCGTAGCGGAGAAGGCCATCAGGATCAGGTTCATGCCAAAGGTCATCAGGCTGCCCACGCACTGCATGGCGATGCTGGGCAGACCCACGGTGTAGATGCGGCCGATGGCCTTGGCGCTGGGCCGGAAGCCCTTGAAGCTGATCTGGATATCCGGGTTTTTGCGGGTGTTGAAGTACAACGTCATACCTGCACCGCAGAACTGGCCAATGACTGTAGCCACCGCCGCGCCGGTGGTGCCGGACAGCGCCTGCCCGCAGTAGCCGAAGATAAAGATGGGGTCCAGAATGATGTTCACCACTGCACCCACCAGCTGGCTGATCATGCTCAGATAGGTGCGGCCGGTGGCCGCCAGCAGCTTTTCGCCCATGGTCTGCGTGAACAGACCCAGACTGAAGATGCTGCACACCGACAAATACCGGATGCCCTGCTGTGCGATGACGGGGTCACTGGTCTGGGCGTAGAAGTAGGGCTTCATGCAGGTGAGGCCGATGACAAAAAACACCGCAAAGCTGCACAGGGAAAGGAAGATGCCGTTTTCTGCGGTGGCGTTGGCGCGGCTCTGGTTCTTTTCGCCAAGGCTCTTGCTCAGCAGGGCGTTCACGCCCACGCCGGTGCCCACGCCCACGGCGATCATGACGTTCTGCAGCGAAAAGGCCAGCGATACGGCGGTGAGGGCGCTCTCGCTGACATGGGACACGAACACCGAGTCCACCACATTATACAGCGCCTGCACCAACATGGAGATCATCATCGGGATGCTGAGCTTCAGCAAAAGCGGGTTGATCTCCATGGTGCCCATGATGTTTTCCCGCACCTCGGCGGGTGCGGTCTGCGATTGATTTGTTTTCACGATTTCTCCTTTTGAACACTTGGGATTGGGGATGCTGCGGCATGGATACCGCTCTCAGCCAACGCCGCAGCCACTAAAGCCTTCCCCCCAAGGGGGGGGGGAAGCCTTCAGAAGGTATACGCTCTGTAAGAACTTCCCTTGCCGGAAACGTGGGCAGGGCGCAGAAGCGCCCTGCCCACGTTCTGTCGTTGTTTATTGGGTCTTGCCGGGGGTCACAGCGTCTTTTCCTTTGCGGCGGCTGCGTCCAGAATCATTTTTACGCAGGTCTCGCGGCCAAGGGCGGCATTGATGGCCAGATCGTAGTTGTGGGCATCGCCCCAGCGGTTCTGGGTGTAGTAGTTGTAGTAGGCCGAGCGATTGCGGTCGGTCTTTTCCACCTCGTCCTTGATGCCCTTTTCGTCCTTGGCCTTTACCAAGGGGTTGGTCTTGGCGTACTGCAAGCGCCACTCCTTGGGTGCATACACGAACACCCGCAGCACGTCCTTGCGCTCCCGCAGAACGTAGTCACCGCAGCGGCCAAGGATCACGCAGGGGCCTTCCTCGGCCAGCTGCTTGATGATACGGCTCTGCAGAATGAACACCTGATCGCCCAGCGGCAGCTCGTTGCCCATGGTGTACAGGCTGTACAGCAGGCTGTGGGTGTGCCGTTTCTCGCTGGCGGCAACAGCCTCCTCCGACAAACCGGAGTTCTTTGCTGCCATGGTGATCAGCTCCTTGTCGTAAAGCTTGATGCCCAGCGCATTTGCCACGTCCTCTGCGATGAAGCGTCCGCCGGTGCAGTACTCACGGCCCAAAGTGATGATCGTCTTTGCCATAATGTGTTCCTCCTGTTTCATATATCGCCCTGAAAAAGCTTACGGCTGTGCCGGGGCGTCCCCGGTCTGGCCATGGGCTTTGGGTTCTGTGCTTGCAGGTACGGGGGTCGGCTTCGGCAGCCGTACCTCTGCTACCCGCATGGTGCCGGTCTGGTCCACTGCGTACACACTGTAGCGCCCGCCTGCGGCCAGCAGCTCCGGCGGGAACTGTACCCCGCCGTCCTCGGTGCGGGTACAGCGCAAAAAGGTGCGGTGGGCGGTGGTGGCGTGCGCCACGCCATCGTGGGGCGCGCAGGCGATCCAGCCGGAAAAATCCTCCGGCAGGTCTGCGGGTTCTCCCCGCCGCTCAAAATAGTAAACGCCCGGCTGGGTGCCAGCGTGCAGCTCGCAGCGCAGCCGCCGGGGACGGTCGGCCTCAGTCTCCCGCTGCTTTGGCCGCAGGGCAATGGCCTTGCCGGTAAAGTAACGCATAAAATCCACCAGCGCCATGGTGCAGTTCACTGCGCCGTCGGTATCGGCGGTGGGGTCGTTCAGCAGCACAAAATCTGCCATCACGGCGTCATCGTGGCCAAAACCGCGCAGCCCCATCCACAGCCGCGACGGGTCGCGCTGGCCGCGCACCCGCCGCTCCACCTGCACCGCCACCGAGCAGCCGTCGTGGATCTGCTCCCGCAGGTCGGCAAGATCCATCCACGCCTGCCAGCAGGGGTAGCCGCAGCAGCCTGCGGCGGCGGCGGCAAAGGCGGTGTTGCCGGTAGAGCGGGTGCTGCCGTCCTCCATGGCGTAGGCCACTTCCTCCGGCAGAATATCCTCGCCCCAGCGGTTCATCAGCGCCGCCATGACCAGCGGCAGATCCATCTCCCGCCCAAAGCTGGGGTCGTGGGCGGAAAGGCAGTATTCCGGCAGATAGAGCCGCCGGTTCAGCGGGTGGCCGTTGTGCTTTTCCCACGCAAGAGGACGCACCGCCGCTGCCAGCAGACGCACCGCCGGGCTAACTTTATCGTTGTTGGTGGAAAGATTCACCTGCAATTGCACGCCGGTGCCGCCGCCCGGGGCGGCTACCGTGACGGTATCGCCCATCAAAAAGATCATGCCGTCCTCGCTCTGGCTGGACACGCTGCACCGGGGGTAATCCGGTGCCCACTTGCCAAAGCTCATCCAGCTTGTCCACGCCCCTGCTGCGTACACCCGGCAGCGCACCTCCACCATGGTGTCCCGGGGTGCGTGGGCGTTCCAGCTGACGTTCAGGTTGCAGAAGGCCGGCATGGCAAACTCCGGGGTGGTGTAGCTGCCGTACAAAAGGCTGCGCCCGGCCACGCTGTCCAGCACCAGTGCGCCGTTTTCCAGCGCAAGGTTGTCCAGCTGCCCGCGGGAAAAGGTCTCTGTCCCCTGCAGCACAAGATTATTCCGTTGTTCCATGGGACATCGCTCCTTTCCGCAGTTTTATCGCTTATTCTTCCGGGGTGTCATCGTCGGCGTAGTCCTCCTTGAGGGCTGCTTCCAGTTCGGCGTCCTTCATCTTGCGGATGTTCTCCTCGATGTGGAACACCCGGTCAATATCACCGTACACGATCTGGCAGGACACCTCGGTGACGAACCAGAAACCGAAGATCAGCATCAGGAAAAGCCCCAGCGGCATGCACAAGATCACCACGCCCCAGAACAGCACCTGCACGATGGCAGCAGCCAGTGCGTGGGGCAAAAAGGCGATCATGCAGTTGATGCTGTTTTTCAAAGTCAGGCTCAAAGGCTGGTCCAGCAGCACCACCTGCGGCCACATGTAGGCAAACAGCATCTGGAACAGCACCAGATTGAGCACCGTAGCCACCCACAGCGGGACGCCCACGTTGGTACCGTGGTACAGCATATTGAAGCAGAAATAGACGAGGAAAATCTGCAGCGTGACCACCACGGTGTACAGCACACCGGGCACAAGGCTGGCTTTAAAGTTGCGCTTGAAGGCCTTGCGGTAGGTCACCCACCAGTAGCCCGCCTCGTCGCGCAGCGCACGCAGAACAGTATCGTACATTCCGGCCAGTGCGGGCCCGGCCAACAGACCGCCCACGGCGGCACTGCCCAGCATCACCGGCAGGCTGTTCTGCAAAAAGCCGATGTACACCAGACAGATGACCGGTGCAAACCCGATACAGGTCAGCAGGTTTGCAAGGAACATCCCGTTCATATCACGGCCTACAAGCTCAAAAAAGCGGCCGATGCCGGTCTTGCGGGGGGCGTCCTTTTCGACACCCTTACCGGCCTTGAAATCATTGGCAGAAGGAAAAAGACCCATAGTAGCTGCGGTACCTCTCTTGTGTTTTTAACCGGCATCGCAGGCGTTTTGTCTGGAAAGTGCCATTGTGCTGGCTTTACAGATATAAATATACCTGTATTTTGTCAACTTTGCAAGATACAACCGGGGCTAATTGTAAAAAAATATTTATCTCTCCCTTTTTTACGCAAAATGTGCTACAATGACAATGGCATTTTTTGCAATAGGAGGAAACTATTATGAGCATTCTTCGCACCATTGCGATGTTTATTTATCTGTTCGGGTACATGATCCTGCATTACGGCATCCTGCGCCGCGCCGAGCGCGCCGCAGCCGCCGGAGATACCGCCACCGTGGAGCAGATCGTGAACCAGCATATCCCCCGCTGGAGCCGGGGCATCTTAAAGGTGACCGGTGTGTCCCTGTCGGTGGAAGGGCTGGAGAACATCCCCAAAGACCGTCCCTGCGTGTTTGTGGCGAACCACCGCAGCTACTACGACATCCCCTTGCTGCTGGCCGGGCTGGAAAAGCCCCACGGCATCCTTGCCAAGGAAGAGCTGGAAAAGATTCCCCTGCTCAACCGCTGGATGAAGCTGCTGGGCTGCGTGTTCGTGCAGCGTGACGATGTGCGCGCCTCGGTGCGGGCACTGAACGATGCCACCGCCATCGTGGAGGGTGGCCGCAGCTTCGTCATCTTCCCCGAGGGCACCCGCTACAAGGGCGAAGAGGGCGGTGCAGGCGAGTTCAAGGCCGGTGCCTTCCGCATTGCGGTCAAGACAAGCGCCCCGGTGGTGCCTGTGGCTGTGACCGGTGCCCGCGCCCTGTTTGAGGCTAATGGCAACCGCTGCCGCCCGGGCAGTGTGCGCATCAAGATCATGTCGCCCATCCAGACCGCCGGCATGAGCAAGGCCGAGCAGAAACAGCTGCCCGACGCCGTGCGCCAGAGTATTCTGGCTGCACTGAAGTAACAGCGTTTTTTCAAAACCGCCGTTCCGCTTAAAGGCTTCCCCCGGACGGGGGAAGCTGTCACCGCAGGTGACTGATGAGGGCGCTGCTGCCGGAATTACCCCTCATCCGGCGCTGCGCGCCACCTTCCCCCCAAGGGGTGAAGGCTTTAGGAACCGGCTTTACAACGCTGCCCGACCGTATCACACAGGAGAACTATTTTATGGCAAGCTACCGTTACGAACGCGACATTGACCCCAAGGATCTCAAGCCCCGCAAACAGCGGCAGTACAGCCGCAAGGAGCGCTGGGCAAACTGGTGGGACTACAATCTGAAATGGGTGCTCATCTTCGGCATTGCGGGTGCGTTCGTGGCGTACTGCTTTATCGGGCAGTATTTCCTGACCACCCACCCGGATTACAACGTGGCGGTGGTCAGCCCCTGCTACCTGCCCGAAGCCACCGTCACCGCCCTGCAACAGCAGCTTGCCGCCTATGGCGAGGACTGCAACGGGGACGGCAAGGTGGTGGTGAAGCTGAACCAATACACCATGGCTTTCAACAGCGAGGACTCGGACGCCTATCTGGATATGGCGGGCACCACCAAGCTTTCCACCGATATCCAAAGCTCCCTCAGCTCCATCTTTATCCTGTATGACCCCGCAGGCTTCCAGCAGACCACCGGCACGCTGCGGTATCTGGACGGTCATCTCCCCAAGTCCGACGCCGACAGCGACTGGTGGAACATGGTCTACCGCTGGACGGATTGCCCGGTGCTGACCGGGATGGAGCTGGGCAGCTACACCTCGGACGCGGTGCAGAGCGCAAGCGGAGACAGCCAGCAGCTGCTGGCAGATTACTATATCGGCATCCGGGGCGCATGGCTGAAGGAATCCGCTTCTCTGCTGGAAAACAGCGAGACCCTTTGGGCAAACCTGACCGCCGGGGCTGTCTCCACCGCCGGGGAGGGGCATTAAAAATGCGCTTCCGCATCAAAGCCGGCGGCCCCGCTGCCCGGTTCACCTTTGACCGCACCCCAAAACCCCAGCCGCCCGCGCCGCCTGTTCCCCGCGCCGCAGACCTTGATAACCCCTACGGGCGCTACTACGGCAAAGCCCGCAGCTGGGAGGATATTTTGAAGAATAAAACAACAGATTGACCCGGGCTGCCGCACAGCATTTTGTGCGGCAGCTTTTTTTGCAGGAACGAACCCTCTCAGTCAAAGCCGCAAGGCTTTGACAGCTCCCCCGAAAGGGGGAGCTTTTGGCGCGCCCGGAAGTTTTCTCCCTGCATTTAACACTTTAGAAAACAAGGCTGGCTGCGTGCGCCCTCTCCGTCATCGCTGCGCGATGCCACCTCTCCCAAAGGGAGAGGCAAGAACACTACCGGAAACTTTCTCATTTCACCTAACACTTTAGTGTTGAACTTTACGGCTTGGCTCTCCCTTCGGGAGAGCTGGCGCGGGAGCGCCTGAGAGGGTTCGTCTTTTCTGTTTTCTATTTTCGTCTTTTTACCCATGACTGATTTGAAATTTTCTCCACCCTCAAATAAAGAGCGGTTTGTTGTTTCCCTGTCCCGGTTATGGTATACTTACTAGGTATCCCCGCAAAAACCGACCAAAAAGGATGTGACCCCCATGGACGCACTGGAACAAGCCCGTGCCGAGATCGACACGGTGGATGCGCAGCTGGCTGCGCTGTTCGAGCGCCGGATGGCTGCTGTTTTGCAGGTAGCCGAATATAAGCGGGCGCACGGTCTGCCCATCTACGATGCCGCCCGGGAGGCCGCCGTGCTGGAAAAGGCCGCAGCCCGCATCCAGCAGCCTGCGCTGCGCCCTTACTATAAAGACCATGTCCAGCACATGATGGACATCGCCAAGCAGTATGAAGCCGCTGTGCTGGGACGTAACCGCGCCGCCTATCAGGGGGTGGAGGGTGCGTTTGCCCACATCGCCCTCAAGGCGCTGTTTCCCCACGCCGAGGCCGTGAGCTATTCCACATGGGACGAGGTTTTCGAGGCCGTGGCCTCCGGCGAAGCCGCCCACGGCGTAGTGCCCTTTGAAAACAGCCACGCCGGGGATGTTTCCGCCGTGCTGGACCTGTGCTATAACCACCCGGAGCTGTGGGTGGTGGACGTGTACGACCTGCCCATCTCCCAGAACCTGCTGGTGCTGCCGGGCACCCAGCTTTCCCAGTTGCGCACGGTGTACAGCCACCAGCAGGCCATCGCCCAGAGCGAGACCTTTTTAAAGCAGTTCCGTCTGCCCGCCACCGCCATGGCCAACACCGCCATGGCTGCAAAGTTCGTGGCTGAAAGCAAAGACCCGACAAAGGCCGCCATTGCCAGCGCCGAGACTGCCGCCCTGTACGGGCTGGAAATTCTGGTGCCCAACATCAACACCGACGGCGACAACACCACCCGGTTCATCGTGCTCAGCCGCGAAAAGCCCACGGCGGGCAACCGGTTCTCCCTGCTTTTCACGGTGGACAACAAGCCCGGCAAGCTGGCGGAGGTGATTCAGGTCATCGGTGCCAGCGGCTTCAATATGGAGTCCATCAAGAGCCGCCCCATGCCGCACGTCCCCTTTGAATATTATTTTTACGTAGAGCTGGTGGGCGATGCCGCCGCCGGCGAGACCGCCGCGCTGCTGCGCGAGCTTGACCGCACCTGCCGGACGGTGCGGCTGTTAGGAGTGTATACAAAATGAGTGATTTTATCGGAACCAAGCTGACCATGAATCTGGGCGAGCGCAGCTACGACATCATCGTCAAGCGCGGCTCGCTGGAAAACCTGTACCAGTTCGCCCGGCTGGACCGCCGGGTGGCGGTGGTCACCGACAGCGGTGTGCCCGCACAGTACGCCCAGATGGTAGCCGACCAGTGCAAGGATGCCACCATCATCACCGTGCCGCAGGGCGAGGCCAGCAAGAGCTTTAAAATTCTGGAAACCGTGCTGCGGCAGATGCTGGACTTCGGCATGGGCCGCGGCGACCTTGTGGTAGCCGTGGGCGGCGGCGTGGTGGGCGACCTTGCCGGTTTTGCCGCTTCCATCTATATGCGCGGCATCGACTTTATCAACTGCCCCACCACCACCCTTTCCATGATCGATTCCTCCATCGGCGGCAAGACCGCCGTGGATCTGGGCGACACCAAGAACATCGTGGGTGCCTTCTGGCAGCCCAAGCTGGTCATCGTGGACCCGGACACCCTGTCCACCCTGCCCCGCCGCCACTTCATCAACGGTCTTGCCGAGGCGGTCAAGGCCGGGCTTCTGGCCGACCCGGAGCTGTTCTCCATCTTTGAAAAAGAGGACGTGGACGACCGCATCGGCGACATCATCTGCCGCAGCCTGCGCTTTAAAAAGAGCATCGTGGAGCAGGACGAGACCGAGCAGGGTATGCGCAAGGCGCTGAACTTCGGCCACACCATCGGCCACGGCATCGAAGCTGTGAAGGGCATCAAGGGACGCCGCACCACCGGCCTGTTTCACGGCGAGTGCGTGGCGCTGGGTATGCTGCCCATGATCGAATCCAAGGCACTGCAAAAGCGGGTGCGCGGCGTGTACCGCCGCTTAGGGTTACCCACCCGCACCGCCTACGATAAGGAAAAGGTGCTGGCCGAGATGCTGCACGACAAAAAAGCGCAGGACGGGCAGATCACCATCATCAAGGTGCCCGGCCTTGGCTGCTGGCGCGCCGAGACCATCCCTGTGGAGGGGCTGCGCCCGCTGCTGGGCATGGAGGACTGACCCATGAAAAATACCTTTGGCAGCGACCTTTCGCTGACCATCTTCGGCGAGAGCCACGGCCGCGCCGTGGGCGCGGTGCTGGACGGCATGGCCGCCGGTGTGCCGGTGGACGAGAGCTTCCTCGCCGCCTGCATGGATAAGCGCCGCGCCCGGGGCGACGGCCTTTCCACCCCCCGGGTGGAAGCGGACGCGGTGCAGCTGCTGTCCGGTGTGGTAAACGGCCACACCACCGGCACCGCCATTGCCCTGATGATCGAAAACCAGAACACCCGCAGCGCGGACTACGCCAAGACCGCCGACCTTCTGCGCCCCGGTCACGCGGACTTTACCGCCTATGCCAAGTACCACGGCTTTCAGGACGCCCGGGGCGGCGGGCACTTTTCCGGCCGGGTGACCGCTGCTTTGGTGGCGGGCGGCAGCATCGTGCTTGCCGCATTGCAGCGGGCAGGCATTGATATCACCACCCACATCGCCCGGTGCGCAGGGCTTGCAGATACGCCCTTTGCGCTGGACGACCCCGCCGCCCTTGCGGCACAGGTGGGGACGCTTACCACCAAGACCGAGGGCTTTGCGGTGCTGGATGCCGCCGTGGAGGAGCCCATGAAAGCCGCCATCCGCGCCGCCGGTGCTGAGGGCGACAGCGTAGGCGGCGTGCTGGAAACTGCCATCCTCGGCCTGCCCGCCGGCATCGGCGAGCCCTACTTTGACAGCGTGGAAAGCGAGATCGCCCATCTGGCCTTTTCCATCCCGGCGGTCAAGGGCATCGAGTTCGGCACCGGCTTCGGCTTTGCCGGGCTGCGCGGCTCGGAGGCAAACGATGCCTTCCGCATGACGGCAGAGGGCGCGGTGGTCACCTCCACCAACCACAACGCGGGCATCAACGGCGGCATCGCCAACGGGATGCCGGTGGTGTTCCGCACCGCCGTCAAGCCCACCCCCAGCATCTATAAGCAGCAGGATACGGTGGACTACATCGCAAAAAAGGACGCGCAACTGTCCATTCAGGGGCGGCACGACCCCTGCATCGTGCCCCGGGCTGCCATTGTGCAGACCTGCGCCGCCGCCCTTGCGGTGGGCGATCTGCTCACCGCCCGGTACGGTGCCCGGTGGATGACCGACCCCACCGGCTACCGGAAGGAGGACTGAGATGGAATACGGACTGATCGGCGGCAAGCTGGGACACTCCTACTCCAAGACCATCCATGAGCTGCTCTGCGGGTACAGCTACGAGCTGTGCCCCCTGCCCACCGAGGCAGACGCCCGCGCCTTTTTGCAGCGGCGGCAGTTCAAGGCCATCAATGTGACCATCCCCTACAAAAAGCTGGTGATGGAGTACTGCTCCTTCATCGACCCCCGCGCCCGCGCCATCGGCGCGGTGAACACGGTGGTGAATAAAAACGGCCTGCTCTACGGCTACAACACCGATTATCTGGGCTTTGCCCACCTGTGCGAAGCCCACGGCGTGGAGCTTGCGGGCAAGACCGTGCTCATTTTAGGCACCGGCGGTACCCACAACACCACCCGCGCGGTGGCGCTGGACAAGGGCGCTGCCAAGGTGCTGACGGTCAGCCGCACCCCCGACCCGGAAAAGGGCGAGCTGAGCTACGCCGAAGCCGCCCGCAGCGGCGCACAGGTGGTATTCAACACCACCCCAGCTGGGATGTACCCCAATGTGGGCGTGTGCAGTCTGGACGTGGCCGCCATGCCCGGGCTGGAAGCCGTGGTGGACGTGGTATATAATCCCAACAAGACCGAACTCATTCTCCGCGCCGAGGACGCCGGTGTGCCGGTAGCCGTAGGCGGGCTGGAGATGCTGGTGGCACAGGCGGTGTATGCCGCCGAATACTTCCTTGGCCGCAAGTTTGAGGACGCCCCGGGCGAGGTGCGGCGCATTACCGCTGCGCTGCGCCGCGAGACGCTGAACATCGCCCTTGTGGGAATGCCCTCCTGCGGCAAATCCACCCTTGGCCGCCTGCTGGCAAAGCAGCTGGGCAGACCGCTTGTGGATCTGGACGAGGAGATCGTCAAGGCAGACGGGCGCAGCATCCCGGATATCTTTGCCGCCGAGGGCGAAGAGGGCTTCCGGGCAAAGGAAGCCGCGCAGATTGCCCGTTTCGGCAAGGAAAAGGGGCTTGTGCTCTCCTGCGGCGGCGGCGCGGTGAAGCGGGCAGAGAATGTCCGCGCCCTGCGCCAGAACGGCGTGGTGCTGTTCATCGACCGGCCGGTGGAAGCGCTGGCCGTGGGCGGCAACCGTCCGCTTTCTTCCAGCGCCGAGGCGCTGCGCACCATGGAAGCCCAGCGCCGCCCGCTGTACCTTGCCGCCGCAGATGCGGTGATTTCTAACACCGGCACGCTGGCCGAGGCGCTGGCAGCTGCACAGGAGGCACTGGATGAAATTTTTGATTCTTAACGGGCCAAACATCAATCTGGCGCGCTGGTCTGAGCCCGGCGTGCCCGGCGAAGTGGACTACACCGGCCTGATGGACTATGTGCAGGCGGGCTGCGACCAGCTTGGCATTGAGACCGACATCTGCCAGTCCAACCATGAGGGCGATTTGATCGACGAGATCCAGTCTGCCCCCGGGCGGGTGGACGGCATTGTGCTGAACCCGGGCGGCTACGCCCATTACAGTGTAGCCATTCTGGACGCACTGCGGCTGTGCAGCGTGCCCGCCGTAGAAGTGATGCTGGACGCCCCGGACGAGCGCGAGCCCTTCCGCAAAACGGACGTGGTGTCCTTTGGCTGTCAGGGGCATTTTATCGGCGAGGGCCCGCAGGGCTACCTGCACGCCTGCATCTGGCTGGCACAGCTGCTGCGCACCGACGGCTCCCCTAAGGCGCATATCGTGATGTAAAACAAACAGGAAAGGAACAACCTCCCATGATCATCTCCACCAAAAAAGGCACTCCCAAAGAGGAACTTGAAAAGATCGTTGATAAATTTGAAAATCAGGGTCTGGACGTGACTCTGATCACCGGCAAGGACTACAACGTGTTCGGTCTGGTGGGCGATACCACCAAGATCGACGAGCGGGACGTGCTGGCAAACCCGTGGATTGACAACGTCACCCGCGTGTCTGCGCCCTATAAGCGCGCAAACCGCCTGTTCCACCCCGCAGACTCGGTCATCGACTGCGGCGGCGTGAAGATCGGCAGCAAGGAAAAGATCGCCGTCATGGCGGGCCCCTGCAGCATCGAGAACGCCGAGCAGGCTCTGCGCATCGCGCAGGGGGTCAAGGCGGGCGGCGCAGCGCTGTTCCGCGGCGGTGCCTACAAGCCCCGCACCTCTCCCTACGCCTTTCAGGGTCTGGAGACCGAGGGCATTCTGGATATGGTAAAGGCACGCGAAGCCACCGGCCTGCCCATCGTCTCCGAGCTGATGAGCGAGGACCGCATCCCGGAGTTTGAGGAGTATGTGGACGTGGTGCAGATCGGCGCACGCAATATGCAGAACTTCCAGCTGCTCAAGGCGGTGGGCAAAATGCACAAGCCCGTGCTGCTCAAACGCGGTCTGTGCAACACCATCGAGGAGTGGATCATGAGCGCCGAGTACATCATGGCCGGCGGCAACGAGCAGGTCATCTTCTGCGAGCGCGGCATCCGCACCTTTGAAAAATACACCCGCAACACGCTGGATCTTTCCGCTGTGCCCATCATCCACGAAAAGACCCATCTGCCCATCGTGGTAGACCCCAGCCACGCCACCGGCAAGGCCAATCTGGTAGAGCCGATGATGATCGCCGCCGTGGCCGCCGGTGCGGACGGTCTGGAGGTAGAGGTGCACTACGACCCCCAGCACGCATGGAGCGACGGCGCACAGTGCCTGACCCCGGACGCCTTTGCACAGGCCATGGCAAAGTGCCGTCAGGTGGCTTGGGCCATCGGCCGGGAGATGTAAACCGTTTACCCCCTCAGGCGCTGGCGCGCCAGCTCCCCCAAGGGGGTGCCCAAAGCGCTGCCGGGGGGAAATCTTCAAAAGGATAACACCGCTATGCTCGTAACCATCAGACCTGCCCCCGGCGGCATCGGGGGCGTGATCGCCGCGCCGCCCAGCAAAAGCATGGCGCACCGCGCCGTGCTGTGCGCCGCGCTGGCCGTGGGACGCTCCCATATCACTCATCTGGAATTCAGCAAGGACATCTCTGCCACCCTGTCCGCTGCCGCGCAGCTGTGCGCCGCCGTGGACACCGGCGCAGACGATGCTGCTGTGCAGGGGCTTGGGCATTTCCTGCCCCTGACCGCCCCGGTGGACTGCTGCGAAAGCGGCAGCACCCTGCGGTTTTTGATCCCCATTGCCAGCCTGACCGGCCAGCCGGTCACCTTTACCGGGCGCGGACGGCTGATGGAGCGCCCGCAGTCCGTGTACGAAACGTTATATCGCGAGCAGAATCTACGGTTTGAGCAGTCCTCTGCCGGGCTGACCGTGGAGGGCGCACTGACCCCCGGGGACTACCGGCTGGCAGGCAACGTGTCCAGCCAGTTCATCAGCGGGCTGCTGTTCGCGCTGCCGCTGCTGCCCGGGGACAGCCAGCTGCACCTTATTCCCCCCGTGGAGAGCCGCAGCTACATCGACATGACCCGCGCCGTACAGGCCGCATTTTGGGTGCACAGCCGCTGGCTGGACGAAACCACCCTGCTGCTGCCCGGCGGGCAGCAGTACCACCCCTGCGACTACAACGTGGAGGGTGATTACAGTCAGGCTGCTTTCCCGGCGGTGCTGGGTGCGGTGTGCGGCGGGGTGACCATCACCGGCCTTGCGCCGGACACCCTGCAGGGCGATGCTGCCATTCTGGACATTCTGCGCCGGTGCGGCGCGGTGTTCACCCGCAAAGGCGACAGCGTCACCTTTGCAAAAGCACCCCTGCACGGGGTGGATATCGACCTTGCAGACTGCCCCGACCTTGGCCCCGTGTTGATGGTGCTGGGACTGCTGTGCAAGGGCACCACCGTCATCCGCAACGCCCAGCGGCTGCGCCTGAAGGAGAGCGACCGCATCGCGGCCATGGAAGCCGAGCTGCGCGCCTGCGGCGGTGTACTGGAAAGCGACGGCGGCACCATCACGGTGCACGGCTGTGCGGAGCGTCTGCACGCTCCTGCCGCCCCGCTGCACGGCCACAACGACCATCGGGTTGTCATGAGCCTTGCGGTGCTGGCAGCCGCCGCCGGGCTGTCCCTGACCGTGGACGATGCCGAAGCCATCCAGAAGAGCTGGCCCGGCTTTTTTGCAGATGCAGCGCCGCTTGGCGTGGAGGTAGAAGATGCTTGATAAAACAAAACGTTATCTCGTAGTGGGTCTGGGTCTGCTGGGCGGCAAGTACGCGCTGGAGCTGACCCGCGCAGGCTTCCATGTGGACGGCATCAACCGCAGCGAGGGACACTTGCAGTACGCGCTGGAGCACGGCTATATCGCCAGCGGTAAGACCCACGATTTTGAGGACCTTGTCCGGCAGGCCGACCATATCATCTTTGGCCTGTACCCCACCGCGCTGCTGGACTGGTTCCGAACCTACGGCCATCTGCTCAAGCCCGGGTGCATCTTTACGGATGTTTCCGGCGTCAAGACCGGCCTTGTGGAGCCGGTGCAGGCGCTGTGCCCGGCGGGGGTGGAGTTCATTGCCAGCCACCCCATGGCAGGCCGCGAGACTTCCAGCGTGGAGCACGCCGCCGAGGTGAATTTTGCCCCGGCAAACTTCATCATCACCCCCACCGAAAAGAACACCCCGGCGGGCATCCAGTGGGCAAGGGAGCTTGCCGAGGTGCTGGGCTTCAAGCATATCTGCACCCTGACCGTGCAAGAGCACGACCGGATGATCGGCTATGTCAGCCAGCTGTGCCACGCCATTGCCGTAAGCCTGATGTGCGCCAACGACAACTCCTCGCTGTGCGAATACACCGGCGACTCCTTCCGCGATTTGACCCGCATTGCACGCATCAACGACAAAATGTGGGCAGAGCTGTTTTTGTGGAACAAGCAGAACCTGATCAGCGAGATCGACCAGTTCGATTCCGCTTTGCAGGAGATGCGCGCCGCCCTTGTGGCAGACGACCGGGACAAGCTGGAACAGATGTTCCGCCTTTCCACCCAGCGCCGCGCCGCCTTTGACAAAAAGCTGCCGGAATAAACCGTGACGGAGGTATTGCCCCATGCCCAAGCAGGAAGGACAGAAATCCAAGCTGGTAACGCTGCTGCGCATCCTTGAGCAGCGCACCGACGAGAATCACCGCCTGAACGTGCCCCAGCTGGTGCAGCTGCTGGAAAATCAGGGCATTCTGGCCGAGCGCAAGAGCATTTACAGCGACATTGACACCCTGCGCAGTCTGGGCTACGACATCCAGCTGCAACGGGGGCGCGGCGGCGGGTACTGGATGGCCAGCCGTGCGTTCGAGCTTTCCGAGCTGAAGCTGCTGGTGGATGCGGTACAGTCCAGCAGCGTCATCTCGGCGCGCACCAGCAAGCGCATCATCCACAAGCTGGAAGCCCTCTGCTCCGACTACGAGGGCACCCAATTGCAGCGTCAGGTGTATGTGGACGGACGCCCCAAGACCGACAGCCAGACCCTTTTGTACAGCATCGACGCGCTGCACACCGCCATCAACCGGGGGTGTCTGGTGCAGTTCCGCTACAAGGGCAGCAGCGCCGTGCGCACTGTAAGCCCGTGGCAGCTGGCGTGGGAAAACGGCTGTTATTACCTGATCGCCTATCAGGATGAAAAAGCACCCCCGGTGCGCCACTACCGGGTGGACCGGATGGCCGGGGTGCTGGTGCTGGACGAGCCGCGCCGGGGCAAGGAGTTTTTCCGCACTTTCGACCTGCCCGCCTATCTGCGCAAGCACTTCAATATGTTCGGCGGCACCGAGTACCGGGTCACCCTGCGGTGCGCTGCCGACCTTGAGCCGGTCATGCGGGAGCGCTTTGGCCGGGAGCCGGTGTTCTGCCCGGAGGACGCAGAGCACTTCCACTTTGACGTGCCCATCTGCGTCAGCCAGCAGTTTTTCGGCTGGGTGTGCGGCTTTGGCGGCAAGGTAGAGGTCGCCGCCCCCGCCGCCGTCCGCACCCAGCTGCACGAGATGGTGCAGAGCCTTGCGGAGCAGCATGAATAAACAGAAAGGGTTCCAGAAACGCCTGCGGGCGTTTCTGGAACCCTTTTTCATGATGATTTTTATTCCTCAAATTCCAGATCGCTGGGCTGGATGAGGTCAAGGGGAGCGGCGGGCTCTGCGATGAGGCGGCGGCTCTGGTTGAAGATGGCCTTTTCCAGCGTGTTGCGCGCCAGACGGCCGTTGCCGGCGGTGCGGCTGTCCAGCGCCTGACGGCGCTTATAGTAGCCCAGCAGCGGGAAGGTGCAGCCCTCGGCAAGGCGGTAGCCCTTGCCCTTGGCCAGCACGGCGGTGATGTCCAGCAGCTCGTCTGCGGTGTAGTCCGGGAACTCGATCTTATTGGGGAAGCGGCTGGCAAGGCCGCTGTTGGCGGTGAGGAATACCTCCATCTCCTTGGTGTAGCCCGCAAGGATGACCACCAACTCGTCCCGGTGATCCTCCATGCCCTTTACAAGGGCGTCGATGGCTTCCAGCCCAAAGCTGTCCTGCTGGCCGCGGTACAGGCTGTACGCCTCGTCAATGAACAAAACGCCCCCCAGTGCGCTCTCGATGACGCTGTTCGTCAGCGGGGCGGTGTGGCCGGTGTAGCGCCCCACAAGGTCGGCGCGGGTCACCTCCACCAGCTGCCCGCCCCCCAGCGCACCGATGGCCTTGAGGTACTTTGCCACCAGCCGGGCAATGGTGGTCTTGCCGGTGCCGGGGTTGCCGGTAAAGATCATGTGCATGGACAGGCTTGCGGTCTTGAAGCCCGCCGCTGCGCGGCGCTGCTGCACCTGTAAATTGTCTGCCAGACCGAACACATACTCCTTGACCGGGGCAAGCCCCACCAGCGCATCCAGCTCGGCGCGGATCTGCTCCACCGCGCCGGTGTAGGCCGCCGGAAGCAGGCTGAACAGGTCTGCCGGGGCGGCACCGTTCAGCGCAAATTGCAGCCCTTCGGGCGCGGCGGTCAGCGCCACCGTGCCGGACAGTTTTGCATCGGTCTGCAAACAATACTCGCTCAGGGCGCGGAAGATCCGCTCGCAGCAGTCTGCCAGCCCCTCTGCGCCCTTTTCCTTGGAGCACTGCGCCGCCACATAATCCCGTACCTCTGCCCCGGCGGTAAGGGTCAGGCCCAGACGGCTGTGCACCCGCTGCGCCAGCGCGTTCAGCTGCTGCGCCGCCAGCGCCGCCAGTGCTTCCGGGGTAAAGGGAGCGGTCTGGCACACATCCCCTACCGCCGCCACAAAGGACGCGCCAAACTTATCCGCCAGCGCCTCCCGTCCCTTGCGGGAGAAGAAGATCAGGTACTTGCCGCAGGGGTCGATGCGGCTCACTGCGCCGGGGGCAAGCGCTGTACCGGCTTCCACCAGAATGCCCTCTTTGTTGACCAGATACCGGCTGGACAATGGCGCGCTGCCCTTGACCGCGAGATCGGAGAGAATGCGCAAAAAGCCGGGGTGGCAGCTCTCATAATGCTCGAACACCACGATCTCGCCCGGGGCGTGCAGGGCGGCGTAAAGATCCTGCAAAAACAGCTTTTCCGCGCCGGGGTCGGGGTAAAGCGCAAGATCCATCACCGCCATCCGGTCGCTCTGCAAAAGCCCCCGCGCCGCCATGATGCGGGCGGTCTCGGCCAGTGCAAAGTGCCGTCCCGTGCCCGGTGCACCCCACAGCAGGATCACATTGCGGGCGGCTGCGCCCTCGGTGCCCAGCACAAAGGGACGGCGCATGGCCCGCACCACGCTGTCCACAAAGGCGTCCTGACCGAGGACGGTCTTTTTCACCTCGGCGGCAAGGCCTTCAAAGCTGCCCAGCTGCTCCGGCTTTGTGTCTGCCGTGCCCTTGGCCAGCAGGCCGTCCGCTTCCATGTCCCGCAGCATCTGGCGGCTGTCCTCCAGTGCCGTCTGCACCCCGGCATCCTGCGCTTTCAGCCGGGCGTTCTGCTGCTTCAGTAATTCGTCCAGCTGCTTTTGCTGTTCCAGCAGCGCCGCGTTCAGATCCGGCAGGCCGCTGCCCGCCGGTTTTTTGGGCTGCGGCTTTTCGGGCTGCGGCTGTGCGCCGCCGAACTTCAGTTTGCCGCCCGCGCCGAACACGCCGTTCATCAAGCTTTCCCAATCATCGGTGTATGCCATGGTGCTGCCCTCCATCGGTGTTTTTTCTTCCAGTATAGTGAACTGCGCGGCATTTTGCAAGCACAAAAAAGCTCCCCCTTTCGGGGGAGCTGATTCCGCATCTATGCGGGGATCATGCTGTTTTCTCAGCCCTTACAGCCCTGCTCTTCCCAGTCGCCGAAATCGTTGGCATCGGCGATCTTGGTGGCATCGATCTTGCCGTTCTCATCCCTGGGGGCAACGGCGGGGCCGGCCTCTACGGGGTTGGCGTTCGGAGCTTCGGGGTCGTACACCGGGCGCTCTTCGGCGGTCTCCGGCTGGGTCTGGGGTGCGTTCTCAGCAGGGGTGGGTGCTTCCGGTGCGGCTTCCTCGGCAGCTTCTGCGGCGGCATCGGCAGCCTTTGCTTCTTCCTTGGCCTCGGCCTCTTCGTAGGCCTCAGCAGTCTTTTCGGCCTCCTCGGCGTCCTTTTCGGCTTCCTCCGGGAACTCGACCTCCTCCACATGGAGCGGGTCTTTCTGGTTCAGGATCTTGTCCAGCACCACGATGGCAGCGCCGGTGACGGCCACGGCAGCAGCCGTGCCAAGAATACGGAACAGAGTTTTCATACCAGAACCTCCTTGTAATAAAGAAACGTTAAGAGAACGTTACGACCTCTTCCAGGGGCTTTTCGGCGGGCTCTACCGACACGGCGGTCAGCACCGGGCCTTTGCCCCGGTAGATGTTGTGGAACTTGTAGCCCACCTTGGCGGTCACCCGCACCCATGCGCGCTGTTCCAGCGCCTTGTAACCATCGTAGCTGCACGGAAAGCCCACAAACTGGATGTCCTGCACGCAGCAGGTCATGGCAAAGCGACCGGGCACAAAGCTGTTTTTGCCGGCGCGGTTGGTCTGGCAGACCTGTGCCAGAAAGCGCACCGTCTTGCCGGTGTACTTCTGGGGCTCGTCCTGACAATCCATGTACCAGATGCCGAAATCGTCATCCGGGATGTCGATGGGGTCGGCGTTGATATCAAAGGGCAGCGGGTCGGGGATATCATCGTAGGCTACGCTGCCGTCCTTGAACTCGTAGGCGATATCGCACTTGCGGGAGGCCTGCCGCACCAGCTTGTGCAGCTCCTGCCGGGCGTCATCGTTGTTCACGGCTTCGGCGCGGTTGAACACGATCAGCTCACTGCGGGCGATCTTGTCCAGCATCAGACTGCGCATGGAGTTGTCGCGGGCGTAGGTCAGGGCGGTGGTGCCGTCGGCGGTGGCGATGCACTGGTACACCAGCCAGTTCTCGGGCAGGGCATCCGCTAAATCCTGCAGCAGCCACATGCCGTTGTACTCGATGACCACGCGGCCTGCGTCCGCTTCCTTGCCCAGCTTTGCAAGGTTCTGGGGGTTCAGCTCGGACTTATCCTCCAGCACCTTCACGGTCACGCCGGGGAAGGCGAACTTCTTCTCGTTGTACTCCTCTTCGCCCTCCTCGCAGACCAGCAGCAGGGTCTTGTCGCCGGAGTCGAAATTGGGGTCTTCAAAGGTCTCCTGAATAAACTTGGTCTTGCCGCTTTCCAGAAAGCCCACAAACAGGTAGACCGGGATCTCTTTTGCCATAATAAATGGTTGCTCCTTCTCTCAATAATGGGGTTCTCAGCAGCCGAACAGCTGGGCGATGGCGGTCTCGTTCAGCTTGGAGCCGATGACCACCAGCTTGCCGCCCACGTCTGCGCTGCGGCTGCGCACTTCCCACTCGCCGGGCACATAGTCGAACTCCAGCCAGCCGTCTGCACCGCCGTCCACGATGCCCTTGCTGCGCAGGATCATGCCGTAATTGCCGGTATCCAGCTCGGTGAGGGCGTGCTCCACCTCGGCCTTGGTGAACTTGCGGGCCGTCTCCACGCCCCAGCTGGTGAACACTTCATCGGCGTGGTGGTCGTGATGATGATGACCGCAGCAGCAGTGGTCGCCGTGCTCGTGGTCATGCTCGTCATAATCATGGTGATGATGCTCATGCTCGTGCTCGTCATCATCTTCATCATGATCGTGGTGGTGACCGCAGCAGCAATGGTCATCATGATCGTGCTCGTCGTGGTCGTGGTGATGATGCTCGTGCTCATCCTCGTCATCATCATCGTCATCGTCATGATGATGGCCGCAGCTGCACACACCGTTCTCATGGTCGTGATGATGGTGATGCTCGTGCTCTTCTTCCTCGTCCTCGTGGGCGTGCTCTTCATTTGCCTTGGCAGCCATGGCGATCAGCTCAGCCTTGAAGTCGTCCTTGGTGGACATGGCCTTCAGAATCTGCTCACCGGTCAGGTGATCCCATGCGGTGGTCACGATAGTAGCGGTGGGGTTCTTTTCCCGCAGCATTGCCACGGCAGCGGCGATCTTTTCCTCGCTGGCGGTCTGGGTGCGGCTGAGTAGGATGCAGCTTGCGTGGCTGATCTGGTCATCGTAGAACTCGCCGAAGTTCTTCATATACATCTTGACCTTGTTCACATCGGCCACGGTGACAAAGCTGTTCAGCTGCACGTCCAGATGCTCGGCCACGCCCTCCACGGCGCGGGTCACATCGCTCAGCTTGCCCACGCCGGACGGCTCGATGACGATGCGGTCGGGGTGGTACTGTTCCACCACCTGCTGCAGAGCGGTGCGGAAATCGCCCACCAGAGAGCAGCAGATGCAGCCGGCGTTCAGCTCGTTGATCTGGATGCCGCTTTCCTTCAGAAAGCCGCCGTCAATGCCGATCTCGCCGAACTCGTTCTCGATCAGCACCACCTGCTGGCCTGCAAAGGCCTCGGTGATCAGCTTTTTGATCAGAGTGGTTTTGCCGGCGCCAAGGAAGCCGGAGAAGATATCGATTTTAGTCATGTTCCAAATGCCTCTTTCTTTTTATCGCAATATTCGCAATTGTTAGCGCAAAGGGCCGCAGAGTGCTGACCCATAAAAATACTACACCTCTATTATAACAAGGCTGTCAATGGGAAACCGGCCTTTTTCAAGAAAAAATTGTAACTTTTTTTGCAAATTGACGGCGTTTTGGGGGGAGTTTTGCCCCCGCATTGCATTCTTCCCCGCAGAATGATACAATAGCAGCAGCAAACCATCGCCGCCGGACGTTTTTCCGGCAAATGACAGAAAGAGGGCTTTTGTTATGAGTATGAACACAGTTCCCGAGCGTCTGGCCGCGCTGCGTGCCGCTATGAAGGCAAACGGCGTGGACGTCTATCTGATCCCGGTGGGCGACCCGCATTCCAGCGAGTATCTGCCCGACCACTACACCTCCCTGACCTACTTCTCCGGCTTCCACGGTGAGAACTCCAACTTTGTGGTCACCATGACCGAGAGCGCCGTCTGGGCAGACGGCCGGTACTTTGTGCAGGCGGAAAAGGAGATCGCCGGCACCGAGATCCAGCTGATGCGCATGGGCGAGCCGGGCGTGCCCACCGCTGAGGAATACTGCGGCAAGGTGCTGCCCGAGGGCGGCACGCTGGGTCTGTGCGGCCTGACCGCCAACTGTGCACTGGTCAACAACCTGAAAAAGGAGCTGGAACCCAAGCACGGCAGCATCAAGACCCTGTTCTTGGAGGACGAGCTGTGGGTGGAAGGCCGCCCTGCCCGCCCGGCTACCCCGGCATGGATCTTACCTAAGGAGTACGCAGGCTTCTCCCCGGCAGAAAAGCTGGAACAGCTGCGCGGCAAATTGAAGGAGCTGGGCTGCACCGCCCAGCTGGTGGGCAAGCTGGATAATCTGGCATGGCTTTTGAACCTGCGCGCCATGGATATCGAGTGCACTCCCTACGCCATGGCCTACTGCTACGTTACCCCCAGCCGCGCCGTGCTGTTCATCGATCAGGCGCGGGTCACCCCGGAGGCCAAGGCAGAGTTGGAAGCCAACGGCGTAACGCTGGCCGACTACGACAGCATTCTGGACGTGATGGCCGCCGAGACTGAGCCGCAGACCGTGCTGGCGGAGAGCGCTACCGTGAACTACGCCGTGTATCAGGTGCTGGAAAATAACCCCGCTCTGACCGTGAAGGACGCCGCCGACCCCCTGCTGGCCATGAAGGGCGTGAAGAACGAGGTGGAGCTGGCACACCTGCGCGAGTCCCATCTGCGGGACGCCGTTGCCATGGTGCGCTTCCAGATCGAGCTGGAAAACCGTCTGGCTGCCGGTGAAACGCTGACCGAGTTGACCGTGGACGAGATCCTGCACAAGTACCGCAGCGCAAACGACAAGTTCCTTGTGGAAAGCTTTGGCACCATTGCAGCCTACGGCGGCAACGCAGCCATGATGCACTACCACGCCACCCCGGAGGATCACGCCGTTTTGCAGCGCAAGGGCTTTTTGCTGGTGGACAGCGGCGCAACCTACATGGACGGCACCACCGACATCACCCGCACCTACCCGCTGGGCGAACTGACCGAGGACGAGCGGCTGTTCTATACCTGGACCTTGCAGTGCCACATCGACATCGCCAAGGCCGTCTGGCTGGATTACTGCGACTGCCACATGCTGGACACCATCGCCCGCGAGCCGCTGTGGCGTCACCTGATCAACTACCGCTGCGGCACCGGCCACAGCGTCAGCTTTGTGGGCAACGTCCATGAGGGTCCCCACGCTCTGAACGGGCGCAACACCACCCTGATGCGCCCGGGCATGATCGTCACCGACGAACCCGGCGTGTACGAGGCCGGCGAGGTGGGCATCCGCATCGAGAACGAGATCGAGTGCTACCACAAGGCCGACAACCAGTACGGCACCTTCCTTGCCTTCCGTCCCCTCACCTTTGTGCCCATTGCCACCTCTCCCATCGTGCCCGGCGTGCTGGACAAAGAGCAGGTCGCTTGGCTGAACGACTACCACCGCAAGGTGTTCGAGCAGCTGGCACCCCGCCTGACCGAGGACGAGCGCGCATGGCTGGCCGAGAAGTGCGCCGCCATCGGCTGCTAATGCTAAAAAGAACAAAAGTCAGCTGCCGCTTGCCGTCCTGACTCTTGCCGTAAAAATGCAATTCCGGGCAGACTGCGGTCTGCCCGGAATTGCTTGATTTAAGATGATTTTTCCGCTGATGATGGCCAAAGCGCACGCAGAGGATATTTCAAATCGTCTACCCTGCAAAGGAAGCCAAACCATGATCTTTCACATTGCGATCTGCAGCCCGGACGGGGCGCTGCGCAGCCGGCTGGAGCACCAGTGCATGGAGTTCTTTGCCCGGCGGGAGGACGCCTGCATCGTGGAGCAGCTGCAAAGCCCGGAAGCGCTTTTGCAGCAGGATGCCGCCGGGCTGCGGTACGAGCTGTACCTCATCGAGCTTGCGGCGGTAGCCCGGCCCGAAGGGCTTGCGGCGGCGGCAGAGCTGCGCCGCCGGGGCCGCCGCGCGCCGCTGGCCTTTGTGGCACGCACCCCGGCCCACGCATACAGCGCCTACCGGGTGGACGCCATGCAGTATTTGCTGCAGCCGGTACACCAGCCGGAAGTTTCTGCCCTGCTCAAGCGGGCGGTGGAGCCGGAATACGGCCCCACCCTTACCGTGACCACCGCAGACGGCGTGCGGGCGCTGGCCTATGCCGAAATTGAATATCTGGAATGCACCCACCACATCGTGCATTTCCACCTGACCACCGGAGAGGATGTGGCCTCCCTCTCGCTGCGGGTGCCCTTTTCCACCGTGGCGCAGCCGCTATTGGCAGATGGCCGCTTTGTGCAGCCGCACCGCTCCTATGTGGTCAATCTGAAAGCAGTACAGCTGCTGTCCCCCGGCGAGGTACGGATGCGCAGCGGGGCGCGCATCCCCATTCCCCGCGGGCGGGAAGCCGCCGTCCGGGAGGCTTTCTGCGCCCGATTGAGGTAAAGAAAAAATGAAGAAGCCGCTGCACGCAAGATCGCTGTGCAGCGGCTTTTTTGCTTGACGATTTAAAATGGCTTCCGCTGCGCTTTAGCCATATTCAGCGGAAAGAATATTTTTTATTTCGCGGTTGTCGCGCTCGGTAGAGCGCGACAACTGCATTTTCATAAAAGGGGCATAGAGGAAAAAGACATTTGCAGCGGCTTCTGTTTTACGGAAAATTGCCGGAATCACTTGGACTGGGTTCTGCGCTTCAGCAGGGTCTGGACAGGGCCTGCGGGCATGAAGCGCTCCGACTGGGCAATGAGGGTGTGGTACAGCCGCAGCTGATTGCCACGGGCGATCCCCAGTTCGGACAGCATCTGCTTGTAATGGGGAAACATCTGCAAACGGCTGTTCACGACCTTGCTAAGGTCTGCATTGGTGTGCAGCAGGCTCTGGGGGTTCTGGATGTAGTAATAGCCCGGGTCGGCAAGGGCGGTATAGGCCTTCGCCAGCCGGAAATACCGCACATTGAACAGCTGATCCTCGTTGTAAACTTCGCGGGTGAACCAGAGCCCCGCGTTCATCAAAAGGCTGCGGCGGTACAGCTTGTTCCAAACAACGTTGAAATAGAAGGAGGAGGGCTTTTTCATATACTCCTGCATAAACTCCTTCTGGCCGTAATTTCCGGCGGGCAGAAAGCTGTAAACGCTCACCTCCGGCTCGGCGGTGTCGGTCTGTACGCCCAGCTGCGCCAGCAGCTTTTCGGTGCGCCGACCGCTTTTGCTGGAAGCCAGCGGGATCACCATCCAATAGGGTGCAATGACCAGATCGGCATAGTTCTTCTCGGCGGCTTCCACCATGCGGGCGGTAAAGGTGGGTTCGATATAATCATCACTGTCCACGAACTGCAAATACTTGCCGTGGGCAGTGCGCATCCCGGCGTTGCGCGTGAGAGAAAGCCCCTCGTTCTCCTTGCTGATGACCACCACGCGGGGGTCTTTTGCCCGGAACTGCTCACAGATGGCAAGGCTGCCATCCGGGGAGCCATCGTTCACCACGATGATCTCAAGGTTCTGGTAGCTCTGGCCGCAGATGCTTTCCAGACAGCGGGCAAGGGTCTTTTCCACGTTGTAAACGGGCACGATCACGCTGACGAGCGGGGTGTTCATGGGGTTCCTCCTTCACAGGCTTACTCCGTTCCGAGTTTCTGCTTTTTCTTGGCGGCAGCCTTTCGTCCGCTGCGCTCGGCGGCAAGCTCCGCTTCCTCGTCGCTGCCGGCAAAAAAGGCGTACCAGTACTCTGCCGCATCGCTCAGCGCCTTCTGGATGCCAATCGTGGGGCTTACACTTTCCGCCAGCCCCAGCAGCGAGGCGTGCAGCTGGGTCTGCACCTCTTCGTAGAGGCCCAGTTTCGTGTAGAGAGCCTTATAATAGTCTATCATTTGCAGACGGTTCTGCATGATGGTAGAAAGATTGATCTGGGTGTGGCAGATGCTCTGCGGGTTCTGGACATAGTAATAGCCCGGCTCCTCCAGCGAGACCACCCGCTCCACAAATTCCAGATACCGGATGTTGAACTGCTGATCCTCGGCGTGGATCATCTCGTTGGTAAACTCCAGCCCGTGGGCGTTCAATACGTCCCGGCGGTAGAGCTTGTTCCACACCACATTATAGAAAAAGGTCACGGGCTTTTCCATCAGGTGCAGCGCGTAGCTTTTCTGGTCGTAGACACCGGCGGGCAGAAAACCGTACTCCCGGTACTCCACCTCTGGCTTTTTCCGGCGCAGCTTCTTTTTGGCGATGTCCTCCGGCTTGCCTGCCTTGACCTTTTCCCGCAGCTGCTCCTTCTGGATATCCCGGGGGATCTCCATCCAGTAGGGCGAGATGACCAGTGTGGCATCGTGCTGCTCGGCAGCTGTCACCATACGCTGGGTAAAATCCGGGGCAAGGTGGTCATCACTGTCCACGAACTGCAAATATTTGCCCTGTGCCAGCCGCATACCCACATTGCGGGTGATGGAAAGGCCCTCGTTTTCCTTGTCCACCACCGTCACGCGGGGGTCTTTTGCACAAAACTGATTGCAGATCGTAAGGCTGTCATCCGTAGAGCCATCGTTCAACACGATGATCTCCAGCTCCTGATAGGTCTGGCTGCAAATACTTTCCAGACAGCGGGCAACACTATTCTGCGCGTTATACACAGGCACGATAATGCTGACGAGCGGGTTTGTCATGACAGGGATCTCCTTTTGACGATAAGGTTTGGTTTTTTTCGCTTCACCAAAGCACGTCTTTGTAAAAAAGACGTAATTATTTATATTATCATACTCCTATGGCACGCAAAATGCAAGAGGATGGGCGTTTTATCCATCCGGGAGCAGGCAGTTTATACCTGCGCCCAGTCCAGCGCAGTCCAGTCCGGCAAAAACTGATTGCATATCCGGCGCAGGGCGGGGGCATCGGCAGCGCTGGTGGTGTCCTGAATGCCCACCAGATAGAAGCCGGCGTCGTGGGCAGTCTGGGCAGCGTAGAGCGCATCTTCGCACACGGCACACCCGGCAGGCTCCGTGCCGCCAAGGCGGTGCAGCGCCTCCATAAAGGGGGCGGGACTGCTTTTACTCATGGTGCCCCGTGCCTCGATGTAGAAATCAAAGTATTCGTCGATGCCAAGGCGGGTCAGCACGGTGCGGCACTGGCTGCTCCATGTGTTGGAGCAAATGCACATCCGTGCGCCCTCGGCCCGCAGCCGGGCAAGAGTGTCCCGCACGCCGGGCTTCAGCTCCACCTTCTCGTACAATTGGGCGATCACCTCGCGCATCACGTCCAGATAGCCGTTCCTGTCCAGCGGCAGCGCATATTCCCGGATGAGGTACTGTGCGCCGTCCTCCATGCCCATGGTCAGCAGGGTCTCGTGCAGGTCTGCCTTCGGGGTGCGGCCAAAGCGCGCCAGCAGCGCCTCCGGGGCGCCCTCCCATACTACCACCATGCTGTCGGTCAGGGTACCGTCCATATCAAAGATCCATTGTTTGCAGTGCATACGTTCCTCCTGTTGTGCGCCCCTTCGGGCTGTCTCTATACTTATCTCCGGCTAGTATAGCACGAAACTTTCACAGGAAAAAGGCATGATCTCTGAAAATTCGGGAGAATTTTATCCAAAAGTATGGTATAATTATAACAATTTTAGAAAATACCGGGAACGTGCACGGGAGGGCTGGATATGGAACGCAGAGAACCCACGCAAAAGGCGCTGGTGCTGGCAGGCGGCGGCGCGCGGGGCAGCTATCAGGTAGGCGTCTGGCGGGCTTTGATGGAGCTGGACTGGCACCCGCAGATCATTACCGGTACAAGCGTGGGCGGCTTGAACGGTGCCATGTTCGTGCTGGATCTGTACGAGACCGCCCGGGATATGTGGCTGACCATCCGCAGCCGGGATGTGATGGAATTGCCGGAGGAAAACGCCGACCTTTCCGCCCTGCATCAGTTTCTGCGCCGGGTGGTAAAGGAAGGCGGCATGGACGTGACCCCGCTGGAGGAGATCGTGGAACGGGTGCTGGACGAGGACGCGCTGCGGGCAGCGCCCATCCGGTTCGGCATCGTGACGGTGGAGCAGCGCGGGCTGCGGCCCCGGGAGCTGACGCTGGAGGATATCCCCGCCGGGCAGGTGCGGGACTACCTGATGGCTTCGGCGGCCTGCTTCCCCGCATTGCGGGCGCGGCAGATCGACGGGGTAAAGTTTCTGGACGGCGGGTACAGCGATAACATGCCCACCGGCCTTGCCAAGACCATGGGCGCAGAGGAGCTGGTCTGTGTGGACCTTGAGGGCGTGGGCATCACCCGCCCGAACCTGACCGGCCTGCCCACCACCATGATCCGCAGCTACTGGGAGCTGGGCGATATCCTGCACTTCGACCCCGACACCGCAAAGCGCAACATGGAGCTGGGCTATTACGACACCCTGCGCGCCTTTGGACGCATCCGGGGCTGTGCCTACGCGGTGGACAGCGGTGCGGACAGCAGCGCCGATGCCGAAGCCTTCCGCGCAGCCTTTGACGCAGTGCAGAAGGAGGTGCGGGAGAAGTACCCCGTCACCCTGACCGCCGATGCCGCTTTACTGCTGGCACGGATGAAGGACGCCCAGCTTGCCCCGCTGGAAGCCGCCGCCGAGGATGCCGGGGTGGACCCCACCCACTTTTATACCACCCGGACGCTGGCTCAGGCGTTTCTGGCGGCGTGCGATAAAGACCGCATGGAAAGCTTTGCCCCGCTGTTTACGGGCAGCAGCACCGCCGGACAGGCGGCGCTGGCCGCTTTGCTGCCCAATACATTCTTACAGGCGCTGGTGTGGCGCACTTTGACCGCATCGGCTTTGCCGGAGGTGACAGAAGATGAAGGTTTATAAAGGCGTATCCGCTTCCCCGGGGCTGGTGCTGGGACAGGTGAGCCGGCTGGAACATCATGTGGAGACCTTCAGCCACGGGCCTTTCAACCCGGAGCGGGAGCTGCGGCTGCTGGCAAACGCCGTGCACACGGCGCAGAACGAACTGGACTCCATGGCAGAGCGCGCCGCGCCCACCGAGCAGGCCATCTTTTTGTTCCAGAGCATGATGCTGGACGATGAGGGCATGATGAACGAGGTGCGCTTTTGCATCAATGCGGGCATCAGCGCCTCGGCGGCGATGCATCAGGTGGGGCAGCGCTACGCCGACCAGCTTGCCAACATGAAGGATAACCCCTATATGCAGCTGCGCAGCGTGGATATTCTGGACGCCACCCGCCGGGTGATCAACATCCTGACCAACCGTCCCCGGGTGTGGCTGGCGCTGGATCATCCGGTGATCCTTGCCGCCGACCGGCTGATGCCCACCGACCTGTTCAGCGTGCCCTCCGGCATGATCTTGGGCGTCATCACCGCCGAGGGCAGCGGCCAGAGCCATGCCGCCATCATTGCCCGGGCAATGAATATCCCGGGCATCGTGCAGGTGGGCAAGGATTTTCTGGACGACTGCGACGGCCGCACCGTCATTCTGGACGCAACCAACGGCAACTGCATCCTTGACCCGGACGCCGTCGCCCGCCAGCAGGCAGAAGCCAGCATCTGCCAGCTCCAGCGCGAGGACGCGGAGATGAAGCAGCTGCACAGCCTGCCGGATGAAACGCGGGACGGCGAACCCTTTGAGCTGCTGGCCAACTGTTTCGGCCCGGAGGATATCGACACCGCCATGCAGTCCGGTGCCAAGGGCGTGGGGCTGCTGCGCAGCGGCTACATGATGCTGCCCGGGCGCATTCTGGACGAGCAGGAACAGTATTTTTTCTACTGCTCTTGTCTGGCAGCCGCAAACGGCTGCCCGGTGACCGTGCGCACCTTCGACTTTGGCTCCGACCGCACCGTGGCCGACGCCAATCAGGGGCCACAGTCCTCCAAGCTCGGCCTGCGCGGCATCCGCAACAGCCTGCGCCAGCCCCAGCAGTTCCAGACCCAGATCTGTGCCTTGCTGCGCGCCGCCGCGCGCGGGCCGCTGCGGGTGATGTTCCCCATGGTGACCGATGTAGAGGACTGGGACGCCGCCATGAGCATCGTGGAGCACTGCCGCCAGAGCCTGCGGGAGCGGGGCGTGCCCTTTAACGAAAACACCCAGTTCGGCGTGATGCTGAGCATCCCCGCCGCCTGCCTGACCGTGGAGGACTTTATAGCCCACGGCTGCGATTTTCTGGTCATCGGCACCAACGACCTGACCCAGTATACCCACGCCGCCGACCGGGAGCTTGCCAGCGCAGAGCATTACTACCGCCCCGCCAGCCCGGCCATGAAAAAGCTGATCACCATGGTGATGGATGCCGCCAGCGCGCACCACGTCCCGGTGACTATATGCGGCCTTGCCGTGGGCAACCCCGCCAACACGGCGCAGTACCTGCACCTCGGTCTGCGCAGCTTCTCGGTAAGCCCGCAGAACCTGCTCAAGGTAAAGCGAGCTCTGCTGGACACCGATGCCCACCCGGATGCAGGGGAAAACGGCTGAGAAAGCTTTACGAAACGTAATATAATGCGAAATAATAAGAGGCTGTTGCACAAACTCCTGTGCAACAGCCTCTTTGACGTTGTGTTTTTTACTTTAGCGGGCTCGCCCTCTCCGTCATCGCTGCGCGATGCCACCTCTCCCAAAGGGAGAGGCAAGAGCACTGCCGGAAACTTCCTCATTGCACCTAACACTTCAGTAATGAACCTTACGGCTTGGCTCTCCCCTTGGGAGAGCTGGCGCGGGAGCGCCTGAGAGGGCGAAGGCTTGTTACAGTACATCGAGAGCAAGCAAAACAAAAAAGATTGACCGCCACAGTTTTCCCGACTCAAACGGCCAATCTTTTCTGATTGTCTAGGGTATGGAAGCTGACCGTTGCCGGGCAGCACCTTTTCTGTTTTCAGTATAATCATTGCGGGCGTATTTGTCAAGCAGATACGTTCTTTTTTATGCTTACTCCAGATTCCCGGTCAGGGTCATGACGGCGGAGAGCACCGCCAGCGGGGCGGTCTCGCAGCGGAGGATGCGGGGGCCAAGACCTACCGTTTTCGCCCCGGCCCTGGCAGCCATTTCGGCCTCCTCGGCGGCAAAGCCACCCTCTGCGCCGGTAACGATGGCAAGGCGCAGCTTCTGCCCGTCGGCGGGCTTTGCCTCCGCCAGCAGCTGGCGCAGGGGTGCGCCGCCGCACTCGTAGCAGAACAGCACAAGGTCGTACTGGTCAAAGCTGCGGCACACCGCCCCAAAGTTCGGCAGCGGCAGGGCTACGTCCGGCAGAACGCCCCGGCCGCACTGCTTGGCGGCTTCCAGCGCAATGCGGTTGTAGCGCTCGTTCTTCTGCTCCTCTTTTTTGGGTGCAGCCACGCAGTAGCGGCTGAAGAAGGGCACGATATGCGCCGCGCCCAGCTCCACCCCGTGCTTGATGATCTGTTCCAGTTTGTCCTGCTTGGGGTAGCCCGCCAGCAACGTCACCTCCACGGTGGGCTCGGCGGCGCTGGGGTAGCCCGGCTCTACGGCAAAGTCTACCCTGTCCTCCCCAAAGCCGGTGATGGTGGCGGTGTACTCTACGGCGTTGCCGTCGCAGAGGATGACGGTATCCCCCGGCTTTGCCCGCATCACCCGGGCAAGGTGATGGGCGTCCGCACCCCGCAGGGTGGCGGTGCCGTCGGAGATCTCGGTGGTAAAGTAGCGGTGCGGCATACTGTGCGCTCCTTCTTATAATATTTGAATCTCAGGCCTTTTTGCAGACGATGCACTCCCAGCCGCGCTTTTCCTTGACTTCCACGACGGACAGACCGGCCTTTTCCAGCCCGGCGATCACCTCGTCCTTGCGGCTGTCGATGATGCCGCTGGCAATAAAGGTGGCACCCTCGGCCATCAGGCCGGGCACGGCGGGCGCAAGGCTGAGGATGGCGTTGGCCACGATGTTGGCGGTGATGATATCATAGGTGCCGCTGGCCTTGTCGGACAAATCGCCCACCAGCACGGTCAGCTTATCCTGCACACCGTTCAGGGCAGCGTTCTCCCCGGCGGTGCGCACCGCCACGGGGTCGATGTCCACGCCTTCGGCGCTGGCAGCGCCCAGCTTGAGGGCGGCAATGGCAAGGATGCCGCTGCCGGTGCCGATATCCAGCACCCGCTCGCCGCCGCGCACCTGCTCGTCCAGCGCTTCAAGGCAAAGGCTGGTGGTCTCGTGACCGCCGGTGCCGAAGGCAAGGCCGGGGTCAAGGATCAGCTTTACCCGGTCGGTGTCGTACTGCTGCCACGAGGGCACCACAGCCAGACGGCTGCCGATCTCCATGGGGTGATAATATTTGCGCCAGCCGTTCTGCCAGTCCTCCTGCTCCACGCCCTCGGTCTCCACGGTGTAGGGGATGCCGGCGGCTTCCATGCGGGCAGCAATAAGCGCCAGCGTCTCCACCTGAGAAGCGCCCGGCTCCAGATACAGATGGATGATCACGGTATCCCGGGGCTTGTCCAGCAGCTCCTGCTCGATCAGGTCCACATGGGCGATCTCGGCCACCTGCTGCTCAATGTCGCTGTAATCCTCGATGTAGATGCCGCCCTCGGCGATCAGGGTGGCAACGGCTTCGGCGTTTTCGGCATCAGCCTTGGCCACGGTCAGGCGGATATCGGTCCATTCCATAGTACAAGTCTCCTTTTTATCTGCTTGCCCTTCCGGCAGCGCCGGAGGGAAAAATTCTGTTACCTGTATAGTACCCGATTCTGCGCCCGGATGCAAGTCCCTTGGTAAAACCGGCGGCGCTGGTACAATGTTTGCACAGATTGACTTTCGGTAAAACATTCGGTATGCTATACTGGACAAGGCAAAAAAATGTGATGCTGCGCAAAGGAGCATCGGAAAGGGATCTTTATCGTATGTGTACCAAAACCTTCACATGGCGGCTGCTCTCCGGCCCCGAGCTGACCGAGGTGTATCTGAACGAGATGCGCCGGGACTTCCCCGCCGGGGAGCTGAAGCCCCTGAGCATGATCCTGACCAGCGAAGCGGAGGGCACCGCCCACACTTGGGGCGTGTTTGACGGCGACACGCTGGCAGCTTATCTTTTGATGGTGCGGCCGGAGGGCTGCCGGGTGAGCCAGCTGGATTATTTTGCCGTAGTGCCCGCCTACCGCGCCCATGGCATCGGGGCGCAGCTGCTGGCGCAGCTGCCCGCCCAGGAGGGCGACGCCGAAGCCATCCTGATTGAGGCCGAAATGCCGGAAAAGGCCGGGGACGCCGCTATGGCCGTGCGGCGTCTGGGCTTCTACGCCCGCTGCGGCGCATGGGACACCCACTACACCGAGCATCTTTTTGACGCATGGTTCCGCATTCTGGTGCTGGACTGCCCGGGCTGCGCACCCCTTGCCCCGGAGACTGCGGTAGAGGCACTGACCGACTGCTACCGCCGCACCATCAGCCCTACCCAGTGGCAAAAGCACGTTCAGTTCTTTGCCCCGGACGGCAGTACATACTGCTGATCGCGCAGGAGACCACCTATAACAAAGCCCGCCCACCTGTGGAGACCCACGGTGGGCGGGCATTTTGCGTTTTATTGTTCGTGCCGCTGTAAAAGCATTCAGAGGGCGGCGGTCTGGGGTACCAGCCGGAAGAGCATCACGGGCAGCTCGCTGTTTACAAAATCCAGCGTAAGGATGATCTTTCCGCGCTTTGTTTCAAAAGGCATCTCCGTCTGTGTGCCGTCCGGGGCAATGCGCACAAGCGTTTTGCCTTCCAGCAATCCGGCGGGCAGCGCGAGCCTTACCCGACCGGTGGGCCGCGTCAGGCTGCCTGCGGTCTCAAATGCCACACTCAGGTATTCCCCATTCGTCCGTGCGGTCACATCCTCCGCAGAAAGGCTGCCGCTGAGCGGCCATGCCGTTGCGGCTTCGATCATTTCCAGCTGCACGGCGTTTTCTGCCTGCCCGCACACGGGGCAGAAGGTCAGCGTTTCGCCTTCCGCAGTGCGGAAAGTAAACTTCCGGCAATCAGTGCTGCCAGTGTGCGCGCAGCCCTGCCGCAGACAATCGGCGCTCTGAGAGCCGGTTCCGTTCGGAGACCATGCACCGAACTGATGCCCCAGCTTATCGGTCGGGTCTGCGGTGTAGCTGTCTTTGCAGCGGGAGCAGGTAAAAACAGTATAGCCGTCTGTTTCACAGGTAGGCTCTACGGTAACAGCCTGATAATCATGGTTCAGCGCGGGCAGTTCCGCATAGGTGGTATAGTCACAACGGGAACAGGTTTTGTAAGCATTCCAGCCGATTTCCGTGCAGGTGGGAGCTTGCGCGTCGTGATTCACCAGATCATGATTCAGTGCGGGCAGCTCCGCATAGGTGGTATAGTCACAACGAGAGCAGGTTTTGTAAGCATTCCAGCCGATTTCCGTGCAGGTAGGGGCTTTTGCGTTGTGATTCACCAGAGCATGGTTCAGTGCGGGCTGCTCCGCGTAGGTGGTATAGTCGCAGCGGGAGCAGGTTTCGTAAGCGTTCCAGCCCTTTTCCGTACAGGTAGGGGCTTTTGCTGCGTGCTGCACAAAATCATGGTTCAGTGCGGGCAGCTCCGCATAGGTGGTATGGTCGCAGCGGGAGCAGGTTTCGTAAGCGTTCCAGCCCTTTTCCGTACAGGTGGGGGCTTTTGCTGCGTGCTGCACCAGAGCATGATTATTTGGGTCTTTTTCGCCGTATTCCCCACCACACACCTCACAGACCGCTTTGGCTCTGCAGGTTGCTGTGCCGCCGGTACAGCTTGCGGTCTTAACTTCGGAGCAGCGCGTGCAGCTGCCGGTGTGCGTGCCGTTGCCGTTAGGCGTCCACGCGCCCCAGTCGTGACCGAGAATACCGTATTTCGCGCCGCATAAGGCACAGGTTTTGCCTGTGATACAGGTGGGGGTTTCGGTGCCGCCGGTATGGTACGAAAGATTTCCATAAATAATGCTGTTCTCCCTGCCGCAGACTAAGCATTTTATATGGATCCTATGCTTGGTTGAATCAGCTTTTATATATCCGAGGATCTCACAGTTTCTTTGTTGCGTACAGACGAAGCAGTACGTATAGATAAAATCTGCTGCTTTAGCGTTTAACGCGATCCCCGGTATCAGGCACACCATTGCCAGCACCGTCAAACACCAGATCAGCCATTTTTTCATGTTGCTCCCTCCTTGTCATCAAACCTTGTTATCCTTTCAGATCAAACTGCACGGACAGCGATGCAAGCACGGCATCTACCACCTTCCGCGCCTGGGCAAGCATATCGATCTCCGCCACAAAAGCGATGACCTGCTCGCGCTCCTGCGCGGGGACCTGCAGCGCACTCAGGCTCATGCTCAGATAGCGCCGTATTTTGCGCTCCAGCGTAAAGTAGGGGTCGCACCGCCGTGCCATGTAGCCGCGCATCATGCCAGCCGTGCCCAGCTCCATCTCGTAGAAATCGCACTCGGCGCACCCGGGCAGATACGCGCTGAACGCCGCCTGCAGCTCCGCCGTGGTGCTGCGGTGGATGATCTCCGCCGTGGCGGGGAAGGTGTACGCTTCCACATAGATATCCCGCAGATTCTCGCTCAACTCGCTCAGCGCCAGCTGCAAAGCCGTTTCCACCGCGTAGAGGTACACCGGCGAGGGGGCGTTTGCCGCCAGCGGCCTTACCGCGCCGAACTGCCTGCTGAACATCATGCCGATCAGCTCGGTCAGCACGCCGTCCTTGGTGCGGAAAATATTCTGGAACGACCCGGCAGAAACATCTGCTTCCTTTAAAATTTCTGCCACCTTGGTGTTCGTGTAGCCTTTTTCCAGAAAAAGCCGGACACAGGCGGTCAGTATCCGCCGTTTTGCTTCCTTGCTGTCGTATCTGCGCGCCATTGGAAATCATCCTTTTCTATAATTGGTTTCTGACCCAATTATATATTGATTTTAAAATCGCGTCAAGTAAACTTTTAGGGGCGTATTTTGGGCAGTTTGACGGTTTTCAAAAACTTGAAACATCTCATCGGGATGCGTGACTGCAAGAGTAAGTCGGAAATATGGGAAAAAGAATGCCCACTCGTCTGAGAAGTTCTCAGGGGAGTGGCCATCTGCGCCGACCCGAAGCTGGCTTCCAGCGTAGCGCTCATCACCGACGGACGCTTCTCCGGCGCAAGCCGCGGCCCGGTCATCGGCCATGTCAGCCCGGAGGCTGCGGTGGGCGGCCCCATCGCACTGGTGGAGCCGGACGACCTGATCCAGATCGACGTGCATAACCGCAAGCTGGCCATTGTGGGCGTGAAGGGCGAGCCCAAGACCCCCGAGGAGATGGACGCCATCCTCGCCGAGCGCCGCGCCAACTGGAAGCCCAAGGCTCCCAAGTACACCAAGGGTCTGCTGAAACTCTACTCTCAGCACGCTGTCAGCTCCATGAAGGGCGCATACATGGAGTAAACCACTCCGCATAAATAACAAAAGGTAAACTGCCCGGCGGGTTTTGCCGGACGGCTTGGATAAGTGCAATCAAAAATCACGAAACGGAGGAATTTTCTATGACAGCAGTTGCAACGCCCGATGCGGCACGGCTGGTTTTTGCGCCTGCGTGACCCGGTCACGGAAAAGCGGGCGGCGTATGGGGTATACTGATATTGTCAGTAAAACACAACACCCATTCAGGAGGGAAAAAATATGGCAGTCATCAACATTACCAAGGAAAACTTTGCACAGGAAGTGCTCCACAGCGAAAAGCCCGTACTGCTGGACTTCTGGGCCAGCTGGTGCGGCCCCTGCCGGATGCTGAGCCCCGTGGTGGACGAGGTAGCCGAGGAGCGCACCGATGTAAAGGTGGGCAAAGTGAACGTGGACGAGCAGCCGGACTTGGCGGCGCAGTTCGGGGTGATGAGCATTCCCACCCTGCTGGTGTTCGAGCAGGGCAAGCTGGTGCGTCAGGCTGTGGGCGCCCGCCCCAAGGCCGGTGTGCTGGAACTGCTGGGCTGAATGATGCTTTAAAAAGGGTACAGCGGAGCGCCTACGGGCGTTCCGCTGTCTCTTTTTTACGGAAATGGGTGGCATCAATTCAAAAAAATCATCCACGCTTCTACAAATGGAACCACAAAACCAAAGCAAAAGAAAAACAAAAGATCCAGCACAACCTTCATCCATCTGGCAGAGCGTGTGCCGAAGGACATGGCATGAATGATGAAAAGATTGATCTCACCCCAGCGGCGATAATAGCCTGTCTGTTCAAAACTGTTCCAGATCTCCAGCGATAAAAATTCAATGCCTGCACACAACGGGAAAATGACGAGAGAATGCATCCAGCCGTCTGCCCGAAAAGAACCATCGCCAAGACCATGCCAGTGCACCGCAATGGTGCCGGGGCAAGCCAAAACACCCCACAAGGCAAGCGTAATGCTCAGCCCAAGCAGGGCGGTGCGCACGGAATGCCAATCTACGGCGTGCTGTCGGCGCAGCATGGTAAAGAAATCTTCCAATTGGACGGTCGGTGCGGCATCGGCTTCTTCCGGGGCGCGGCAGTGCATAAGGTCGGCAAGGGTCAGCCCCAGAGCATCTGCCAGCGGTTCCAGTGTGTTGATATCCGGCAGACCGATGCCCCTCTCCCAGCGGCTGACAGCCTTGTCGGTAACGTGCAGCTGTTCAGCCAGCTCAGCCTGTGTCATCCCCTGCGCTTTGCGCATCCGGCTCAGATAATTTCCGAAGGTTCTGGCATCCATTTTATCAACTCCCTTGGAAAAAGCATAGCATAAGGCCGCACAAAACGCAATCGACGCTCTGTTTACCCGAGAAAAACAGCAAAGCGCCCGCCCTATGGTTCGAGCAGAACCACGGGGCGGGCGCTTATTTTATATGGAGTTCCGAAGAAAAATGCGGGATTCAGCTTACAACTGGGGGCCTGCGGAGACCAGAGCCTTGCCGTGCTCGTTGCCCTCGTACTTGGCGAAGTTCTTCACGAAGCGGCCAGCCAGATCCTTTGCCTTCTCTTCCCACTGAGCGGCATCTGCGTAGGTGTCGCGGGGATCGAGGATGGCGGGGTCGACACCGGGCAGAGCGGTGGGAACCTCAAAGTCGAAGTAGGGAATCTTCTTGGTGGGAGCCTCGTTGATAGCACCGCTCAGGATAGCGTCGATGATGCCGCGGGTATCCTTGATGGAGATGCGCTTGCCGGTGCCGTTCCAGCCGGTGTTGACCAGATAAGCCTTTGCGCCGCTGGCCTTCATCTTCTTGACCAGCTCCTCAGCGTACTTGGTGGGGTGCAGCTCCAGGAAAGCCTGACCGAAGCAAGCGGAGAAGGTGGGGGTGGGCTCGGTGATGCCGCGCTCGGTGCCTGCCAGCTTTGCGGTAAAGCCGGACAGGAAGTAGTACTGGGTCTGCTCCGGGGTCAGGATGGAGACCGGGGGCAGAACGCCGAAGGCGTCAGCAGACAGGAAGATCACGTTCTTTGCTGCGGGAGCAGAAGAAACGGGACGCACGATGTTCTGGATGTGGTTGATGGGGTAGGACACACGGGTGTTCTCGGTGACAGACTTGTCAGCGAAGTCGATGTGACCCTCGGCATCCAGAGTGACGTTCTCCAGCAGAGCGTTGCGCTTGATGGCGTTGTAGATATCGGGCTCGGACTCCTTATCCAGATTGATGACCTTAGCGTAGCAGCCGCCCTCGAAGTTGAACACGCCGTTGTCGTCCCAGCCGTGCTCGTCATCGCCGATCAGCAGACGCTTGGGATCGGTGGACAGGGTGGTCTTGCCGGTGCCGGACAGGCCGAAGAAGATGGCGGTGTTCTCGCCGTTCTTGTCGGTGTTGGCAGAGCAGTGCATGGAAGCAATGCCCTTCAGCGGCAGGAAGTAGTTCATCATGGAGAACATACCCTTCTTCATCTCGCCGCCGTACCAGGTATTGACGATGACCTGCTCCTTGCTGGTGATGTTGAACAGCACAGCAGTCTCGGAGTTCAGACCCAGCTCCTTGTAGTTCTCGACCTTAGCCTTGGAAGCGTTGTAAACAACGAAATCAGGCTCGAAGTTCTCCAGCTCCTCAGCGGTGGGACGGATGAACATATTGGTAACGAAGTGTGCCTGCCAGGCCACTTCCACGATGAAACGCACTGCCATGCGGGTATCCTTGTTGGCGCCGCAGAAAGCATCCACGACGTACAGGCGCTTGTTGGACAGCTCCTTCTGAGCGATCTCCTTGACAGCCTTCCAAGCCTCCTGAGAAGCGGGGTGGTTGTCGTTCTTGTACTCATCGCTGGTCCACCACACGGTGTCCTTGGAGTTCTCGTCCATCACGATGAACTTATCCTTGGGAGAACGACCGGTGTAGATGCCGGTCATCACGTTCACAGCACCCAGCTCGCTGACCTGACCCTTCTCGTAGCCTTCCAGCTCTGGATTGGTCTCCTCTGCGAACAGCTGCTCGTAGGAGGGGTTGTGCACGACTTCAGTCGTGCCGGTGATGCCATACTTGGTAAGATCCAACTTTGCCATATTTGCGTACCTCTACTTTCGTTTGATCCTTACATAACTCTGTGTAGGAGATGCAGCGCCATTTATGGTACGGACACCGCATAAGGGGGAGACAGCACAGAACGATGCAATGCAAATTCTCCTGTCTATCATTATACACAAAAGCTTTCCAAAAGCAATAAATGGAAGCTTCTGTTTGCAAAAAAGAAACAAATTTCATAAACAGGCTTTCCCACATTAAGTAATTTCACGAAGCCCGGCAGGGATGCAGACTGTGAAAAATAAGGCGGGACGGGGAAAAACCGACATTTTGATAAAAGATTGACAAACCGGGATGCAAGGTGGGACCCCCGGCCCCGGTGGGGCAAAAAACACAGCAGACAGCTCTTTGGTGCAAGACTGAGAAAATGTAAATGAGCACAAAAAAATAAGATGATAGTTGAAAAAATAAAGCGGTATGGTACAATAAAGCTAGAGAGGACTCTCCGAGAAACAGAAACCAACATACCGAAAGAGAGGAAGTGCTTTTCTATGAAAAAGATCGCCCCGATCCTGCTGGCCATGGTTTTGGCCCTGACCCTTTGCCTGGTGGGTTTTGCGGATGCAGAAAGCTATGACGATGATCCATTGGAAGAAACGGCGGCTTCCACGTCCGAGGAGGCCTTGGAGGAGGCAGAGCCGGTTCCTGCCAGGAGCAGTGAGTGCGACGCTTGTGGGAAAATGTCTCGCGTAACCCCAAAAAAAGACACGTTTGAGACCGGACCGGAGGAAGTAAAATGCATCCATTATCCCCACGGGACGGACGAAGTCTATCATCGGAATGCTACGTATTACGAGGTCTGCGGTTCCTGCGGATACAAGTCCGGCACATGGACTGTGGACGAGGGAGAGTCGCTCCGGTACTGCCACGGGTGGTCGGCGACAAAGCACTGAGTTCCGGGGAGAGCGATTTTTGTACGGCTAAATGGAGAGGCCCCTGTAGCAGGGTGCCGCTGACCGTTTCAAGAACCTGTGAGAAACAGCAGCCCAGAGCCCTGAAAACAGCTTTGGGCTGCTGTTTTTGCCCTTTTTTGCAATATTTCGGCCAGAAGAAACGTTTTAGTGGTAAAGGGACCTTACTTATGCTATACTGGTTCTGTATATAGATGATACTTTTCCCCCTTTGCCGGGGGCTGACATAAGGGAAACTGCCATGAAAACCATCTACATTCTGCTCACCCGCTCCGGCACGCTGCTGTCCAAACTGGTCTATGCCGCCACCGGTTCCAGCTATACCCACGCCTCCATGGCCTTTGATGCAGAGCTGAGCTGCCTGTACAGCTCCACCCGCAAAAACGGCTACACCATGTTCCCTGCAGGCCCCAGCAAAGAATACCTGAACAAGGGCGTTTTCCGTCTGCGGGACGACGCCCCTTGTGCGCTGTATGCGCTGGAGGTGTCCGATGAGGCCTATTTCCGCGCCCTGCACCGCGCCGAGGAGTTCATGCGCCGCAGCGAGGAGTACAGCTTCAACACGCTGGGGCTGATCTTGTGCGGGCTGCATATCCGCTGGCAGCGCCGCCACCATTATTTCTGCTCCCAGTTCGTCAGCGAGGTGCTGGAACAAAGCGGTGCACTGGCGCTGCCCAAGGACAGCACCCTGATGCACCCCAACGACTACGCCCTGCTGCCCCAGCTGAAGTGCCTGTACAAGGGGCGCTTAGCCGACCTGCCCCAGCGCAAAGCGATGGATCTGGGCGAGGCACCCTCGATGGTCAGCATCTATACCGGCCTGCTGGTGGAGCTGCTGCAGCGCCGGGCGCAAAGGTTTTTTGAGTAAAGCTTTTGGGCATAAGCCTGAAATTTCGGCTTTTTTGAGCACTGCTCTTGCATTTTGCAGCCAATTGTGGTAATATTATTCGGCGGTATTGTTTTGCCG
Source organism: Faecalibacterium sp. OM04-11BH (assembly GCF_003482185.1). Lineage (NCBI taxonomy): Bacteria > Bacillati > Bacillota > Clostridia > Eubacteriales > Oscillospiraceae > Faecalibacterium > Faecalibacterium sp. OM04-11BH. The sequence continues at coordinate 124,009 of NZ_QULS01000004.1, forward strand.
CAGAATATGCGCTCGTAGCTCAGCCGGTAGAGCATCTGACTTTTAATCAGAGGGCCAGGGATTCGAGTTCCCTCGAGCGCACCAAAGAAAACCCACGATTTACCGTTGAGAATGCGGTGTGAATCGTGGGTTTTTCTGTTTTTATATGCCAAAATCAGGCCGAAAAATGCGACAAAAACGCGACAAATCTGAAATTTTTCAGGAGTAACCGCCTTGTTCGCTGGGGCGAGCGTCCGCTAACCATTTTTGATGTGAACTCACAAACGGTACAAGCGGAGTCTGGGCAACGGCGGTAAAAATTTTTCAAGCGAACATAAAAAGAGCGCTACCACCCTGAACTACAAGATGGAGCGCTCTGAAATCTCGACCAATCGGAAGAGTCGTAGGCGACAACATTTTGGCGGTGTAAAATCGGCACTCGTAAATCGCTTACGCACGCTGAATTTGCATGGTTAAGATCGTCCATGACCGAGCTTATGCGGCAAATTTTGCACTGCGGTTTTACGATAATACGTCGATTCTAAAATTAGGAATACTGTGCAGAATCCGCACTTATATACAACATATTGCCATCTATATTGGTTCGGTTAGGGCGTCCCTAACCAATAAAAAGAGAAGCGATAGTCGTTAGGCGTTCGTGTGTTTCGTCCAGATCGGACCAGCTCAACAAAGCCAGCATCTATAAGCTCCTTGATGTATTTGCGGGCGGTTCGCTCCTTGATTCCAAGGGCTTTCATCTTGAGCGCGGGAAACTGAAAATCACGACTTCCAGCTGCTTCATTTGCGGCCAGAATGTACAGATATCGTGCTCCAACGCTCAAAGAGGTGAATTTCTTATCGAACAGGAGTGTGTTGCCAATCTGGACAAAACGCTTCTCCCTGCAATCAGAGGATGCCGTCAGCCATCGCTTCAGTGGTTTGGAACTTTGACTTTTCGCCATTTAGACCTCCTTTCCTGATGGGGTGACAGGTAGCTCCGTTGGTGAGATCGCAGCCTTGGGGAGAATCTTCGGCGGGAAATGGGCATTGAGAATTTGCACGTTGGCAGAAATTTCCTCTTTGAGGAGCTGTGCCTTTGCCAGAATCTCCTGTAGGTTCTTGACTTCCCGCGAAACAACGCAATCATGAATCACGTTGCGGACGGCAGCTTCCATGGCCTCGGTGAGCGAACCATAAGTAATACCGTTCATAAGAGAACGACGGCCACCCTTTTTGGTCTGAAGCGTTCCGAGAACATAACCGCCTCTGCTGGGCTTTACAAAATAGTTCTCTACGATATGAATATAAGTATACGCCATGATGGCACCTCCTTTAGTAGTTGGCGGCAACCGCGCGGATGCCGTTGGTGATTTTGGACGGTTCGGGCGTGGGCTCCCCCTGTTCAAAGAAGCGGGCGAGGCTGTCCAGATTGACCAGCCATTTTCTGGATGATATAGCAGTGTAGCGGATACGTCCCTCCCTGCAAAGCTTACGGACAAAGGCGCTCGATACACTGAACTGGTTGGCGGCATCCTTTACGGTTGCCATTTTCAGATAGATAACATTGGTAGTCATAACAAACCTCCTACCAAAACTTAATAAAGATGGATGACGGAACCATCGGCAGAAAATGTCGGTGGTGTGGGGACAAGATATGGAGGTCGCAAGCGCTTAGCCATCATCAGCAGAGCGATATTACTGCCCCGGGGATGAGAGAATCCGTAGCACGCACAGCCCTCCAGAAGGAAGCGGCTCCAAAAACCTTAGCATTGGCTGCCGTTTCCTAACTTATGCTTTGATTATACTCGGTTTTTTTAGAATTTCAAGGGGTATATGCCCAAAAATCAAAAATTATTTGTGAGCTCACAAAAGCATTGCTTCGGAAACTGCTTAAAATTGCTTTGACTTTTGAGAGGCAGCGTGCTATACTATATATAAAGGAAAGGGGTGAATCAGATGACCATTGGAGAACTGATTCGAGACGCACGAAAGAAAAAAGGCTTGACCCAAAAGGAACTGGGTGAGCGATTAGAGGTTTCGGATGTAAGCATTGCCCAGTGGGAGAATGGAATCAGAAATCCGCGGTTTGAAACCCGACAGAAACTCGCCAAAGCCCTGGATATTGATATTGTTGAGCTGATGAGCGAGACTGAAAAACAAGATTACTTTGATTTGTTCGGAACTGACGCAGAGCGTGTTGGCTTTGCGTTGGTAAAGCTCAAGGAGCGGATGGAAGTCAAGGTCAGAGAGCTGAGGGAGTATGGTGGAATTGCCACTCCAGCCAGAAGAAGAGCATGGGCTCTTGAGCTAGCGAAGGAGCTGGCAGAAAATTATCATGTAAAGGAAGAAAGCATCCTGAAAGAAATCGGACTGGATGACCTCCCTGAGGAATCTATAGCAGAAATTTCGTTAGCCGATGACTATCAAGAGGTAGGCGAAAATCAAATTGCTGATAGCATTGTCCATCTTTTGATGAGCATGAACTCTACCGGTTGTAAAGCTGCTCTCCGCCACATTCAGGAGCTCTCCAAAATTCCTGACTATAAAAAGGTGTGATCGTTATGGCGCAGGTTACCAAGAAAACGAAAAAAGATGGCACAACGTCCTACCTGATTCGAGCGTACAGCGGGCGGACACAGGCTGGAAAGGTCATCACAAAGTGCAGAACCGTGACCCCTCCCGCCGGGCTGACGGTGCGGAAGACGGAACGCTGGGTACAGGAGCAGGCCGACCAGTTTGAGAAAGAGGTGCGCACCGGGCTGGTGCTTGACTCCGAAATGCTGCTGGATGACCTGATTGACCGTTGGTTTACAGAGTATGCCGAGAAGCAGTTGAAAGCCAAGACCCTGTACGATTATAAGAAGATGCGCACCAGAATCACCGCCGGGCTGGGGCACCTGAAAGTCTGTGATATCAAGCCTGCGCACCTGATGGCGTTCTACAACAACCTTGAAGAGCAGGGCGTGCGTCAGGACAGCACATTCACGGCAACCCCGGCGCTTCTCAAGCTGTTGCCTCGTGGGGAGCGTGGAGCCATGGCGCAGAAAGCTCAGATTGGTCAAGATACGATGAGACTGGTCTATCAGGGCAAGGGGGTCAGTAAGACGACGGCAGAAAAGGTATCCACTGCGGCAGGGTTGGCGTGCTCTAAAGCTTTTACAGAGCATCGGAAGGAAAATGGTAAGCTCAGTGGAAACAGCGTCCTGCATTACCATGCCATGCTGTCCAGTGTGTTCAAGAAGGGCGTTCAATGGGGGCTGATTGCAGAGAACCCATGCACCCGCGCAGAGCACCCAAAAGCAGCGGAGATTGACGTGCAGATGCTGAATGAGGATGACATTGCAAAACTGCTTGCGGCTCTGGCAGACGCCCCTGCACAGTTTAGCATGATCGTTCAGTTGGCATTGCTAACAGGTGCCCGGCGGGGCGAAATCTGCGGTTTGCGGTGGTCCGATGTGGATTTGGAGCGTGGAACGATCTCCATCAACCGAACCCTGCAATACATACCGGGCTCTGGAACCGTTTTCAACCCGCCAAAGACTAAACGTTCCAAGCGCAGTCTCAAGATTGGAGCGGACTGTGTTGCCCTGCTGACAGAATACAGCTTGCATCAAAAGGCGGAACGTCTGAAAGTCGGCTCTGCATGGACACGGCGCATTACAGTAGAAGACGGAAAAACAGTGGAGAACGACCTGCTCTTCACCAAATGGAACGGTGAGCCCATCGACCCCAAGACGGTAACATCGTGGTTTCCGGGCTTCTTAGCCGCTCATGACCTCCCGGCGGTGCATTTCCACAGTTTGCGTCACACCAATGCCAGCCTGCTGATTGCCGCCCATGCCCCTATTACAACGGTTTCTGGCCGCTTGGGCCATGCACAGACCTCCACAACGCTGAACATCTATGCCTCCGCCATCCAGAGCGCAGATGCAGCAGCAGCGGACGCATTGGAGGGTATTATCCGTATTCGTGAACAGAAGCACGCATAAAGAAAAGCCCTGCTACTCACTACGAGCAACAGGGCTTTTGCAATATCAAGATGGCTGAAGACAACGACGATGAATCACCAGATTTTTTCAACTTTATAATGATGCCGTTTTAAAATAGTTGAAACTTTGTCACCATTTTCAGATTTGCCTATAAAATATTTTTTACAGCGTGGACAATACCAGCCGTATTCAATGGAATCCTCAATATGAAAGGCATAGCATTGTAGAGCATACGTTGGATGATCAATGCAATACCGGGTGAGTTTTTTCTGTTTTTGAATCTTCAAGGGAAGTTGTACAGGGGAAAGCTCGTCTTTTATTGACGTTCGAGGATGACTAAATTGAAATTTTTGATCTGAGCCATCAAAATAATCGTCTTCACCATAGGTTACATTGGTAGCTCCAATTTGAAATTTAGTTCGATAGTGGAGCCCCACATAGTGTTGTTCGCGTCCCATTTGACCTCCGATATGATACACCGCCAAAACTTTGCCTCACGATTTTCTCACTTTTTCTTTTTGACAATGGGAATGCCATGCTTTTTTGCATTTTCGACAAAGGCATTGTGCTGATCGGCTTCCTGTTTTAATTTGTCATGCTCGACTCTCGCTGCACGTGCTCGTGATTCTTGATATTCGTGATATCGCTGCGCAGACATCCAATTCGGGTAGACCAAAACATGCTTGCTAGCTGCGCGGCTTTCTGGTGGAGGGTATTTCTTGTTGGCCATGATATAAGAAACCTCTCACCGTAGCTTTCTCATATACGCTTCGGACGTTCTTTTCTGGCTCTCGTAAAAGGTAACGCCGGTAACATCGTCCACGACCAGATCATCATAAGGAATGCCCTTTTTGTTCAGGTGGTCAATGAACCAGCGCTTTTTCAGATAGCACCACGGGGTTCTGCTGAGATTACCGTAACTCGATGCAGGCCGCTCACATGCGTTGTAGGTCTTGCCGCAGATACTCCACCACTCTTTACGTACTCGCTCCCGCATTTGTAGGACCTCAGAGGTGCCATGGAGGCCGTGCTCCTCGCCATACTGATAGTCTGCCTTCTTGATTTTTGCGTTCTGCCCAGCACTCACCGCGCCAGACGCACCCAGCCCCAGCAAACCCAAAACGAACGATACAGCTCCACTCATAACAATTTCCTCCTGATGAGACTATTTTGAAAGATTATGCCGTTTCTCAACAATTTTACTGATTTTCTGCTCTGAAGTTACCACGCTTTTATCAAAATGTCAAGTAGTGGAGCCCAAATGATAAAGACTCGCCCGGATAGGTGGCTATACTTGACATAAAAAGGGGGGCGGTAACATGACAGCAGACCGTATCAAAGCCTTGCGAGAAGCCCGTGGATGGACACAGGCCGAACTTGCGCGCAAAATGAATATGACACGAAACGGTATCAATTCATGGGAACAAGGGCTTTCTATGCCATCCCCGCCCAGTCTGGTTGACCTCGCACGACTGTTTTCCGTATCGACAGACTACCTGCTTGGCGTAGAAAATTACAGCGCTGTCAATGTGACCGGCTTGAACGAAGCAGATGTTGCTCTTTTGGCTCAATTGGCCGATAGATTAAGGGAAAGCCACTGAATATTCATAAATCCACCTCTTGCGCTGGAATACGCTTAATTCATGAAAGCGGCGCCAATCGCACAGATAACATACAAAATGATACCTCCCCACATCAGCAGCATAATCCATCCACAGCCAAGCGGTCGTCCATGTTCCCGGTCGCTCTGAATAGAGCTGTACATGGCATAGTCAAGAAAAGGGTCGTGTTTGTGACTCATAGTGAAATCCTCCTGTACTATCGTGTGTTTCTTTGGACTGACTGAAGAATATCACACTTGATGTCCAACTAATCGGATTTACAAGTGCACTTTTAAGAATTTTCGGGATTTTTTACTGATAAATGCTCCTGTATCATCCGTTCCAACGTCGGGCGCGTGATGCGCAGTGCTTCAGCCAGTTGCCCTTTGTTCAGTTCCCGGCGGGTATAGCGGGCATACAGAGCGGGAAAATTATCAGGTATAGCAACCTTCTTTCTCCCCTTGTACACACCGTTCCGTTTGGCAATGGCAATCCCTTCCCGCTGGCGGTCGAGCAGATTTTGGCGTTCAAATTCGTTGATGGCGGCGATCATAGTCAACATCAGCTTTCCGGTAGGGGTTCCGGTGTCCAGCTTCTCCTTGTTACTGACCAGATGTACGCCCTTTGCCTGTAACCGCTCCACGATCTCCAACAGGTCTTTGGTGCTGCGTGCAAGACGGCTGAAGTCGTGGATATAGACCGTATCACCTTCCCGCACATAGTCGAGCATCGCTTGCAGTTGGGGCCTGTCCATGCTCTTGCCGCTGATCTTTTCGGTGAACCACTTTTCGATGCTGTGGGCGCGGAGTGCCTCGATCTGGCGCGCCTCGTTCTGTTCTTCAGTGCTGACGCGGACGTATGCGACTTTCATAAGATGTACCTCACTGGCTGATATGAAAAATAGGGTCAGAGATGCCAGAAATGATTGAAAACAATTCCAAAACCGACCCTAAATTATAACTTTTTGATGGTTGTTCGGACTGTAAAATAGGGCACACGCTACTTTTTAAGCATGACTGCCCTTGACCAGATAATCCAGCGATACCTGAAAGTAGTCAGCCAACAGCAGAACCGATTGAATGTCCGGTGTCCTTCTGCCGGTTTCCCATAAGCTGATGGCGCGCCGGGATAAGTTGAGGTCATCCGCCAACTGCTGCTGTGACAAGCCTGCATCCTTGCGCAGTGATACGATTCTTGTGCTGATGGTTTCCATGATATCGATCCTCTTTGTATGTGCACTCACAAACTGGACTACTCTCACTCGTCCCTTGCCTCTCTGTCTCTTCTCTTGGGGCTTAGTCAGCCTTTACGAACAACTCCATACAGTCAGCACAGATGACCCGCACTTCCTTGGTGCTGCGGATGATGGTCCTACACTTCGGGCATACCCACCGCCGGGTGCTGCTCTTGGCCTTGGGCGGTTTTGGGGCTCCTGTCTGGCTGCTGCCCGGTCCTTTGCTGGCCGTACCAGTGCCACACATATCTGCCCACGTCAGGCCCTCTGTCATCTGGATGTCCTGCCAGCCCATGAAGATGATGAAGTCCAGCAGCTCTTCGGACGGACTTGTAACGGTCCAGCCGTACTTCTCGTGATGGTCAATGACTAAGCCGTGGGCCTCTGCGGTGGCCTTAAAGCGCTTGTTGTGATAGGCTCCGCTCTGGCTGGATGTATCGCGGATACCATGAACCAGATTGTAGAGGTGCGCCATCTCGTGCAGCAGGGTGGCCGTGGTGTTCTCAATGGGGCGGTCCAGTGTCGCGGTGGAAATATTGATCTCGTACCGCTGCTCTATGCCCTGTTCGGTGTTGACTGTCCAAGTCTTGACGGTGGTGATGTGACCATAGGCAGAGGGCGTCTTTTTCAGCGTGATGATGGGCTCCGGCAATTCGCCATTGTAATAGTGCTTGTTAAGTTCCCGGAACATTTTTTCGAGCTGGCCTGCGGTGCGGCTGGTCTTGATGGTGCTTTTCATGGTGAACAACCTTTCTCTTGATAAAAAAAGCCGGGACAGGTATAATAGCAGTACAGCCCGCCCGGCGGGTTTGTTGGAGCTCTGTACAGTGCAAACTTTGGTCGGTGGGCACTGTATGGGGCTTTTCTTAGTTGATGGACAGGCGGGTGCCGGTGACGATCTTACTGTATTTCTCGTATAGGTCAGGTGCAACGGCCTTGATGGCTTTACTGTCAAGCCGTGTGCTGGAAAAATCGGACAGACGAATTTTGTGACAGCCTACCTCAAGATAATTTGTAGCGCGCTCTGCAAGAGCTTCCTTGATTTGGGCTTTGAGCGTTTCTTGTTCGGTCTGTGCTGCCTCAATCAGCTGGGCGGCTTCCTTGTACTGCTCTACAAGGGTGAGTAAAGTATCGATGCTCATGTGTTTTACCTCTCTGTCTGTGTGTTGTTGGGGAATGTGTGTTCCCGATGGCATAAGTGTACCACTACTCGTACGAGTATGCAAGACGGAATAGTATACAAGAATAAATCAGCATTTCTATGCAAAATGCATACTCGTACGAGATGGACAAATGGCAGAGACATGATATAATACCTATAATAGTTAAGAGAAAGTTGGTGCGATTATGGGCGGAAAGACGAGCACAGCTAGCAAACGGAAGTTTAACGATAAAACATATCAGCGCATTGTGCTTGATGTTCGGATTGATAGTGATGTGAACAAGGAAGCAATTCAGCAGGCTGCGGAAAAAGCAGGTCAAAGCTTGACGGAGTATATGCTGGAAGCGGTGCGCCGTCGCATAGAACAAGACCAGGCTCTCGGGGGTAGTTAAAAATATGTTCTCTGTCGTTGTAATCCCCCAGTAGTCCAGTTATTCTATTTCCCCATGTCTAAAAAAAATTAAATAACACCTTATGCCATTGCCAAACATAAAATTTTAAAGATTTTTGCAAAACACAATTACTATTCGGAACATTTAACTTGTGAGGTAAAAAATGGTTTCTCAATGGAATGCTTCTGCCACAGCATGTAAAACCAGTTCTAAATTGTTTGAGCCATTTGATATTAAAACATTTGACGATCTCAGTGAAAAATATAAATCTCTGTCTGCGGAAGATAAAGGCAAATATAAATCAATGGACGACTATGTTGTTCAACATGACGGGCCAGAACTTTCGAATTTAAATCGCTCTTATATAAAACTAGTTAATGAAGTTAATTCTAGACTGATGAGCACTAGACTCCCTGAGCGGCTTCCAATAGACTTATTAATACAGAAAGATGCAGTACTAGATTTATTGGCTTCTCTGGAAAACGAGAATTACATTAAGGAGGTATATAAAACCAAAAAACATAAAGTAAAAGATGGCCTTAATACAACTGAAGCGATTTGCCTGATGGATTGTATTAAACAGGGTAGGAGTTTATTTCATGCTGGCGCATGTGCGGATACGATAGCAAAACCTCTAATAGAATTTTATGCAGCCTGCGCATACGCTTACGCAATAATCGTTATCAATTCGCCACTCCACAAATCTATAAGAACATTAAAAGGATCGCATGGACATACTTATAATCATTCATCAGGAGCAATTGAATTTGGAGGAGATATTCCAAGCGGCACATTCTTAGATCTTTTATGTGCGTTATCTACAGCTCAAATTCGTAATGATAGTATAAACATAAAATATTCGCTTCTTCCATCAATTGATATGATTCAAAGAAATAGTATAAGTATATCTTTGATGGCTCTTTTATCAATGGTACCTGAGTTGAACGGGTACTATACACAAGTCGATACAAGTCATCATCTAGTACACAAATTAAGTGTAGATGCTGGAATCGTCAATTCGAAAGCAACTTATAACTTTTATATTGGAGATGGTATAAACAAACCAGATAAAGAAAAGCTCGAAAAGGCTTTTCATGTCACTAATATTTCTGAAAATCAAGGCAGTTATCAATTTTCTGTTCCATCGGAAGAAATCTCGACCATTATGCCGTGCGTTTACCATGATTTGAGAGGACAGCTTTGGTATATAGAATCGCCTATTGAGGGAATGGTTCTTCCTGAATTATGTCTTCATTTTTTGATTATCAGTGCATTGTGTAATATTATGAGATACTCTCCTCCTGAATGGAGCAAAATCCTTTCAAACAAAATATCTTCACAATTTTCTTTATTAATAAGCAAATATCTGCGACTTTTTGAATTAAAGTATCCTATACTTGTGTCTGAACTTGTAACCAATTTTTCTCCCATAATTACTGATAAATAGTTGAGTTTTGGAGGTACAATATGTGGCCTAGAAATAGATACAGAGGCCCGGGAGGCGGGCTCTATACTGGCCCAGGTGGTGGACTCTACACTGGTCCGGGTGGTGGTGCTTATAGAGGTCCTGGTGGCGGACTCTATACCGGCCCCGGAGGTGGGCTCTATACTGGCCCAGGTGGTGGACTTTATAGAGGTCCTGGCGGTGGGCTTTATACTGGTCCAGGCGGTGGGCTTTATACTGGTCCAGGCGGTGGGCTTTATACTGGTCCAGGCGGTGGGCTTTATAGAGGTCCTGGTGGTGGGCTTTATATGGGGCCGGACCAGAAGCCGTATATGTCCAATTGGCCGCCGCGTGAATATTTATTGCAGTATCTTTCGAATTATGGAATGCAACAATATGCAAAGTATTTACTTCAACATGGCTTCTAATGTGAAATTGAGAAAGCAGTGCAGCAAACTGCTGGTAAACAAATAAAAAGCTCTCCGCCCTTGATTTTAGAGCAGAGAGTTAGTAGTTTGTTCTCCCCAGAACAGGGAAATTGCCCGAAAGAGTATGTTTTCAACATCTTTCCACAATGTTTTCAACCGGCGAAATTATGATGCTGTTCGGGCGATACTGCAGGGTAAAATATGCAACGTCACATCCGCTCGCTCCGTCAAAAGAAAGTGCGACAAAAATGCGACAACGAGGTGTGACTCGACAAAATGAATCTCAACAAGAAAACGTAAAAGCAACGAATTATCTGTATAAAATCGCACACAAATAGATATGGAAAGACATATCAAGCCTCTCTTTTAATCAGAGGGCCAGGGATTCGAGTTCCCTCGAGCGCACCAAAATCCAACGAAGAATCGCAAGATTCCTCGTGGGATTTTCCTTTTATACGCCATTTGCACGGTCTCTGCACGGTTTTTGCACGGTCCGCATTTTTCGTGTCAGATAGAGTAAGTCTGTGAATTGCTCTGCAATTCGTGCTATTTTTTGCAATTCAGGTCAGCAGAGCCAGGCGAAGCTGCGCTTTTACGGCGGGGTCTGCGTCCTTCAGAAGCTCCAACAGTGCCGACACGGAGATGGTCGGTTCTGCTTCAACCGGGGCAGCCTGCACAGGTGTTGCTCCCGGCTTGTAGAAGCCTTCCTCGAACTTTTTACCCAGCTTTTTACGGGAATCCTGCTGGATGTGTGCATAGGTGTTGACCAGAAGATTAGCGCTGGCATGGCCCGTTGTGCCCTGTACCGCTTTCACATCGCCGCCGGAGATCATCAGCTGGTAGGTGGCACTGGAATGCCGCAGACCGTGAAACACAATGCGAGTGAACTCCGGGTGCTCGTCCTGCCACTTGATGAACTTCTTGCGGATGAGGATCGGCTCCACCGCCAGACCATTGGGCAAGCGCAGGAGCATCCCGCTGTTGCGGTAGCGTTCCGGCTCAACGGCTTCGTCCATTTCCAAACGCTTTAGCCAGTGTTTCAGTTCTTCTTTCAACACTGTCGTCATGAAGATGGTTCGGTTGGAAGATGCTGTTTTGGTCTTTTTGAGCACCAGCGTTGTGGTACTGCCCTCACGCTTATCCTCAAATTCCTGCAAAATACAGTCCTTGCCCGTTTTTGCCAGCGATGCCTTTTGGACACGCTGCATACACTTGTTGATGCGGAACGTGCCTGTGCCGTCTGCTCCCTCAAAATCAAGATCTTCCGGAGTCAGGCCAGCGACTTCGCCCTCTCGCAATGCACCCACCAGCGTAAGATGGACTGCCAGATGCAGAATCGGGTCCTCCATGCTGGCAAGTGCGGCCCACATCTCGTCCGCGCCCCAGATGGCGCGCTCCTGAATCGATTTCTTGGGGCTGTCCACCGGAACGGGGCTTTTGACGAGGATGCCCCACTCCACCGCATACTGGAACGCTGTCCGCAGCAGGCGGTGTACCTCGTGGATGGTCGTGCCGGAGAGAAACCGCTGCTGTTGTTTTTCCGAAAGCACCTGCTTTTTGCCCTCATAATACTGGCCGCAGGGCGTTTTGCTGAGGGTAGAATACAGGTCTTCCAGATGGTAAGGCTTGAGCTTTTGCATCTGCATATCGCCGATGTACGGAATAATGAGGTTCTGGACGGTTCCCAGATTGGATTGATAGGTCTGCGGTGCCCACTTGTGCTTGTTGCACTGTTTGGGAAGCCACTCCATCAAAAACTCTTTGACGGTGATGGTGGACGGAATCAGAAACGTTCCGTTTGCCAGTTCGTGTTCGATTTGTTTTTTACGGTTTATTGCCTCCTCTTTCGTGGAAAAACTTTCCCATTTGTTGCAGTTTTTACCCTGCTCGTCTTGGTAAGTATAGCGGACACCATAGGAGCTGCCGCGTTTCGTAATATATGCCATACGTTATCTCCTTTTTCAAGCTGCCCGGAGCCACGCATCGAAACTGTCTTTCGGGATGCGGATGCTTCCGCCGACCCGCAGGACACGGAATTCGGTAGTGCTGTTGCACAGGTTGTAGGCAGAACGCAGGCTGATGGACAGCATCTGCGCAATTTCCTCCACCGTGTACACCAGTGTTGTGGCTTTCAGGCTGTCAGTCGGAGACTTGACGGCATTGGTTTGAGTGACCACTTCCATTTTATCGCTATTCGGAATGGTCTGCAAGATATTTTTCGTATAATCCAAAGATTTCGCAGTTTCGGTCATTGCTGCCCTCCTTTTGTTAGATGCATATTCGTTTAGTGAATCAGCCGATCAACGATTTCATGGATTCCAACTTTTTCTGTGCGTTCTCTTTGCGAAGACTTGCCCCGATGCAGGAAATTGGAACGCACATTTCCAGAATGCGATCATAAATGCGGGCGTGAGCAGTATCCTGTGGATGCCGTATCTCGTTCAGCGGCAGGTTGGTGGTGACGATCAGCGGTTTTTGGCTGCGGTATCGGCTAGGGCTTAATTGGGCGTCCAGCAAAAACTTTGGAAATGGCAGATACCGGGGTAGCGGAGTACAAACGGTCAAATCATCAAACAAGCCAATCACCCTCCCTGTCTCTGCGATTCCAGCATTTTCAGGTGCTTCGAGCGGATAAATTCCAGATAGCGCTGCAGATTGTCAGAATACTTTTCAATTTGCTTCCAGTTTTCCGGCCCTGTCAGAAGATCTGGGTACTCACGAAACGTGAGTTCCCAATTCTCGATAAAGGCGTCATAAGCACCTTCAATCGCAGCGATGTGGATGGAATGATCCGCAGGTGCTTCAACAGATTTTTTCAGGGCTTTTTGATCACTTTCGGTCAGTGCCCTTTTGTGCCCTTGCATTTTTTTGAAATGCCGATCAGAAATCGACTTCCGTCATCATCAAAAGATTCGACCTTCACGGAAGGGCTTTTTTGTAGAGGAAGCAAGCTGCTTATCTCGCTCGCTTTTCGGCTTACGAAGTTCTGCAACGATTTCCGGCCGCTGTTCCTTCGGAGCCTTAGCGATAGCGCAGATCTCACGGTCAGCAGCTTTGATTTTCCCGTTTAGAATTTCCTCCCGGGCACCGGGTGCTGCTTCATCGGCAGCCTCCACGCCGTTCATGTACTTTTCGGCCCGCTGCACATAACCCTCGCTGGTGCCGGTCTCGTTTGCAATCCGCTGCCGCGTAATGTGGCTGCCGGATTTATTTTGGCAGGGATCATTTTGATCCGTGGCATCTTTCTTAGTAGATGTGTACTGATTGCCGCGGTTTTGCGAGATCTGTTTTTCCACTTCATACCGCTTTCCAATCAGATACTTTCTGCGCTCCGGTGTCAGGTTGCGCCGCCCAAGCTGATGATTGCAAATCCAGATTAAAGCTTCCTGACGGCTGGAAAACTCCATTTCTTTGATCTCATATTCGATAAACGAATGCTTCCGCAGGATGTTGTAGCGGTTATGCCCGTCCAGAATGGTTTTGTTCCACACAATGATCGGGTCTGTGAGCTTTCCGTCTCGAATCATGTTCATTTCAAGCTGCTGGAGCTCCTCAAAACTCAGCGGCAAAATTTGAGCGGAAAATTCGGGGTCTATTTTGAGACTGCTTAGTTTCAGCATATTATTTGCCTCCTTTGACAACAGTGTACCGGTTTCCGCAGCAAAAGTTTATGGACTAGTGGTCCAAGTTACCCACCCTCTTAGTCCATGTGTTGTATACAATGATGCAAAATAAAAAATCCGAGCCAATTCTACGATGCCATGGCATCGTATGAATCAGATCGGAGACTTGAAAGCGTTCGCAGAAAGATGCGAGGGAGTATGGAGTCAAAAATATGAAGCGTTTTGCCCCAGTTAGTACTTCAATATTACTATTTTTGGGAAATCGGCACAACCATATAACCGTCTTTGATGAAACTATTTTTGTTTCATCGATGACATTGTACCCGCAAGCAGGGCAGACGTATATACATCTGCTATTTTTGCGTTGCAAAATGCTTGTTGGAAAATCCCAAACCCTTTCAAATCTGCACCGTCCCGGCGCAGGCTGCGCGATGGAATCGCTGAATAGCACAAAGGCATGTTGGAGTCCAGATGTAAAGAAAAAACGGCAAAGCAGATAAAATCCACTTTACCGTTTTAGAAAGTATTCTATTATGCTGCGATTGCATTGGCGTTGACCTGTTCAATGGTCTTGCGAATACCAAGCCATACACTCAAATCTGTAAAGACCTCTACGATGCTTCCCTGATCTGTAAAAGGCGGCTCCTGCAAAACGGAGAGGTCTTTCATCATGCCATTATGTACGATGTACTCGACAATCTGGTTGACAAAGTAAATCTGTCGGCTGTCGAGGTTAGCACCATCCAGATATTGCGAAAATGCAGCTTTCGCCGCAGCCATATCAAGACCAACAATTTCCCGCACGAATTCGCCCAGAGGCTTTGTGCCATATTCGGCTTCATAATCCTCTTTTGTGCCGACCTCGCTCCAAAGAATCTTTTCAAGCTCCCTGACATCCTCGCCGGTGAGCGGGATGTTGCCTTTCAGTTTGGCGATAGCTGCATTATCCTGATGCTGCCGTACATAGTACTCAGCTTTTGCCTTGTAATTTTTCAGATCATCGTTTTCCAGTTCGGCTTCTTTCCATTCTGTCGAAAGAATTTCGTCCGAGAAATCTGTGGTGTACCGTACACGCTCGATGGGAATGTATTTGATGAGGTTGCGCAGTTCCTTTCGGATGTGCTCAAACTCGTTCACATCGGCGGTTTTGATGTAGTCGGTCTGGATGATTTTTTCCAGCAGGGCGCGCTTCTTGTCGATCTCCGGAATGTTGGACACGCTCGCAACCGCCTTCGCCTTTTTCAGCAACTCACTGCGGCCACGATTATACGGCTTCCCGGCAAGATATGCCAACTCGATGCCGTACAGCAGCGCATCAAAACGCAGTGCTTTCGGGTCGTCCGGCTCCGGTTCGATCAAGGGGGCAAGTTCTTCCCGGGCAATCAAGGTATCTGCATAGGTCAGCGCATTGTAACTGTTCTTGTCCGCATACAACTCGACATATTTCAAATGTTGCTTGACCGCAAAATTGTCACGATTCAGCTTCTGCACCTGACTGACCATGTGCTCCACCAGTGAAGTCCGGAACGCTTTCAGTTCTTCCGTTTGGAACTGCATATCCTGCAATTTATACGCGATTTCAAACTGCAAACCGAAAATTGCACCCTGAACGGCAATCATATTCGGGGTAGCATTTCCTTTGTTCATGCGGAAAAATTCAAAATTTCCGCAAAAGTCAAAAATGTAAAACTTCTTCTTGTCCTCACCATCCAGAAGCCCCGGACACAGGCGGGTTCCGCGACCGATCATCTGCCAGAATTTTGCCTTGCTCAGAACCTTTTTGAAAAAGACCAGATTCAGAACCTCCGGCACATCGATGCCGGTGTCCAGCATATCCACCGAGATGGCAATCTGCGGCAACTTCTTCGGGTCTGAGAATTCGTCAATGGCACTCTGCGCATAATTGAGCCGATTGTCGATCACCCTAGCGTAGCCGTTCATGTGCGGATATTCCTGATTGAACACTTTGAGGATCTCTTCTGCGTGGTCGTGGCTCTTGGCAAAAATAATCGTTTTTCCGATTTTGCTGCCGTAGTCGATTTTCAAGGCGTTCTGCATCACGACATTCAAGACCTGCCGAATGGTGTCCTTGTTGAACAGCCAGCTGTTCAGAGCAGATGCATCAATGCTGGCCGGCAGGTTGCCGTTTTCATCCTCAAAGGTGTTTTCGTAGGCTTCCCGTTCTTCGTCCGAAAGTTCATCGTAGGTGATGCCTTTCTTCATGAACTTGACTTCGCTCTCCACCGAGAGGAAATCAACCAGAAAGCCATCCTTGACGGCCTGCGCCAGCTCATAACCATAGGTGGGCACACCGTTTTCGAGGTCAAAGATCTCGTAGGTGTTTTTGTCGATCTCATCCTTGGGCGTGGCAGTCAGGCCAACCAGCGGTGCATCAAAATAGTGGAAGATGTCGCGGTATTTATTGTAGATGGAGCGGTGCGCTTCATCGCAGATAATTAAATCGAAATGACCACAGGTGAACAACTTGCCCTCTGCATCGTGAACGGAATCAATGCAGTTCATCATGGTCTGATAGGTCGAGAACACGCAGTGTGCCGTAAAGTTGTCTTTGTCCTCGCAGAGGTTCGTCACGGAAAGCTCCGGCAGGAGGTTGACAAAGCTGCGCTTTGCCTGGGTCACAAGACTGTTGCGGTCAGCCAGAAACAGCACGTTCTTGACCCAGCCATGCTGCAACAATACATCCACCAGTGCAATGACGGTACGGGTCTTGCCGGAGCCTGTTGCCATAACAAGCAGAGCCTTGCGGCGGTTCTTGCGGCCAAAGCTGTCACAAACAGCCTTGATGGCACCTTCCTGATAGTACCGTCCGGCAATGTTTTTGTTTACATCCACATTGGCAAGGCTGGTGCGCATGGCTTGCAGATTGAACCATTTTTCAAGGTCGCGCTTGGAGTAAATGGAAGCGACCTTGCGCTCGGGATAGATATTGTCCACGATTCGGGTATCGAAACCGTTGGTCAGGAATACCACCGGGCGACGGCCAAACTGCTTTTCGAGAATATCTGCATACAGCTTTGCCTGCTGGCGGCCTACTGCAACATCCTTACAGGTGCGCTTTGCTTCGATCACAGCCAGCGCACGGCCATCATCGCCGTACAGGACATAATCTGCATAGCCGGTGCCGCTCTTGTTGGGCATCCCGGGCAGAGGGACCTCGTTGACCCAGTTTTTGCCCTCGACCCACCCGGCATCAGTGAGCATGGAGTCAATATACAGTTTCCGGGTCTTGTATTCCGAAAGTTCCAGCGGCTTGGGTACATAGGTGGGCTGCTGCGTTTCGCGGCGGGCAGTCAGCTGCGCCTTGAGCTCAGCGTTTTCTTTGATGAGTGCATCCAAGTCCACATCCGGCAGGGCGGGCTGTGCAACGGGTGCAGCAGGCTGTTGTGTAAGCAGGGAAGCGTCAAATTTCTTTTCCTGATAGCTTGTTCCATAGCAGTACGCCACGAAATCAAGGAACAGAAACAGGTTTTCGAGGCAAAGAGCTGCCACATCAGGGCTGGTTTTGTGGCTGTTGTGGGCACTTCCATTTCCGTTTCTGCGGATATAATCCAGTCTGCGCCACAGGTCATCGTCCACAATATCGTGAAACTCTTCGGTGCTCATCAGACTGACCAGACGATCATCCCATGGTTTTACCAGCGAACCATCGACAGAATACATCCACTTGATGGCAAACTCCATTGCTCGGCGGGATGCCATGGCGGAGTTTTCCGCATCAATGGGCAGGATCCTCTCCGCAGCGATCGCGGCATCCGCAAAGCCGGAAAACTGCGGGTCATCCTTCAGAAAGTCAAAGTTGGTCAATTCTCACACCTCCCGGCTTCTATTTTGAACGATTTTCAGCCAAAATGCAAGTGCTTTGCACAAAAAGTTCTGCGAACAATTTTGATTTGTCTACCTCGGCTACAAAGGCGGCAAACTGGTTTTGGAGGGAAAGAGGAACATCAAAAATTCTGCATTTCTTCAATGCAAAAATTTTTAATTCGGCGAATGTTGTACCAGACGCAATGCTCTCGTAGTCAGTCATAATTCGATCTTTCAGTGTGTAAAGCAGAAAAACGGGATTATAGTTTTGGCTTGTCAAATGAACCCATAGTACTCGGCCATCCTTAAAATAAAAGGGTGCATCTGTATCAACAACCCAAATTCTTCCATCTGGACAAATTGACGGCATTAGCAAATCACCTTTTTGAGGTTTTCCCGTTGCTTCGCACAGTTGTTTATAATGTCCCTCTGTAATAAAGAGCTCTGGCCGTATCGATTTTCCCTCAGCCAATGCACCGACTTCCGTTCCTCGGTAGAATGGTATCCCCTCAGATTGAAGTTCTTCTACAAAAACACGTTTGCTGGAGCCAACATCTGCCACTTGGTCGAGATTCTTTGTGACCCACCCCTTTGGGTTTAATCGACAGTCCCCAAACATCTCCACAAATCGAGCTTTGATAAGCTCGTCCAGCTTGGTGAGTTGCTGTTTTCGATGTGCAATCAGATTGCGTGTTGCTTTTAATTCTTTGACTATTTGGTGTTGCTTTTCGATATTCGGAAGAGGAATTTCAATCTTTTCAACAATAGATTTTGAAATTTCTTTAAATGTCGCACCACGCCCCAAAGAATTGAGATAATCTGTTTTCGACTTCAAGAAAAAATAGAGATATTCATTATAAATCGCGTCAGAACAAATTAGGTTTTTGAATCCCTGATTGCAGCACATTTCGCAACCTGCAATCGCAGTTTTTCCTATCGGCGCACGAGAAGACAGAATTACAGTTCCCTTGGGCAGGTATGATAATCCCGTTTTTTCTTTTCCATATTCTGTAATATGTCGAACGGAATCTGTGATATAAAAAGAGTCTTCGTTTAGCTCAGCAGGTGTAATCCATTTAACAGTGCCGTCCCAATATTCTGCAACTCCTGTTTTCGGAGTGGAGCCTGACACCACCGTACAAATATCGCCTAATTTTGCCATCTGTCTCTCCCACAAATTAGAAGTTGCCTTTTCAGGCAATAAACTTCTGGTGGGAGGTCTTGACGTTGTTCTGATTCACGATTGCATACTGCATGGTGGTGCCGATCTGCGAATGACCGAGGATTTTCTGTACCTGCTCAATAGGCATTCCCTTGTCGATGGCGCGGGTAGCCATGGTGCGGCGGAATTTATGCGGGTGGATCTTGTCCAAATTCAACTCCCGGCCCAATTCCCGCAGACGGATCTCCACGCCGCTGATCTTCAAGCGGTCAAACGGGGCATCCAGCGTCACGAACAGCGCCGGGTTTGCATCGGTGCGGGAGCGCAGATAGTCCTGTAAATGCAGCTTTGCCTTGGCATCAAAATAAACCCGGCGCTCTTTGTCGCCTTTGCCGAACACTACACACTCGCGGGCTTCAAAGTCGATTTCTGAAATGTTCAGATTCACCAGCTCTCCCACACGAATGCCAGTGGAATACAACAAATCAATCATGGCAAGGTCGCGCGCACACTTGCAGTTATCCCGCAGGCGTTCAATAGCTTCGTCCGAGATGGTTTCCTTCACGGGCTGTTTGGTCTTGATTTTATGGATGCGGCGCATGGGGCTTTTGAGGATGTAGTCCTCTTCTTCCAGCCACGAGAAAAAGCTGGAAATATTCCGGCGCACATTGTCGATGGTCACTTTGCCGCAGTTGTTGATCTTCTGATATTCCACCAGATACCGCCGGATTTCTTCGGTGGTCATCTTGCGCAGAGGCGTGTCCACGGTTTGCAGCAGCCGCTCCACGGTAACGCGGTAATACTGGATGGTGCGCTCAGAGCAGCCCTCGATTTTCTTGGCATCAAGGAACAGCTTCAGATATTCCTCGTTGGAAATCTGCTCTTTCTGCGCTTCGGATTCAGAAAACGTCTGCAACAGCACCTCTTGCAGCTTTTTCATCTGCGCAACATTCAGGTACTCTGCCATCTCGTTGATGATCTTCACGATTTTGTCTTCCATATTGGCGCACTCCTTTTCTGGTGTACCAACATCCTGCTCCGGCAAAGTGCCTGTTGTTGCTTATTATCAGCCAAAATACTGTTGCATCAGGCTGTCAAAGAGTAATTGTGTCTGGTCAAGGGCTTTCTGCACTCCAACTTTTGATTTGTCGACCTCGGCTACAAAGTCGGCAAACTGGTTTTGGAGATCAATCGGCGGTAAAGAAATTTGATAATTTTCCAGAAAAGAGGCGGGAACTCTTCGCTGCCCTGCGCTTCCGGTCATATTTTTTGCTGCATCTTTTCTGAATTTTTCAAAGACAGTCAGTGCATAAATCCAGTATGGATTTGTTTTTTCTGCAATGGGGCGTATTACATGAAACTCCGTTGAACCAAAGCCTATTTCATTCTTCAAATTTACCGCCACAGCGCCCTTGCCATTTTCCATGCAGGGCGTTATTTTTGCGAATAGAACATCTCTCTCTGAGAAATACGTAAATCCAGTCTTAACTTCATCATAGATTTTTATAATTGAACTGTCCATTTTTCCATTTTCAGTCACAGCAGGCATTGGAACAAATGAAACTTCCAGATTAGGCTGAAGCCGTATATCTTCGCTTTTCTTAGGATTAATTTTACAGGCTTTTCCCAATGTGCACTGAGGCCAATTTTCATTTTTAGCGCCAGGCTCCCCAAACATCTCGACAAATCGAGCTTTGACAAGTTCGTCCAGCTTGGAAAGCTGTTCTTTTCGGAATAGGATTGAATTCTCTACATTTGAGAGAACCCTTGCAATGTTTTTCTGAGCATCAAGAGGTACTAACAATACTTCTGTATCAGTCAATGTACTTTTGCTAATGGCTTTGAATGTGCTTCCCGTGCCCTTCGCATTCAAATCACTAACTTTTGATTGAATAGCGTACCATAAATATTGGGGGTCGCAAATATTTTCGTTAACTTGAATCGCAGCCAAGCCTCTCCCAATGCAGCAGTCTTGGTCTGCAACATTCATTGCTCCAATCGGTGCACGAACAGAAATTAAAATGTCGCCCGTGTGTGCTATTTTAGTTGGCTCGCTACACCACACTCTAGCAGCCGGATGCAACCGTCCAAAATCTGCATTTCCCTGAAAAAATGGGAGTCCTCTCCCGACTTCATTGTATGTAGCTGAATCTGGGGACTGTCCCATGTTCACCGTACAAATATCGCCTAATCTTGCCATCTGCTTCTCCCACAAATTAGAATTGTTTCATTTCAAAAGTTCTTCCAAAGCGTCCATCTCTGCGTCGATCTTCTTCTGCAAATCACGCAGCTGTGCCATAATTTCCTGTGTGGAAGGATACTCCACCGGCACATACTCGGTCTTTTTATACTTGTTGATGGACAAATCATAGTCATTGCCCGCGATCTCCTCTTTCGGCACAAAGAAGCTCTGTTCCGTGCGCTCACGGGTGGCTTCAGCCTCCCGGTTGTGGAACCGGGCGATAATATCGGGGATGTCGTTTTCCGTGGTCGGGCTGCGCTTATCGTCCAGAGAGAAGCCGTCGGCTTTCATATCGTAGAACCAGACGTTATCGGTGCCGCCGTGGCCGGTCTTGGTGAAAATCAGGATGGCAGTAGAAACGCCCGCATAGGGCTTGAACACGCCGGAGGGCATGGAAATTACGGCTTCCAGACGGTTGTTCTCGATGATCTCCCTGCGAATCGCCTTGTGTGCAGTGGAAGAGCCGAACAGAACGCCATCCGGGACGATGCAGGCACAGCGTCCGCCGACCTTCAGCATCCGCAGGAACAGAGCGAGGAACAGCAGCTCGGTCTTTTTGGTCTTGCAGAGCTTGAGCAGGTCGGTGGAAACAATGTCGTAGTCCAGACTGCCCTTGAATGGGGGATTTGCCAGAATCAGGCTGTATTTGTCCTTGTCGGGGTTCTGGTCGCTCAGGCTGTCGCGGTACTCGATGAACGGGTTGTCCACGCCGTGGGTCATCATGTTCATAGCACCGATGCGCAGCATGGTGCGGTCCATATCGAAGCCGTGGAACATGTGGTTCATGTAGTGGTCTTTGTTTTTGCGGTCAAAGAACACTTCCTGCTTGCGGTTTTCGCGCAGATATTCGCCAGCGGCTACAAGGAAGCCCGCCGTGCCGCAGGCCGGGTCGCAAATCACATCGTCAGCACGGGGCTGCATCAGGTCAACCATCATGCGGATAATGTGGCGCGGCGTGCGGAATTGGCCGTTGACACCTGCCGTTGCCAGCTTGGAAAGCAGGTATTCGTAGATGTCGCCTCGAATGTCAGTGTTGGAAAGCTGCGCCGCCTGCTCATACATTCCGTCCATGGCAGTCACGATTTTATCCAGCATCAGCGGCGTGGGCACTTTGAAAATGGCATCGCCCATATACTTGGCGTAGGCACTGTCCTTGTCGCCGTGCAGATTCTTGATGAAGGGGAACACCATCTCCTGCATGGTGGAGTACATTTTGCCTGCCGGAAAATCGTGGAAAACGCTCCATTTGAGCTGTGTACCGTCCACAGTGCGCTCCCCGACCTGTACCTCGCCCGCAAAGATGCTCTTGTAGGGCAGCCCCAGCATAGCGGCTTCTTTGGCGTGGGTGTTATCGCTTTCATCGAGGTCGTGAATGAACATCAGATAGGTCATCTGCTCGATCACATCCAAGGGATTCGTCAGGCCGCCTGTCCAGAAAATTTCCCACAGGCTGTCAATTTTGCTTTTCAGTTCTCCGGTTACCATGTATGTTCCTCCTGCGTGTCGAGAAAATAAGCCCGACAAACAATAATTTGTTATACTGTTATTATACCGTTTCTTCGGGATCGGTTCAATCTGCAAAAGGAGGAAGCTCGGAGTTTTCTACATTGCACACATTATGCGCCCATCAAGGTGGAAAACATGATCCTTGGCGGCGGCATCCTGCGCAGCGGCGGCAGGACAAAAATCATTCTGGTCATCGACTGTCTGGGAACATGGTGCGTTGGCATTCCCTTGTGTCTGCTGGCTGCCTATGGGCTGCGGTGGGGCATCGTGGGCGTATATGCCCTGCTCAACGCAGAGGAAGCGTTCCGGCTGGTCTTGTCCCTTGTGATGTTCCGCAGTCGCAGCTGGATGGTCAGCCTGTCTGAGAAACAAAGCGTACCCTGAAGAGCGCAAAATGCCCGCTCACCGTGGAGATTTGGACACGGTGGGCGGGCGTTTTATGTTTATTTTCCGAGTACAACGGAGAGCCTGATCTCCTTTTCCGTCTCGCTCAGGTCAAGAGCGCCGCCATCGGCGACGGTCACGCGCAGCTCATAGAGCGTACCGGCGGTAAGTTCCGTTACAGCCTTGCCGTCCTCGTCTGTGATCGACCACAGTGCAGGATCGACCTTTGCCAGCTTGCCGTCCACGCCATAGGCGTAGAGGGTCAGACCGGAGGTGCTGCCGGACAGGTTGTTCATACGGAAAGCTACCGTGGTGTTGGGATGTACGTTGCGGACGGTCACAGTGTTGCGCCAGCTTGCAACGGTGCCTTCGCCGCCGTCCTGCGCAAACCGCTCCTGCGAAAGGACGTTTCTTGCCGCCTGATCAAGCTCGACCTTGCGGTAGGGCATTTCGGGCAGATAAACAAACCGGTCCTGCAGACGAAGCAGTTCCAGATAGCCCGTCGGGCAGTAGAGCGCGTTGCCGCTGTTGCCGGCATACATACCAATGGCCATGTTGTTGTAGCCGTATTTGTTGGAAACATCCATCGTGAAAACCGTCTCGCCGGTTTCAAAGTCCAGAATGATGTACTGCCACATCCCGGTCGTCACATCCTGCACATAGCCGTAGATATAGCCCGTTGCGGTGGAGAGTTTCAGGATGGAGGTGTCGCTCAGGTCGTTCCGGCACCAGACGCTCTTCATCTCGTAGCCGTTTGCGGTCTTTACGGTGTCCACGCGCTCGATGCCGGGGGCGATCATGATGTTGCCCTTCATGAGCCAGTTCTGGTCGTAAATATTGGCGTAGCTCTGGATGGAGGAGTCGTTGTTGGGATCAGCCAGACCTGCATTGCCCGCACCGAACCAGTTGCAGACGATGGTGCTGACGGTGCCCTCGCCGTCGTCATAGACGATGGCAGAGTTCTCAACGGCCACCTGATAGCCCTCGGGCAGGTCATCCAGCACCGGGGTGCTTGCCACGACCTCGCCGGTCTTCATATCGAGTGCAAGAAGGTTTACAGTGTCCTGATTATCCGTGAACAGCACAAGGTTCGGTGTCAGCGTGGGCGAGCAACCGCCGCCCCACGCAAGACCGCCGCCGGTGGTCTTATCGCCTTCGCCGCTCACCTTTGCACCCGCGCTCTCATAGGGCGTGCACCATACAACGTCTACGCCTTCTTCTGCGCGCAGAAGATAGCAGTTCTGGTTGGTCAGGACCACCGCACCGTCCTTGGAGGCGGCGATGCCGTTTTCAGCGCCCTCGCCGGGGGTCAGTTCGTGGACAAAAACAGCCTTTGAAAGGTCTGTCTGCTCGCCGTTCAGGATCGCATCAATGGCCGAGCGGGCAATATAGCCGATGACGCCCTGCTGCTGGCGCTGCGGATAAATGCGGAAGCCTCCCGTTGCAAACCAGAGGTTTCCGTCATAGTCAAAGACCACGGACAGAAGATTCTGCGTCAGTTCTTTTCCAAGCGCGGCTTCGGCGGCAGCCTTGATATCAATGTCCAGCACCTTTTCAAATTCCGGCAGAACATTGCCGTTTTCATCCGTTGCGCGGAGCATCAGCACATGGTTGTTGCTCGTGGGGCAGACGATGCGGTTGGATTCGTCAAGGAAGGTATAGGAGCTCTGGATAACGTAACCGCCGCCGTCATGCTGTTTGGGGGAGAAATAGCCGAGCGTCTTTGTCTCCTCGGCGTTCAGGTCGCGGATGGCAATGCCGCCCAGCAGCGGCACAACGGCATGACCGTAGCTGTCAAAGTAGATGGCGGGCGAAGCGTTCGCGTTCGTCGTCTCATAGGAAACGTTGATCTCCGGATAGATGGCAAGCGGCAGGATCTCATCCGTCGAGTCGGTGTTGTAGCCGTCGTGATGAATGTTTGCATCACTCTTGGCCATGTAGGGGTTTTCCTCCACCTGCTTGGGGTTCAGAGCCTTTACCGGCAGCGCCGCAGAGGCTTGTTCCGCTGAAGAGGGCTGTACCGCAGCGGACGGGGCAGCGGGCTGCGAAGCGTCAGCACTGTCTGCCGGCGTCTGTGTTCCGCCGCAGGCAGCCATGGAAAGGCACAATGCTGCGGTCAGCGACAGGCTTAACGCAGAATGGACGATGTTTCTCTTTTTCATAAACCGTTCTCCTTGTTGTGTTCGTTGCGGTCAGACCAGTGCTGCTCCGCCTGATTTTTTCCATCCAGCCAGATGCGGAATCCCTGCCGCAAGGCGGCTTCGGTCACCGGCTCCAGCAGAAAATAGTCTGCACGCAACCGGAAGGCATGGAGCGAAAAATCCAGATCGCTGCACCAGATAATGCGTGTCTGTGGACAAAGCGCGCGCAGATGCTCTACTGCATTCAATCCGTCGACCCCCGGCAGGGCAATCACGGCATTTGTCAGCGGCTCGTTGCGTGCAGCCTCAAAAAAGCTTTCCTGATCGTGGTAACAGTCCATTTTCGGGAACAAGCAATGTTCGGCGCAGAACCGCGAGATCTGCTCTGCCAGAAAAGCTTCCTGCGCCCTGCTGCTTGTCAGCACGGCAATTCGGTACACAGCGTGCCTCCTTTCTCTTGCGCCATCGTTGGCGTTCTCTGCTTTCAGTATACGGACAGGCATGGTCTTTTCAAGCCATTTAGCACGAAAGCCCCTTTTCCGTCACGAAATCCCATTTTCGGCTGCGACATAACCGGGCAACTGTGCTATAATCAGGATGAAAGAGTTTATAAAGGAGGTTGGAAGCTGTAAAACGGCTTCCTGATACAGCATGAGGATCGCAATCGTCGATGACCTTGATACCGAGCGCACACTGCTGAAGGAGCGCTTAGCACGGCAGCTGCGCCAGCGCGGTACAGAAGCAGATCTTTTAGAATTTGACAGCGGAGAAGCTTTTCTGGCGGCAGAAGAAGCGCAGCGCTTTACCGCCGCATTTTTGGATATTTACATGGATGGTTTAAGCGGCATGGACGCGGCAAAGGAACTTCGGAAAACAGACGCAGACTGTCTTCTGGTTTTTACCACCACCTCGACAGACCATGCACTCGAGGGGTTTCAGGTACGGGCATTTCATTATTTGGTCAAGCCCTTTTCAGAGGCCGAGTTGTCCGGTCTGTTGGATGAAATGCTCGCAAAACTCCCCCGCCCGGAGCCGGTTTTGACGGTGAAGGTGGATGGCAGCGACATCCGTTTGCGCTATCGTGATATCATATCCGCCGAGCATTTCGCCCACATGATCAACATCCGCACCACTGCCGGCAAAACGCTTGCTACGCGCCAGAGCTTCAAAGCGTTCACCGAGCCGCTCAAAAAAGATCCGCGCTTTTTTGTCTGCGGACGTGGCGCGATCATCAATATGGAAAATGCTGCCGATTTTCAGGCTGCCGCCTTCTGTATGACGGACGGCAGCCGCGTCTATGTCAGTCAGGAGCTTTTGAAAGCTGCCCGTCAGGCCTTTATGGAATTTCTGCTGCAAAGGGGGCGTGCGGATTGAAGGACGTTCTGCGCCCGGTTCTGGAACTTACGGTCGTGTTTCCCGGTTTGCTGCTTGCGTATTTTCCGGTAGGTTCCTATCTGAAGCTGCCGCCCGCAAAGCTTGCGGTATGGGAGGTGCCGCTGCTGTTCGGGCTTTGCCTTGGCGGCGGGCTGTTTTGCTATCATTTCGGTCTCTCGACCGCGTTCCCCTTGCTGCTCATAACGATTGTGACAATTTTCCTGTATCTCAAAACGCTGCGGCTCTCTCTCTGGAAATCCGGGACCATCGCGCTGGCGGTCTGCGCGGTATTTGCGTGCCTGAATAGCTTGTCCCGGGCCGTCGGCACGGCAATCGTGATCCGGATGCAGCTGCCGCCGGACAAGCCGTGGTTCTGCTTTGGCGCCTGCATCTTTTATAATGCGGTCTGCTGGCTGATCACTGCCGCAGCCTATTATCCCGCCACCCACGCAGTACGCGCGATGGTGGAGGATGACAATTTTGCGCAGACGTGGTATGTGTTCTGGGTACTGCCGCTGGTGTTCATCCTGCTGAACCTTTTTATAACCCCGCGCTACCAGATAACGCTCCGGACAGGGCGGGTCTTGCAGGTCTACATCGTTATAAGCATCGCGCTTTTGTTTCTGATGTTCATGTTCAATGCAATCTTTCTGCTGATGGCAAACAGCCTTAACCGGAATGCAAGGTTGCAGCAGGAAAATCAGTTTCTTTCCATGCAGCAGCAGCGCTATGAAAGCCTGAAAGCCGCCATTGAAGAAGCCCGGCAGGCGCGGCACGATATGCGCCACCAGCTGAATCAGATCTCCGCACTGGCCGAGGCAGGAGATCTGGATAACCTGAAGGCTTACCTTGCAAAAACGGTCTCCCGGATCCCGGATCTGGATATGAATTTCTGCGAAAACCGTGCAGCGGACAGTGTTGTCGGCTATTATTGTGCCCTTGCAAAGCGTGAGGGTGTTCCCTTTTGTGCCAAACTCGACTTACCACAGGTGCTTCCTGTGGACGAGATCGATCTGTGTCTGGTGCTGTCTAATCTTCTGGAAAATGCATTTGAAGCCAGCCTTCGCACTGCACCCGCCCGGCGGAAGATCGAGATCACCGCGTATGTCCATGCCGAGCAGCTTCTTTTGGTCGAAGTGGAAAACGCATTTGACGGCGCAGTTCACGAAAAAAGCGGGGTGTTCCGCTCGTCCAAGCGAAAGGAAAACGGGATCGGCATCCAGTCTGTCCGCCATATTGCAGAAAAGACCGGCGGGGCAAGCACGTTTACCCATCAGAATGGCGTTTTCTCTGCCAAGGTCATGCTTTGTGGAGAAAAGCAGCCGCCAGAGACCGCAGACAGCACCACGGAGTTGTACGGAAAGTGTGGAAAGTAATGCGGAAAGTGCGGAAACTTGCCATATAAAAAAGCAGAAACTTCTTTCCCTAAATGGCAACCTCTATGCTAAAAGTGGCAAGTGACATATACAAAATGCCATTATACAAAACTGCCCACTCCCCTGAGAACTCCTCAGACGAGTGGGCATTCTTCTTTCCGTGTATCAAATTTACCTTTGTGGTCACTCAAATCGCCACCAAGTCATGGATCAAAAATCATCATTTTTCATTTGTCCCAGAGTAAGTGCACACTTTTTGCACACCGGCGGGAAAGCCGTGTTTTTCCTTGCATTGTCTGCATTCTGTGCATCGTGGCGGAACTTGTCGGGGCAAAGCCCCTCCATCTTGCTGCGCAAGACCGCTCCGTCGCTTAAAAGCCCCACTGGGGCTTTCATTGCTGCGCTGCGCTTGCAAACGCGAATTTTCTTACCTCCCCCACGATACACCATTCAAAAAAGGCCGCCGCACAAAACACTGTGCGGCGGCCTTAAAATTTGAACGCGTATTGCTATAAAAGAGCGCTTACTTGCCCAGCATCTCGTGGGCGGTCTTGCAGATGGTGGCTGCGTCCAGACCGAATTTCTTCAGCAGATCCCATGCGGGGCCGGAGCAGCCGAACACGTCCTGCACGCCCACGCGGCGCACGGGAGTGGGCAGCTTCTCGCTGAGGACAGCGCAGACGGCTTCGCCCAGACCGCCGATGACGTTGTGCTCCTCGGCAGTGATGACCTTGCCGCACTCCTTGGCAGCCTTGAGGACGATCTCCTCGTCCAGGGGCTTGATGGTGTGGATGTTGATGACCCGGGCGTGGATGCCCTCGGCAGCCAGCTGCTCGGCAGCCATGCGGGCTTCGTTGACCATCAGGCCGGTGGCGATGATGGCAATATCGTTGCCCTCGGTCAGCTGCTCGCCCTTGCCCAGCTCAAAGTGGTAGTTGGCCTCATCGTGGAACACCGGCACAGCCAGACGGCCAAAGCGCAGGTAGACGGGGCCTTCCATGGCGTAAGCGGCGCGCACAGCGGCGCGTGCCTCGATATCGTCGGCAGGGCAGATGACGGTCATGCCGGGGATGCTGCGCATCAGAGCAAAGTCCTCGCAGCACTGGTGGGAAGCGCCGTCCTCGCCCACGGAGATGCCGCCGTGGGTAGCGCCGATCTTCACGTTCAGGTGAGGGTAGCCCACAGAGTTGCGCACCTGCTCAAAGGCGCGGCCGGCTGCGAACATGGCAAAGCTGGAAACAAAGGGCACATAGCCCATAGCGGCCAGACCTGCTGCCACGCCTACCATGTTTTCCTCGGCGATGCCGCAGTCAAAGTGACGATCCGGGTATGCCTTCTGGAACATACCGGTCTTGGTAGCGGCGGCCAGATCGGCGTCCAGCACCACCAGATCATCGTGGCCTTCCGCGGCCAGTTCCTTCAGGGTGTTGCCGTAGCTGTCGCGGGTCGCGATCTTTTTCACGTCTGCCATCTCAGTTCTCCTCCTGTTCCAGCGCGGCATAGGCGGCGTTCAGCTCGTTCATGGCCACCTGATACTCTTCATCGTTGGGGCCCTTGCCGTGCCATGCAACGGCATTGGTCATATAGGAAACGCCGGTGCCCTTGACCGTATCCAGAATGATGCAGGTGGGCTTTTCGGTCTCGGCGTGGAAGGCCTGCACGGCGCTCTCGATCTGGTCGAAGTCGTGGCCGTTGATGGTGACCACGTTGAAGTTGAAGGCGCGCAGCTTATCTTCCAGCGGGGCGCTGTTCATGACCGTCTCGGTGGTGCCGTCGATCTGCAGATGGTTGCGGTCCAGCATCACGCACAGGTTAGAAAGGCCGTAGTGGGCGGCAAACATAAAGGCCTCCCAGCATTCGCCCTCTTCCACTTCGCCGTCGCCCAGAATGGCGTAAACGTTCACGGCAGAGCCGGCGTGCTTTGCGCCCAGCGCCATGCCGCAGGCGGCAGAGATGCCCTGACCCAGACTGCCGGTGGACATATCCACGCCGGGCACGCTGTTCATGTTGGGGTGACCCTGCAGGCGGCTGCCGATCTTGCGCAGGGTCTTGAGCTCCTCCACCGGGAAGAAGCCCCGCTCTGCCAGCGCTGCGTACAGCGCCGGGGCGGCATGACCCTTGGACAGCACCAGACGGTCGCGGTTCGCCATCTTGGGCTGGGCAGGGTCGATGTTCAATTCCTTAAAGTACAGATAAGACAGCACGTCTGCGATGCTCAGACTGCCGCCCGGATGACCACAGCCTGCACTGTGGGTCCCTTCGATCACGCCCATGCGGATGTGGCAGGCGTGCTTTTTCAGGGTAAGTTTTTCAGCATTTGTCATGATGGTCCTCCCGTATGAACCTCAGAATTCATGCGCTCAAAAAAGCCTCTCGTCAGCGCCCCGGCGTCAAGATTGCCGCAGCGCGCTTTTTTTCAATTTTATATTATCCATTCTGCGCAAAAAGGTCAAGCTTCTTCCAGCAAAATGTACAGCCCCGGGGAAATTTTTTTGCGAATAGACCGATTTTTGTCTATTTTGCAGACATCCCGCCCCGCTTGACAGGGGCAAACTGGTTTGTTATACTTTTGACCATCGTTCCGGCAGGAAGCCGGGCACGGGCGGGCAGCAGCCTGCCGCTTATCCCAGCAAGCATATTTTTTTGAAACAGACGCCACGAAGGGGTCTGCCTTTGGCATGGAATGCCGGGGCAGGCTCCTTTTTATTTTATATTGTGGCGGCAAAAGGAGGAACCCTTATGAAAACCAAAAACACTCAGACCGTGCGGCAGCTGGTGCCGGCTGCCCTGTTTTTAGCGCTGGCCTTTGTGCTGCCCCTGCTCACCGGTCAGGTGCCCAAGGTGGGCAATATGCTCTGCCCGATGCACTTCCCGGTGCTGCTGTGCGGCTTTGTGCTGGGCGGCCCGTGGGGGCTGGCTGTGGGCTTTGCCGCCCCGCTGCTGCGCTCGGTGCTGTTCGGGATGCCGCCCATGTTCCCGGTTGCCATCTCCATGGCCTTTGAGCTGGCCACCTACGGGCTGGTGTCCGGGCTGCTGTGGCGCAGGGCAAAGCACAGCCTGCCCGCGCTGTACGCCGTGCTGCTGACCGCCATGGTGTCCGGGCGCATCGTCTGGGGCATCGTGCGCTTTGTGCTGGCCGGGCTGACCGGCGGCAGCTTCCCCTTCAGTGCGTTTTTGTCCGGGGCACTGTTTACCGCCATGCCGGGCATCGTAGCGCAGCTGGTGTTCATCCCGCTGCTGCTCACCGCCCTGCAAAAGGCCGGCTTTGCGGACTGACCCCCTGCGCGCACCCTTTGTGCAAAAAAACGATACTTCAACCGGTTTTTAAGGCACTTTTTCCAAAAGAAACGGAAAACCGGAAAAATTGTGCCGTTTTGTGGCTTTCTGTTGGCAAATGTGATAAACTTGAATCAGATGCGGGCGTGTGCCGCTGTGCACCGCCCACAAAGAGTAAATGAAGAAGAGAGGTCGTTTATCGTGAAGATCATTCGTACAAAGGACTACGCTGATATGTCCCGCAAGGCAGCAAACATCATTTCTGCGCAGGTCATCATGAAGCCCGACTGCGTGCTGGGTCTGGCTACCGGCGGCACCCCCGTTGGCACTTATGAGAAGCTGGTGGAGCGCTACAACGAGGGAGATCTGGATTTTTCTGAGGTCACCTCCGTCAATCTGGACGAGTACCGCGGCCTGCCCAAGGAGCACCCGGAAAGCTACTGGAGCTTTATGCACCGCAACCTGTTCGACCATGTGAACATCGACCCCGCCCACATCAACCTGCCGGACGGCACCAACATGGACGCAGAGGCCGAGTGCAAGCGCTATGATGAGGTCATCCGCAGCGTGGGCGGCGTGGATCTGCAGCTGCTGGGCATCGGTCATGACGGTCACATCGGCTTCAACGAGCCCCACGATGCCTTTGATCTGGGCACCCACTGCGTGGACTTGGCCCAGGAGACCATCGAAGCCAACAAGCGCTTCTTTGACGGCAACGTGGATCTGGTGCCCAAGCAGGCTTACACCATGGGCATCCGCACCATCATGCAGGCACGCAAGGTGCTGATGGTGGTCAACGGCGTCGGCAAGGCCGAGATCGTCAAAAAGGCCTTCTTCGGCCCCGTCACCCCGGAGGTGCCCGCAAGCATTCTGCAGATGCACCCGGACTTCATTCTGGTGGCTGACGAAGAGGCTCTGAGCCTGATCTGATCTTCCAAACTTCTGAGCCGCTGCACGGCTGCCGCCGTGCAGCGGCTTTTTGCTGCCCTTCTCTTTACATTCCGCCGAAAAAGCGGTATTCTTTTTTCAAGAACAAACTTTCCCGGGAGGAGACCATGGATATCCGCCAGCTGCACTACTTTTTGACCCTGTGCGAAGAAATGAATTATACCCGCGCCGCACAGCGGCTGTTCCTGTCGCGGCAGGCGCTGCGCCAGAGCATCTCTGCGCTGGAAGCCGAAATGTGCGGGCCGCTGTTCATCAGTGCCCACCACAAGCTGGCGCTCACCGACCGGGGCATGAGCCTGCAGCGCCATGCCGCCCCGGTGGTGGAGCAGTTCCAGCAGATGCAGGCCGCACTGCGGGCAGAGATCCAGTCTGCCCAGCCGGTGCGCATCGGCATCAGCGTGGCGCTGGTACCGGACTATCTGCCCGGGCTGGAGACCCAGCTGGACAAGTTCCGGCAGCAGTATCCCCATGTGGAGATGCGGTTCCGCCTGCTGGACAACGACGCCGTGGCCGATGGGGTAGAGCAGGGCGAGTTGGACGCGGGTCTGGTCATCGACCTTGGCTGCGCCGCACCGGTGCTGGCGCGCACCACCCTGCGGGCAGACCCCGCCTGCCTGCTGGTGCCACGGGGACACCCCTTCTGGGAAAAGGAACGCATCCCTCTGGCGGAGCTGCGTGGGCAGCGGGTGCTGCTGCCCAGCCTGCGGCAGGATCTGTTCAGCCCGCTGTGGGCGGCCTGCGCCCGGGCAGGCTTTGCCCCCAACGCCGAGATCGGCCCCAGCTTTTATCAGGCCTACTATCTGGTGCAGGAGCAGCTGTGCACCTGCCTGACCCGCTACGAGCCCGGCGCGCGCCGGGAGCTGGACCGGGTGCGGGACGTGTTGCTGGAAGATATGCCCCCGCTGTGCGTGTCGCTGGTGCAGCGGCGGGACACCAGCTCTGCCTACATCGACCTGCTGCGCAGCTACCTGCTGGAGGTTCTGGGCAGCACCGCCAGCCTGCCGCCCCGCCGGGGTCGGCCCGCAAAGCCCTTCTACACCGCACCGGTGCTTTCCAGCGCCGCCGCCAAGGCCGCCCCGGAGCATCCCGCCCCGGGCACCCAGCTGCCCTTTGCAGGCGGCAACAACTTCCGGGAGCTGGGCGGTTACCGCGCCGACGAGGGCAAGACCGTAAAGTGGGGGCAGATCTACCGGGGCTTCCCCACCGGGCGGCTGACCACCGAAGCCGACCGCGCCCGGCTGGACGGGCTGGGGCTGCGGCTCATCCTTGACCTGCGCAGCGGCGTAGAAGCCGCAAAGCTGCCGGACTATGTGCCGGACGGCGCACGGCTGGTGCAGATCTGCGGCCTGCGGGACGCCACCGGGCAGGAGATCAATTTTTCGCCCAACGACATCCAGCGGCTGGTGCAGAACGCCCCCGCCGGGACGAACCTCACCCAGCTGATATACCGGCAGATGCTCACCGGCAACAAGGCGTTCAAAGAGCTGTTCCGGGCGCTGGAAGCCGGCGAGACGCCCATCCTGTTCCACTGCACGGCGGGCAAGGACCGCACCGGCGTCGCCGCCATGCTGATCCTGCTGGCGCTGGGCGCTTCGGACGAGACCATCTGCACAGATTATGCCCGCACCAACCTCTGCCGCGCCGCCGAGATCGAAAAGGCCATGGCTGACCATGCGGCGGAGATCGCCGCCGACCCGGCGCAGCGGATTCGCTGGCAGACTTCCGCCGGGGTAGACCCGGAGACTGCGCCCTTTGTGCTGCGCACCATCCGGCAGGACTACGGCAGCGCCGAGAATTATCTGGAAGCCGAATACGGCCTGACCCCCGCCCGCCTGATGCGGCTGCGGCGGATGTATCTGGAGTGAGACGATTTTGAATGCGCTCCGCGTTGCTCTGCGCATCAATAGCGGAAAGAATATTTTTTATTTCGGGATAGCGGAGCGTCTGCGGACGCTCCGCTATCCCATTTTCACGGGGAGGGGTCGTGACGGGGAACGGCAGCTGCCGCGCTGGTTTCCTGCGGAAACAGCCGCGCGGCGGGGGAAGTACCCCTTCCGTCATCGCCTACGGCGATGCCACCTTCCCCAAGGGGACGGCTTCATAGGAAGATTGATTTCCATGGTAAAAGTTGATTCCCTCTTGAAAAAAAGCCTGTTGTCCGATACACTGAATATAACGAATCTTATAAGAAGGAATGAAGCTGACCATGGCTGCAAAAACGCCTGCCCAGTGGAAAACACTGTTTGAAAACGTACCCTTCCACCGCGAAAACTATTATACCGGCCCCCTCGGCCCGGACTACACCCCCGGCGGCACCTGTCTGCGGCTGTGGGCACCCACCGCCGAGGCGGTCACTGTGACCTTATACCACAAGGGAGACGGCGGTGCCGTGCTGGGCACAGAGTCCCTTGTGCGCGGAGCGCAGGGGGTGTGGAGCGTCTGGCTGCCCGGGGAGCAGCACGGCCGCTACTATACCTTTGCCGTCACCGTGGACGGCGTCACCCGCGAGACCGGCGACCCCTACGCCCGGGCGGCGGGGGTGAACGGCGTCCGCAGCATGATCGTAGACCTTGCCCGCACCGCGCCCTCCGGGTGGGAGCGGGATGTGCGCCCCAATATCCCCCCGGCGCAGCGCGCCGTGTGGGAGGTGAGCGTGCGGGACTTCTCGCAGGATGCCGCCAGCGGGGTACGCCCGGCGTGGCGGGGCAAATATATGGCCTTTACCCAGCAGGGCACTACCCTGCACGGCGATGGCATCCACCCCACTTGCCTGAACTACCTCAAGCGGTTGGGGGTAAAATACGTCCAGCTGATGCCCATTTTCGACTTTGGCAGCGTGGACGAGGCAAAACCTTTGCTGCGGCAGTATAACTGGGGCTACGACCCCACCAACTTCAATGTGCCGGAGGGCAGCTACTCCACCGACCCCACCCGGGGCGAGGTGCGCATCCGGGAGTGCCGGGAGATGATCGCCGCGCTCCATGCAGCGGGCATCGGGGTGGTGATGGACGTGGTGTATAACCACACCTACCGCACCGAGAATCCCTTGAACAGCACCGTGCCCTACTACTTTTTCCGGCAAAACCCGGACGGCAGCTTCTCCAACGGCAGCGGCTGCGGCAACGAGTTTGCCAGCGAGCGCCCCATGGCGCGGCGGTACCTCATCGACTCCATCCTCTATTGGGCAAAGGAGTACCACATCGACGGCTTCCGCTTCGACCTGATGGGCCTGTACGATGCCGAGAGCATCAACGCGGTGCGCGCCGCACTGGACAGCCTGCCCGGCGGGCGGGACATCCTGCTGTACGGCGAGCCGTGGCAGGGCGGTGCCAGCCAGCTGCACCGGTACGAAGCCAACAAAGCCAACCTCGCCATGCTCAACGAGCGGGTTGGCATCTTCTGTGACGACACCCGGGACGCCATCAAGGGCGGCTGCTTCGATGCCCGGGAGCCGGGCTATGTGGAGGGCAAGCCCGGCAGCTTCTGGGATATCGGCGCAGCGGTGGCGGCATGGTGCCGCAGCGACCGTCTGCCGCCCCACGCGCCCAGCCAGATCGTGAGCTATGTTTCCGCCCACGACAACTTTACCCTGTGGGACAAGCTGCTCTGCGTCCGGTACGAAAAGCCGGAGTTCACCGCCCGGGACACCGTGGCGCTGGCACAGAACCGGCTGGCGGCGGGCATCTACCTGACCAGCTTCGGCCTGCCCTTCATGCAGGCAGGTGAGGAGTTCGCCCGCACCAAAAAGGGCGTGAGCAACAGCTATCGCTCCTCCCCCACCCTGAACCGTCTGGACTGGAACCGCGCCGAGCAGTACCACGCCCTCGTGGACTACTACCGGGGGCTTCTGGCGCTGCGGGCAGCCTTTCCCCGGCTGGGCAGCACCGACCGTCACGCCCCGGAGGCTTTGCAGTTCTTTGCACTGGAGCAGCCGCTGGTGGGCTGGACGCTGCCCGCCGTCTGGGGAGACGGCGCAGCATGGAGCGCTTTGTGCGTCTTTTATAACCCCACCGAAACCGCCTGCACCGTTCCCCTGCCCGCCGGGCGGTGGAAACTGCTGAGCGATGGCACCTCTTCCAGCCTGTGGCGCGGCCCAAGCCGCATTTTTACCGGCAATGCCCCCCTTGCGCCGTACAGCGCAACTGTTTTTGGTGCGGTGTAAGACGATTTGAATGCGCGCCGCGTTGCTCTGCGCATATTCAGCGGAAAAATTATTTGTAATTTGTAAATCGGGAAAATCTGCGGATTTTCCCGATTTACTTTTTCACGGGAGGGGTTTGGAACGAACTCCCTCAGCCAAAACCTGACGGTTTTACCAGCTCCCTCGGAGAGGGAGCCTTTGGCATGGCGGTACAGTTTCCGGCTAAACCGCAAAGCTTGTGAGCGCAGCCGCTCCCCCGGGGGGAGCTGTCGCGCAGCGACTGAGGGGCTTTTAATGGAGAAGCGAAAAAAGCGTTAAAGCGATAGCGCCGACTGGCGCAGCGCTAGCTTTTTTGTGCTTCGACTTCTTCTTTAGGATTGTCAAGGGCGTGCAGCCCTTGACGACGGGTTGCGGGGTGGGTGGAGTCCAGAGGTAGGGAGGGGGGAATCGGAACACCCCTCCCTACCTCTGGCCCAGCGGAGCGTCTTTGCACGCTGAAAACAAGCAGAAAGTCACCCCGCGGAGCGCAATGCACTTTTCCGGTTCTCTTTTGGTGTCAAAAGAGAACATCCCTCGGCAACAGCCTCTGCCCCCGCAGAGCGCGGTACAAACAAAAAAGCGAGAGCCTTCCGAAAAAACGGAGGACTCTCGCCTTTTTACTATTTTCAGTTATTCTCTGCGCCCTTTTCGCCAAGGGTGACGTTAACGGTCTGCATCTGACCGCCGCGCGCGACGGTGATCTCGATGGTGTCACCGGCCTTGTGGTCCTGCATCAGGGTGCCAAGGTCGCTCTGGGTGGCAACCTCGCTGCCGTCCACGCTCACGATGCGGTCACCGGCCTGCAAGCCCGCCTTGTCGGCAGGGCCGCCCTTGACTACCTCCACGATGTAGACACCGTAGGCGTTCACGCCCAGCTGGGCGGCGGTCTGGGCGTCGGTCACGGCATAGTAGCTGATGCCCAGATAGGGACGCCCGGTCACATAGCCGTTTTCCAGCAGCTCCTGCGCCACCTTGACGGCGTCATTCACCGGGATGGCAAAGCCCAGACCCTCGGCATCGCTGTCGGAGGACTTTGCGTTGACGATGCCCACCAGCTCGCCGTTCATGTTGAACAGGCCGCCGCCGGAGTTGCCGGGGCTGACGGAGGCATCCATCTGGATCAGGGACATGGTGTTGACAGAGCTGGAACCCTGAATGCTGACGCTGCGGTTCAGGGCGCTGACGATGCCGCTGGTCACGGTGCCGCCCAGCTCACCCAAGGGGTTGCCCACGGCCATGACGCTTTCGCCCACCTTCAGGTTGTCGCTGTTACCCACGGTGGCAGGGGTCAGGCCGGTAGCATCGACCTTCACCACGGCGATATCACTGGTGGTATCCTCGCCCACCAGCGTAGCGGGGTAATCCTTGTCGCCGATGCTCACGGTGATGTTGGAAGCACCGCTCACCACATGGGCGCAGGTGAGGATATAGCCGTCCGAGCTGATGATGACGCCGCTGCCGGCGCCGCTCTCCACCTGACTCTGGCCGTACCACGACCACTGGGAGTAGACCACCTGCTCGGTGGTGATGACCACCACGCTGGGGCTGACCATCTCAGCTACCTGTGCAGTGCTCAGACCGGTGCCGCTGGTGGCGCTGATGGAATTGCCGGTGCTGTCGGTGCTGCTGTCAGAGCTGGCCGGGCGCTCCACCTGCTGGATGACCACCTTGCTGCCGCCGCCGTATTTTGCACCCACAAAGCCGCCCGCAAAGCCCATGGCTGCTGCCAGCACCAGCGCCACGGCGCTGCGTGCCAGCTTTTTGCCATTGAACTTCTTCTTGCGGCGGGGCTTTTCCGGCTGCTGCGGGGCGCTGTACTGCGGCTGCTCCGGCGGGGTGGGCGGCACGCTGCCGCCGTCTGCCGGGGCGGTATCGGCCGGGCGCGCAGGCTGCGCTTCCGGCTCGTTGTACTGGTTTGCCGTGTTCATGCCGCTGCTGCCCACGTTGGGGTAGCCGGTCTCGTTATTGGAAGCGGAATAATCGTATTCCCACTTGTTCTCGTTTTCCATGTTACTACATCCTTCCCTCAAAGGCCGGTCCGCAGGGACATCTGTTCCTTTGAACTGTCCCTATTGTAACTGCCAAATGTGAAAATCAATCGCTTGCGCCGTGAAGAATATGTGAAATGCGGTCCTGTTTTTCTGCCCTTGACAGCCGCGCCGCCGCTTGCTATTGTAAGGGAAGAACATTGGCCCGTCAAGGAGGAGCTTTTTATGGAACTGCGCCGCACCGAACAGGGGTTTGCCCTGTATAAAGAAAAGGACTGCATCGGAGAGTGCACCCTCTCCCCCGCCCCCAAGGGCGCACAGCTTACCGCCCTGTGCATCCTGCCCCGGTGGCGACGCAAGGGCTACGGCTCCTACCTGTTAAAAGAAGTATTGCGCAGCTTTGGCGGCTATGACCGGGAAGCTGCCACAGTTTTTACCGCCCCGCTGCCGGAAAACGCCGCCGAGCTTGCCTTCTGGGGCAAATTCGGCTTTGCCGCCGAGGGCGGGCAGCTGGTGCGCCGCCGCACCCCGGACCTGACGGCAGTAAAATTTGTGCAGGACTTTTTAGCCGCCCGGCTGGTGCACCCGCAGCTGTGCGTGGATGCCACCTGCGGCAACGGCGGGGACACCGCCTTTCTGTGCGGACTGACCGCCCCCGCCGGGCGGGTGCTGGCTTTTGACGTGCAGCCCGAAGCCATCCGCTCCACCCGCACCCGGCTGGAACAGGCAAATGTGCCCGCCGAGCGGTACAGCCTTATCTGCGGCAGCCACGCCGACTTATTACAGTATGTGCAGCCCGGCACTGCTGATGCAGTCATGTTCAACTTTGGCTGGCTGCCGGGGGCGGACCACGGGGTATTCTCCACCGCGCAGAGCAGCATCCCCGCCTTGCAGGCGGCGCTGCAGGCGGTGCGCCCCGGCGGCATCGTGAGCGCCATCCTGTACAGCGGGGCGGTCATCGGCTCGGACGAAAAACAGGCGGTGCTGCGTTTTCTGCGGGCACTTCCACTGAAAAGTTTCACCGTTCTGGTGTGTGATTTTGCCAATTGGGCCGAAACTGCCCCTCTGCCCTGCCTGATCCTGAAAAAATAACGAAAACCCTTGCATTATCACGCGTTTTCGTATAGAATAAGGTGCGTATGTGTAAAAACAAGAACCCTCTCAGTCACGGCTGACATCAGGCCGGAGAGGGTTTTCTCAGAAAGCAGGATGGAGGCTCCCATGTAAGACACCACCTGTCTGCCATTTATTCTCTGCCTTGCAAAGGCAATTTTTATAGGAGAAACTACGATCTATGACAAATCGTGAAGAGATCGAACGCCGCAGGACGTTCGCCATCATCAGCCACCCCGACGCAGGTAAGACCACCCTTACCGAAAAGCTGCTGCTGTACGGTGGAGCCATCAATCAGGCTGGTTCCGTCAAGGGCAAGCAGAGCGCCAAGCACGCCGTGTCCGACTGGATGGACATTGAAAAGCAGCGTGGTATCTCGGTCACCTCTTCGGTGCTGCAGTTCAACTATGCCGGTAAGTGCGTGAACATTCTGGATACCCCCGGCCATCAGGACTTCTCGGAGGATACCTACCGCACCCTGATGGCGGCAGACTCTGCCGTCATGGTCATCGACGCCGCAAAGGGCGTTGAGGCGCAGACCATCAAGCTGTTCAAGGTGTGCACCCTGCGCCATATCCCCATTTTTACCTTCATCAACAAGATGGACCGCGAAGCCCGCGACCCCTTTGAGCTGATGGAGAACATCGAGGAAATTCTGGGCATCAAGACCTACCCCATGAACTGGCCCATCGGCTGCGGCAAGGAGTTCAAAGGCGTGTTCGACCGCAACGCGCGCAAGGTGCTGGCTTTCTCCAGCGATGGCCGCGCCAACGGCGTGAAGAAGGTCAGCGAGACCGAGGCCGAGCTGGGCGACCCCGCACTGGACGAGCTGCTGACCCCCTATCTGCACCAGCAGCTGGTGGACGAGATCGAGCTGCTGGACGGCGCTGCCGAGGAGTTTGATCTGGACAAGGTGCTGCGCGGTGAGCTGAGCCCCGTGTTCTTCGGCTCTGCATTGACCAACTTCGGCGTGGAGCCCTTCCTTGAAAACTTCCTGCGGCTCACCTCTGCCCCGCTGGCACGCGTGGACAGCCTGACCGGCGAGCCGGTGGACCCCTGCCGGGACGAGTTCTCCGCTTTCATCTTTAAAATTCAGGCCAACATGAACAAGGCCCACCGCGACCGCATTGCCTTTATGCGCATCTGCTCCGGCAAGTTCGAGCGCGGCATGGAAGCCTACCATGTGCAGGAGGGCAAGAACATCAAGCTGGCCACCGGCACCCAGCTGATGGCGCAGGACCGCGCCATCGTGGACGAGGCCTACGCCGGCGACATCATCGGCCTGTTCGACCCGGGCATCTTCTCCATCGGCGACACCCTGTGCACCGGCAAAAAGAAGGTCCAGTTCGCAGGCATCCCCACCTTCTCCCCGGAGCACTTTGCCCGCATTGAGCAGAAGGACACCATGAAGCGCAAGCAGTTCGTGAAGGGTATGGAGCAGATCGCGCAGGAAGGCGCCATCCAGATCTTCCGCGAAGTGGGCGGCGGCATGGAAGAAGTGGTGGTCGGCGTGGTCGGCGTGCTGCAGCTGGAAGTGCTGGAGTACCGTCTGAACACCGAGTACAACGTGGAGATCCGCATGCAGCAGCTGCCCTTTGAGCAGCTGCGCTGGGTGCAGAACGACCCCGACACCTACAACCTGCGGGATCTTGACCTGACCAGCGACACCAAGGCTGTGGAGGACATGAAGGGCAACCGTCTGCTGCTGTTCACCTCCGACTGGGCGGTGCGCTGGGCCGAGACCCACAACGAGAGCTTGCAGCTGAGCGAGTTCGGCAACATCTGATAAAAGAGCGCTGCGGAGTGCACCTGCGCTCCGCAGTTCTTTTTTATAGAATAAAAAACACAACAAAGTATGCCAGACATTGGAATGAGGGTTCCCATTGCGGGGAACACTGCTGGCATGGAGGGTAAAGTATATGCAGAATATCAATATTGGCAAAAGCGGCATTGCCGTGCCGTTTCTGGGCATGGGTACATGGGCCATCGGCGGCGGTGCATGGTGGGGCGATAACGACGATGCACTGTCCGTAAAGGCCATCCAGACTGCCGTGGAGCAGGGCATCCAGTGGATCGACACTGCACCCATCTACGGGCTGTACCACAGCGAGGAAGTGGTGGGCGAGGCCATGAAGCACATCGACCGCGACAAGGTGGTGCTTTCCACCAAATGCGGCCTGGAGTGGCGGCACGAG
Organism: Faecalibacterium sp. OM04-11BH; assembly: GCF_003482185.1. Lineage (NCBI taxonomy): Bacteria > Bacillati > Bacillota > Clostridia > Eubacteriales > Oscillospiraceae > Faecalibacterium > Faecalibacterium sp. OM04-11BH. Next base: position 165,571 of record NZ_QULS01000004.1, read on the forward strand.
TCTCCCATCCTGCACAAGGTTGTGGACGGGGTACAGGTGTACCGCGACCTTTCCGCCAAGAGCATCATCGAGGACGTGGAGGACAGCCTGCGCCGTCTGCACACCGACCATCTGGACGTGCTGTACACCCACTGGCAGAGCCCGGATTTTGGCGTGTACCCGCTGGAAGAGACCATGGAAGCCATGATGAAGCTGAAGGAGCAGGGCAAGATCCGCGCCATCGGTGCTTCCAACGTCACCTCTGACATCATCCGGGGCTACTGCCGCTACGGCCAGCTGGACGTCATTCAGGAAAAGTACAGCCTGCTGACCCGCCGCATTGAAAAGCAGCTGCTGCCCACCTGCAAGGAGCTGGGCGTTTCAGTACAGGCCTACTCCCCGCTGGAGCAGGGGCTTCTGACCGGCAAGGTGACCATGGACACCACCTACCCGGAGGGCAGCACCCGCAACACAAACCCCTGCTTCCAGCCCACCCGCCGGGCACAGGCGCTGGAACTGCTGGCAAAGTGGGGCGACCTGACCGAGAAGTACGACTGCACCATGGCGCAGCTGGTCATCGCTATGACCGCCCGCATGATCCCCGGACTGCACGTCCTGTGCGGTGCCCGCAAGCCGGAGCAGGTACTGGACAACGCCGGTGCGCTGCACATCAAGCTGGACGGCGCCGACGCCGTCCGCATGAAGTGGGACGTGGACGCGATCTCCTGAAGATAAACTGAACAACACCGGAGCATCTTCGGACGCTCCGGTGTTATTTTTTACTCTTATTCTCCCCTTGCCAGCGCCTGCAGCTTTTGCTTGTCCAGCACCTGCACCCCGCCGCGGTACAGCCGCACCCAGCCCTCCTGCGCAAAGTATTTGAGCATCCGGCTCACTACCTCGCGGGCAGAGCCCATGTACTTTGCCATCTGGTCGTGGGTCATGCGGAGGTCCGCGCCGCCGGTCTTGGCAAGCTCATCGGTCAGAAAAATCGCCAGCCGCCGGTCGGCGCTCATGAACAGAATTTGCTGCATCGTCCACATGGTATCGGAAAAGCGCTCTGCCGTCATCTGGTAGGCGTAGCAGCGCACATAGACGTTTTCCTGCATCAGCTGCCGGAAGATGCCCGCGCTGATGCACAGCGCTTCGGTGTCCTCCTCGGCGTCGATGTAGAGGTCGATGTTCACCGCGTCCATCACGCAGGAGGCGGACAGAATGCACACCTCCCCGCCGAACAGGCGGTACAGCGTCACGTCCCTGCCGTCCTCGGACAGCAGGTAGCTGCGCAGCTGCCCGCTGCGCAGCAAAAGGATGCCCACACAGCTTTCCAGCGGGCTGTGCACCCGGGCGCCCTTGGCGTAGTGCACCGGGCGGGTAAAGCGGCACAGCCGCTCCTGCTCTGCCGGGGTCAGCTGCTCCCAGAACGGAAACGCACAGGCCAGACACCGGGCGTGCGGAGATGTTTCAGCCATACGGCTCACCCCTTTCGCAGCGCCTTGGCGGCTTCCGTACCCGCCAGTGCGCCCTCATAGACCGCCTTTGCCACCTGCAGCAGCCCGCCGGTGCAGTCTCCGGCGGCGTACAGGCCGGGCACGGTGGTCTGCATTTTGTCGTCCACCACGATGCGGCTGCCCTCTACGGCAGCGCCCAGCTTTCGGGCAAGTGCGGTGCTGCCCGCCACGCCCAGCGCCACGAACACGCCGGACACCTCCCGCACCGCGCCGCCCGCCAGCTGCACGCCGGTGACGGTCTGCTCGCCCAGAATGGCTTCCACCTTCTGGGTGCAGACGGTTACCTCGGGCGGGAAGTCTGCGGTCAGGGCTGCGCCGTTCGTCAGCAGGGTAACGCTTTTTACCACCGGCAAAAGCGCCTGCACCTCATGCAGGGCGTACTCGCCGCTGCCCAGCACCGCCACGTCCTTGCCGCGGTAGAAAAAGGCGTCGCAGGCGGCACACCAGCTTACGCCGTGGCCTTCCAGCCCGGTCAGCCCCGGGATGCGGGGCACCGCGCGGGAAGCTCCCGTTGCCAGAATGACCGCGTCTGCCGGGTACGCGCCTGCCAGCGTTTCCACGGTCAAACGGTCGGTCCATGTCAGCCCCACGGCCTCGGTCTGCACGAATTGCACCCCCAGCCGCCGGGCGTTCTCGATGCTGCGGCGTTCCAGCTCCGGCCCGGAGACCGGCTGGGCGAAGCCGTAATAGTTTTCGATTGTTTCGGCGCGCGCCAGCGCCCCGGAGCCCTTGGTCAGCACGGTGGTCTGCACCCCGGCGCGCACGGCGTACAGGGCAGCGGACACCCCCGCCGGGCCGGAACCTACGATGACGATGTTGGACATGGTGTTGCTCCTTTGCATGGTTCATTGCCCTTATTATACACCAAAGCCGCGCTGATTTCTGTGACCGGGTCGCAAAAACTTTTTGGGGGCATGAAGATCAATTTTCCGAATGAAGGCTTCCCCCGGTCGGGGGAAGCTGTCACCGCAGGTGACTGATGAGGGCGCAGGCAAGCGGCTGCTTACGGGAAATTACCCCTCATCCGGCGCTGCGCGCCACCTTCCCCCCAAGGGGTGAAGGCTTTTGTCCCGGGTCAGGTCTCAAAAACAGATTTCTTATTTTGAGCGGCGGGCACTGTTCAAGCCCCGGGGAGTATGTTATACTGGTCTCACGTTGAAATTTCTGCCACAGGGGGCTTTTGCTTTATGTCCAAACAACGTCTGCTTTTCATCACCACCGGCGGCACCATTGCCAGCGTGCGCACCCAGCAGGGGCTGAAGCCCGTGCTTAGCAGCGAGGAACTGCTTGCCCATCTGCCGGAGCTGAAGGAGCTGTGCTGCCCGGAAACGCTGGCGCTGTGCAGCATCGACAGCACCGACCTCGGGCAGGAGCACTGGCTCATGATGGCACGCGCCATTCAGGAAAACTACGCCTTGTACGATGGCTTTATCATCTGCCACGGCACGGATACGCTGGCCTACTCTGCGGCGGCGCTCTCTTATCTCATCCAGAACGCGGATAAGCCCATCATCCTCACCGGCGCGCAGCAGCCCATCTCCAACGAGATCACCGACGCCAAGAAAAACCTGCGGGACAGCGTGGTCTGCGCCATCGACCCGGGCAGCCGGGGCGTGATGGTGGTGTTTGGCGGGCACGTCATCGCGGGCACCCGCGCCAAGAAGAACAAGACCATCAGCTACGACGCCTTTGCCTCGGTCAACTTCCCGGAATTGGCGCTGGTGCAGGGCGACCGGCTGGTGCGGTACATCCCCTCGCCGTGGCCCACCGGCCCGGTGGAGTTCAGCCGCACGCTGGACAGCCGGGTGTTCCTGCTCAAGCTGACCCCGGGCATGTCCCCGGCGCTCATCCCGGAGATCTTCCACCTGTACGACTGCGTCATCGTGGAGAGCTTTGGTGTGGGCGGCATCCCGCAGCAGCTGATGGACGCCTTTGCCGCCGGGCTGGGCGATTACGAGACCACCCACAAGGTGCTCATCATGACCACGCAAGTCACCTACGAGGGCAGCGACGTGGGCGTATACGAGGTGGGCAAGCGGGTGCGCAACCGCTTCCGCTTCTTGGAAGCCCACGATATGACCATCGAGGCGGTGGTGACCAAAAGTATGTGGCTGCTGGCGCAGAACTGCGAAAGCTTTGACCAGCTGCAGCAGCGGTTCTACCGTCAGGTGAACTTTGACACCTTCTATCACTGAGCCGCTTTTTCAGAACACCAGCTGCACCAGCAGTACATAGCAAAGGGTGCCCCCGGCTACGCTGAGCAGGGTCTGGTGCTTCCACTTGTGCAGCGCGATGGTGGCCAGCAGCGCAAGCGCTTCCGGGATGCCATGACTGCCGGAGAACGGGGTAACGCCCTTCAGGCAATAGACGATGAGCATCCCGAAGATGGCGGCGGGCAGCACCCGCCCCAGATACCGCACCACCTCCGGCGGCTGCTGCTCCTTGCTGGAAAAGATCAGAAACGGCAAAAACCGGGTAAGCATGGTGGCGGCGGTGCACACCGCAATGGTAAACCCCATCTGAATTGCTGTCATTTCTCTACCTCCCCGGCTGCTTTTTCCATCGGACGGCGCAAGGCCAGCAGCAGCACCAGAATGCCGCCCATGGACGGCAGCAGAAAGCTGCCGGAACCGAATACTGCCAGACATACCAGCGGCACGGCAAGCCCGATCAGGGCACTGCCGTGCTGCTGATCTTTTTCCCACTGGTTCAGGAAGATGACCGTGAACATTGCGGTCATGACAAAATCCACGCCCTCGGTGCTGAAGGGCAGCACAGTGCCCAGCGCAGCCCCAAGCCCGGCGCTGCCCACCCAGTAAAGCTGATCCAGCAGGGTGATGAAGAACATGAACCAGCCCTTATCCACCCCTTCCGGCGGCGTTGCCGAGCAGGTGATGGAAAAGGTCTCATCGCTCATGGCAAAGATCATGTAAAAGCTGCGCCAGCCATAGCCCTTATAGCGCTCCAGCATGGCAAGGCCGTAGAAAAGGTGCCGCGCCTGGATCATCAGCGCCATCAGAAAGGCCGACAGCGGCGAGAACGCGCCCAGCAGCAGGCTTGCCAGCACGAACTCCAGCGAGCCGCCGTACACAACAGTGCCCATGAGCATGGGCATCCACACCGGCAGCCCCAAGGACTGCACATAGATGCCGTAGCCCAGCCCCAGCACAAAATAACCCGCCAGCACCGGGATGGTCTGCGGAAAAGCCGCCCGCAGCGCCCGCAGGCAGGGGTGCGGCAGGGCGGGAGAAACGGTTCGGGACAGATGCTGCATAGAAAAGCTCCTTGCTTTGCGGGCTCAGCGGGCAGCCGCCCATATACCCACATGTATTGTATGGAATAAGTGATTTTTATTATAGCACATCCCTGCGCTTTTGCAAGACAGTGGGCATCCTGCCGCCGGGACGATTTGGAATGGCCTCCGCTGCGCTCTGGCCATAATCAGCGGAAAGAATATTTTATAATTCGCGTTTGGAGCGCTCTGCGGAGCGCTCCAAACGCATTTTCACGGGTAGGGTCGTGGAGGAAAACGGCATTTATCCCCGACAAACGCAAAAGCAGCCAGACCGGACGGTCTGGCTGCTTTTATAGCATACAAGAATATTTTACTCTACATCTTCATCCGCGAAGATCCACAGCACCTCGTTGATATGGGAGCCGCTGCGGGAGTAGGGGGTCACACGGATGCAGAAGCTGCGGCCATCCGTCTTGCGGTAGCGGTGCTCCAGCAGGTTGCTGCTGAACACGGTGCTGCGCACAAGGCCGAAATCGAACAACTTTGCAAAGTTTTCTCTGTCCTCGGGCGCTACCAACGTGTCGCGGTAGTTGGTCAACGCAGCGCGGAAAGAGCCGCCGCAGGTGTCCAGAACGGACTGGAAGTAATCCGGCACAATAACGGGGCGCACGGTGTCCTCCTGCAAGTCCACCACGATTACGGTCTTGTATTTGGGGGCAAGCACCTTCAAAAAGTGCTCCGCGTCCCGCTTTTCCTGCAAGGTGCGCTCCATCTTTTCGTTCAGGCCTTCCAGCTGGCGGGCGTGGCCGTTGTGGTCGTAGTAAGCCTGCCGGTCCTGCCGCATGGCAGCCTCGGCCTTGGCCACAGCTTCGTCCAGATGGCGCAGGTCGGTAGTCTGCTGGATGCCTACGGAAATAGCATAGTCCTTTTCCTTCAGGAAGGCACGCATCCGGTCTGCAGTGCTCCACACACTGTAAGGCGGCTCGTTGGGGGTCAGGATGACAAATTCATCGCTGCCAATGCGGTACACCCGGCTGGTAGCAAAGAACTTGCGGGCGGCGTTTGCCAGACAGCACAGCAGGGTGTCGCCGCTGCGGTGCCCCAGATGCTCGTTTACCTCGTGCATCCCGACCACATCAATGTAGGTGCACACCACGGATTCGTACCCGCTGTTGGGCAGCTCCCGCAGGTCGGCTTCGTACCGGCTGCGGTTGGCAAGGCCGGTCAGGGTGTCGTGGCTGTAAGAGAAGTCCAGTTCCTCGCTGAGCTGGTCGGCCTGTGCGTCGTTGCGCACCAGCACGGTCGCCCACGGGTTCTGGGCGCAGCAGCCACGGCAGGGCAGCATCTCTGTGGTGACCCAGATATACTGGCCGGACACGTTCTCGCGGTAGCGGTAGAACTCCGGCGCGGTGGCGTGGTACAGCACAGAGCGCAAGGCCTCCAGATCGGTCTGCTCCAAAAACAGGTCTGCGTCCTCCTCGTGCACGATCTTCTCGTTCACCAGGCGGTCGCAGTAGTTGACAAAATCCTCTTCTTTTTCCAGATCCGCACCCAGCAGGCGGGCGTCCCGCTTGATCACCCGGTACGCACCGGTGGCAAGGTTCAGCAGCGAGATCTCCAGCACGTTATCGGTAAAGATCTGGTACGCCTGCAAGGCCAGCGCAGTCTTTTCGGTGCTCGGGTTCTCCACCCGGCGGTCACGGCGCATCAGGTCGCGGCGCAGATCCCAGTAATCCTGATTGGTGGGATCTGCCAGCAGTTTTTCGGCGTTTTCCACCGGCATGGGCTTGAAGAAATAGTAGCCCTGCGAGTACAGACAGTCTGCGGCTTGCAGCATGGACACCTGTTCCGGGGTCTCCACGCCCTCGGCGATGATGGGCAGGTTCAGCCGGTGTGCCATATCCACCACCGACTCCACGATCTGCACACCCTTGCTGCGGTTCTCCTGATTCATGTCGATGAGCTTCATGTCCAGCTTGATGGCATCGACGTTGGTATCCTTGAGCATATTCAGCGAGGAATACCCGCTGCCGAAGTCGTCCATCATGACCGAGAAGCCCTTGCGGTGCAGCCCCTGAATGGCGCTTTCCACCATCTGGGTGTCCTCGGCCACCATGGTCTCGGTGATCTCAGCCAGCAAAAGCTTTGGCTCCAGCTTATATTTTTCCACCAGATCTGCAAAGATCTGCGGCACATCCAAGTTCAGGATATCCTGCACCGAAACGTTCACCGACACCGGTACAAGGTTGCTGCCGCTTTCCTGCCACTTCTGCAGGGTCTGGCAGACGGATTCCCAGATGTACTGGTCCAGCCTTGTCACAAGGCCGGTGCGCTCCAGCAGCGGCATGAACTCGGCGGGAGGAACACAGCCCCGGGTGGGGTGATTCCAGCGCACCAGCGCTTCCATACCCACGATGGCGCGGGTGATGCTGTTGCACTTGGGCTGCAAAAAGAAGCAGAATTCGTGGTTGTCCAGTGCGTGCTCCAGCTCGCCCAGCAGCTGCTGCTGTTCTTTCAGCTCGTTGAGCATGGTGGGCTCAAAGCGGTGCAGGTAGCCGCTGTCTGTCGTTACACCGGCGATCTGCGCGTAGTTGCACAGGGTAGCAGCATCCGCGCCGGAGTTTGCCTGCACGGGGCACACGCCCATTACCACAAAGAAGGTGACATCCTGTCTGCCGGCATTCATGCAGGCTTGCAGCGTGGCAAGCACAGCGGTCTGCTCGGCTTTTTCGTCCGGCAGGCACAGGAAAAAGTCATCATTTCCAAAATAGCCCACAGGATAGCCGGTCTGCTTGCTGTAGCCCAGCAGACAGTTTGCCACAGTTTCCAGCAGAGCATCGCCCTTTTCGGTGCCATAAAGCTCGTTATAAAGCTTGAAGTGCTGGATATCCACAGCGGCGACAGCCCATTCCGTTCCCTGATGCGCGGTCAGGAATGTATGCAGGGCCTGTAAAAATGCGTCCTTGCGGTCGATTCGCTCCAACGCAGCAGATGCCGGTGCGGCGGCATCTGTTTTGGTCTTTCGTTCCTCTGACATGACGATTCCTCACAATTTGGATAGATTGAATGCGGATAAGCCGATTGCGGTCGGTTTGTATACTTTATAATCAGTATAACACGGTTTCAGTCGTTTTGAAATAGTTTTTTCACACTTTATAACAACATTATTCGAGCAAAGCGCAACAAAAATGCCACACACGGCAGCGCCGGTGCGGCATTCGGGGTCATTTGGGTTTCTTGTTGTCGTCCTTGTTTTCCTGCTCGGCGCGGTGCAGCATCTCCCGCAATGTGGGCAGGGTGCGCAGCTTTTTGCCGTGCCGGAGCTTCGGGTAGGCGCGCAGCATACGGCGCGGGCCCACGATGCGGGGAGTGCGCAGCAGCTGTGCCTGCATCTCCTCACTGCGGGCTTGCAGCTCTGCTGCCAGCTGTTCCAATTGCAGCAGCTCGGCGGCGCGCTCGGCGGTGCCCTTGGCAGCAAGGCGGGCGGCGTTGGCAGCTTCGGCAGCGTTCAGGCGGGCGTCCTCGCTGGCGCGGCGGGCAGCTTCGCTGGCCTCGGCGGCCTTGGCGCGGATGGCAGCCAGCGTCTCACGGGCAGAGGGGCGCTTTCCGGCGGCGTCCCGCGCCTCGGCGGCGGCAAGCTTGAATTGCAGCCGTCCCTCGTCCAGTTTCTGGTCAGCATTCAGGGTGGTGGTGCCCAGCAGCTGGGTCATGGCGTCGCTGACGGCGTGGATACTGTCTCCCAGCTGCTCCATGGTGTCCAGCGTATCGGCCAGCGCAGAGGCGGCAATGGCGGTAGCCACCACGTCCACCGCATACACGGCGTACAGAAAGCACATGAGGATGACCCCCACAAAGGGCGGGATCAGGGCTACAAGGTCGGCCACCACCGGGTGCACGATGCGCATGACCACCAGCGTGCCCACACCCCACAGCAGGCAGAATTCCAGACAGATATAGCCCCCGATATTAAAGGGAAAATCGCTGTAATCCCACCAGCGGGTGTGGTAGAGCTTATACAGCGCCCAGCCGCCCACCAGCTCCAGCGCACTGGGCAGGATGACGCCGCCTATATACAGCAGCAGGATGCTGTGCTGCAAGGGCGTAAGGGCAAACAGCACGATGATCATGCCAAAGCCGTAGATGGGGCAGACCGGGCCGTTGAGGAAGCCCCGGTTCACCAGCTGACCGGTGGTGGCGGCGGCATAGATGACCTCCAGACACCAGCCTATACAGGAGTAGATCAGGAAATAGGCCAGAATGTGGTACAGGGAGAACCCACACACCACGGTATCGGTAAGAAAGCTTACCATAGGCACCTCCGTTCTTCAGTTCTGTTTGGATACGATCTTATATTCGTCCCCCGGCTCAAAAAAGGGACAGGCAGCGGTGCTGTGGGCAAGATAGCGTGCCATCTCGTCCTCGTCCAGCGCAGCGCCCTGCGCGCAGTAGTAGCTGCCGTATTCGTCCTGAACATTATTCAGGCACAGCTCACAGGGGTCAGACATTTCCTTCGCCTTCCTGCGCGGCAGCTTCGGCAGCGGCAGCTTCGCGTGCCATCCGCTTGAGCACCTTGGGGTCTACCCAAGTCACGCTGTCGGCACCGGGCTTTTTGCGGGCAATGAGCGCTTTGATTTTAATGCCCATCTCGGTGAACATGCCCTCGTGCTCGGTACGGATGTTCCATTCCGGCTCGTTCTCGTGCAGGTCGTAGGTGATCCACTCGATGTCGTAGCCGGAGGCGGGGAAATACTCCACGCTGTCCCGGAACAGATCATCATCGTCGGTCTTGAAGTAGATCTCGCCGCCGTCCTTCAGAAACTCGCGGTAAGCGATCAGCTGGCGCGGGTAGGTAAGACGGTGCTTGTGGGAGGAGTCGTTCTTGCTCCACGGGTTGCAGAAGTTGATATAGATGCGGCTGACCTCGTCCTCCGGGGTGATCACGCCCTTGATGCGCTCGATATCGGTGCTCATGATCTTCACGTTGTCGATGGGGCGTCCGGCTGCCTGATAGGCGGCTTCGATCTTGCGCTTGGCAAGGATGAGCACCTTGTCGGTGATATCGATGCCCAGATAGTTGTTTTCCGGGTGGGCGCAGGCCAGTTGGGAGATGAAGCCGCCCTTGCCGCAGCCCAGTTCCAGAATAAAGGGCTGCTCCGGGCGGGCATACTGGCCGTGCCACTTGCCGCCCCAGATGAGGGGTTCGTGCACATGGAAATCCGCGGCCATCAGTTCGTCGTGGGCATAGGGTTTGAAACGCATTCTCATAGTTTGTTGTTCTCCTTCAAAAATCTCTCCACCTGCTCCGGGGTGGCGGCGCAGCTGCCCTGACAGATGCCGGGCTTTCCGCCGCCGCGCCCGTTCAGGGCAGCGTTCAGTGCTTTGGTCAGGGCGCGCACATCGCCGTCCCGCCGGGCAAGGCAGTAGCCGGTGCCTTTTTCGGTGGGGGTCAGGGCGGCGCACAGGCCGGTGGTGGCTTCGGTCAGGCGCACAGCCAGCCGGTGCAGCCCGTCCGGGTCCAGCCCCGGCAGGGTGCGGATGGCGTCCGCATCGGGCGCGGTCAGCTGCGCAAGGGCGTCAAACAGCTGGCTGCACAGTCCAAAATGTGTAAACTTGAGTGCGGTATACTCGTCGTAGACGCGATGCACCGCCACAGCCGTCTGGTCGGCCTTAGCAGAAAGCAGCGCACCGATGTCTGCCTGCCGGGCGCGCATGGCCTGCGCCGCCGTCAGTGCACGGGCGCCGCACACCACGCTCAGCCGCACGCCGCCCTTGTAGTTCTCGCTGGCAAGGATCTTGATCTGCCCCACCTGACCGGTGGTGCGGGTGTGGGTGCCGCAGCAGGCGCAGACGTCCGCGCCCGGGATGGTTACAATGCGCACCTGCCCCTCGATCTCTTTTTTGGAGCGGTAGACAAGGGCGGCAAGTTCCTCCCGGGTGGGGTAGCTGATGAGCACCGGCACATCCTGCCACACGATGCGGTTGGCGGCAAGCTCCGCCTGCCGCAGCCCCTCGGGGCTGATGGGCACGCTGGTGTCCATGCGCACGGCCTCGGTGCCCACATGGAAGCCCACGTTCTCCGCCCCGAACATCTGGTGCAGGATGCCGGAGAGGATATGCTCGCCGGTGTGCTGCTGCATCTTATCGAACCGCCAGTCCCAGTCGATGCAGCCGGCAACGGCTGCGCCGGGCGCGGCGGCAGCGGGCAGGGCATCCACCGTATGCCAGATAACGCCCGCCTGCTCGTGGACGTCCTGCACCTGCAGCACCGTGCCGTCCGGCAGGGTCAGCGTGCCCCGGTCGGCGGGCTGACCGCCGCCCTCTGGGTAGAACACCGTGCCGTCCAGCGCGATGCGCCCGCCGCCGGTCTTTTCGTCCGGCTCTGCGGCAAGGATGACACTTTCGCATCCGGTGCGGAAAGCGTCCTGCTCAAAATATTTTTCTGTGCGCTGCATCGCGCGAGTACCTCCTGTAGATAGAACGATTGAAAATGCCCTCCGCTTGCTCCCCCTCGGGGGAGCTGTCGCGCAGCGACTGAGGGGCTATAAATGGAGAAGCGAAAAAAGCGTTAAAGCGATAGCGCCGACTGGCGCAGCGCTAGCTTTTTTGTGCTTCGACTTCTGTTTTAGGATTGTCAAGGGCGAGTAGCCCTTGGCCCGTTGCGGGGTGGGTGGAGTCCAGAGGTAGGGAGGGGGGAGTCGGAACACCCCTCCCTGCCTCTGGCCCAGCGGAGCGTCTTTGCACGCTGAAAGCAGGCAGGAACTTTCCGGTCAAACCACAAACTTTCCAACCATGCCAAAGGCACCCCCTTGGGGGAGCTGCTGAGCGCAGCGAAGCTGAGGGGGTACCCCATAAAAACCAGTATACCACGATTTTTGCCTGTGGAAAATAGTTTGCGGTTATGTTATGATAGGAAACAACGAATATTCCCGAAAATTGACAGCGAGGAAGGTAACGGATCATGCGTGAAAGTGGTATTCTGATGCCGGTATCCAGTCTGCCCGGCCCTTATGGGATCGGCTGCTTTGGCAAGGCGGCATTTCAATTTGTGGATTTCCTGTCTGCAGCAGGACAAACGATCTGGCAGCTGCTGCCGCTCAGCCCCACCGGCTACGGCGACAGCCCCTACCAGAGCTGCTCTGCCTTTGCGGGCAACCCCTATTTTGTGGACTTGGAAGCGCTGGAAAAAGAAGGTCTGCTGACCGCCGCAGACCTCAAGGCAGAAAGCTGGGGCAAAAACCCGCTGGAAGTGGACTACGGCACTTTGTACGTCAGCCGCTTTGCGGTGCTGCGCAAGGCCTACGCCGCATGGCGCAGCCAGTGCGCCGGGCTGCACGGCTGCACCTACTACTACCCCGACGACTACTACGCCTTTACCCTTGCCAACGAGGACTGGCTGGAGGACTACGCCCTGTACATGGCGCTGAAAGTCGCCAACAAGATGAAGAACTGGGTGGAGTGGGACGCCCCCTACCGCCGCCGCGACAAGGCTGCACTGGCCGCCTTTGCTGCCGCAAACGAAGAGGAGATCGGTTTCTGGAAGTTTGTGCAGTACAAGTTCAGCGTCCAGTGGCAGGCCGTCAAGACCTATGCCAACGAAAAGGGCGTGCAGATCCTGGGCGATATCCCCATCTACGTCTCTGCTGACTCGGTGGACGCATGGGTGGGCGGCAAGCTGTTTGAGCTGGACGCCGACGGCCGCTTTGCCCGGGTGGCGGGCTGTCCGCCGGACTATTTCTCCGCAGACGGCCAGCTGTGGGGCAACCCCCTGTACGACTGGGCGTACCACAAAAAGACCGGCTACGCTTGGTGGATTCAGCGGGTGCGCCACGCACTGGGCATCTACGATCTGCTGCGCATCGACCACTTCCGCGGCTTTGACACCTATTGGGCCATCCCGGCCACCAGCACCACCGCCCGCACCGGCAAGTGGGAGAACGGCCCCGGCATGGAGCTGTTCGATGCGCTGGAAGCTGCACTGGGCAAGCTGCCCATCATTGCCGAGGACTTGGGCGAACTGTTCCCCAGCGTGCGCAAGCTGCTGGCCGACAGCACCTTCCCGGGCATGAAGGTGCTGCAATTCGCCTTCGGCGGCGGGGACAACGAGTATCTGCCCCATAACCACGTCAAGAACGGCGTGGTCTACCCCGGCACCCACGACAACACTACCCTGACCGACTGGTGGGAGAACGGCGCTTCCGAAAAGGAAAAGGCCACCGCCGCAGCCTATCTGCACCTTACCCCCTGCAAGCCCACCGCCAAGGAGGTGGCAGCGGTCAAGACTGCCGCCGCGCGCACCGCGCTGCTGCGGGCGGCGCTGGGCTCGGTGGCGGACAGAGCCATCATTCCCATGTACGACTGGCTGGGTCTGGGTGCCGAAGCGCACCTGAACACCCCGGGCAAGCTGGGCGGCAACTGGGCATGGCGTGCCAAGGCCGGTTTTGACTCCAAAGCCCTTGCCGCGCAGATCGAAGCCGAATGCGCCGTGTACTGCCGCTGCAATGCAGACGTTCAAAACGTGAAAAAATCAGCAATTTGACAGAATTGTAAAAACTGCCGTAAAAATTTGTGCGTTTTGCTGGAAAAATCTGTATTTCAATGGTATAATAGCCGTAAGTTCCCGGATTTGTGGGAAAATTGGAATTTCGCCCGTCGGAAGCGGCGGCGCGTACTGATGATGGGGAAATTACAGATGGACAGAGAATGGACAGAGCAGGATCTGCGCGCCTTTGTCGAGGGCGCACAGGCTGCGTTTGAGACGGTATTGCTGGACGAGCTGCCACAGGACACCGGCTGGCAGGACGAGGGCTTGCAGGTGAGCTATACCCTGTGCAACGGGCGGGTAAGCTGTGTGCTGCACCGCACGGTGCGGGCAGACGGCAAGCTGTGGCGGATCACCATGTCCGCTCCGCTGGCAGGCAATCTGCTGCCGGAAGAGCGCATGAGCGCCCGTGAGCGGGAGCTGTGCCGCGAGGACCTGAACCACGATTTTCTTTCCGGCGTGTACAACCGCCGCTATCTGGAGACCGTGATCGCCGCCGAGCTGGACCGCTGGGCAGAGCAGGGGCGCAAGGCCGCTGTGGCGCTGATATCGCTGGATCACGGCGCGCAGCTGCGGGACACCTACGGTCAGCCGGTGATGGATCAGCTGATCTGCTTTGTGGCAAACCAGTGGAAAAAGTATTTCGATATCCCGGGTAGTCAGATCGTCTGCCGCCTGACCGGCACCACCTTTGTGGTGGGCTGTCTGGATATGGACGGCGGCCAGCTGGCCGAGCAGATGCGGAATATCTACGCCGAAATGCCCCACGAGTGCGTCACTTCCATGGGGATGATGAAGCGAGTGCCCTTTACCCTGAGCGTCGCAGTGGCAGGGCTGGACGAGCTGGACAGCGCCGCCAACTGCTGGCAGCGCCTGTACGCCATCTGTGACGAGCGGCTGCGCGGCATCCAGATCTCCGGCGGCAATAAGATCTGCTGAGAAATAACGTATATAATCCCCCTTTGGGCACATACTAGGTGCCAAAGGGGGATTTTTTGTATGGAAAACCAGAAAAACGACAACCTGAACCTGCTGGAAGCGGTGGTGCAGAACACCGAGATGGGCAAGAACACCTTGGAGCAGATTTTACCCATGACCAACGATGTACAGTTCAAGGCCGAACTGCTGCGCCAGCGCAACATTTATCATCAGCTCAATCAGGAGGCGCACACCGCCATAGAAGCCTGCGGCGGCAGCGCACAGGGGCAGAGCACCATGGCAAAGCTGAACACGAAAATGGGCATCGGGCTCAAGACCCTCACGGACAAGTCCACACGCAATCTGGCGGAGATGCTCACACAGGGCAGCGGCATGGGGGTGGTGGACTGCGTAAAAAGCTGCAAGGACTACCCCAACGCTGCCCCGGGCGCAAAGCGCCTTGCCCAGCGGCTGCAGGATTTTGAAGAGGATAACCGCATCCAGCTGGAACGGTTTTTGTAATGCGTTCTTCCCCATGAAAACGCCCGGAGTGCATCCCTGACCGTTACAGCACCATAAACAGTGTGCCGGCGGTGATGAGGGCGCAGCCGATGAGGCTTTTGGCGGTAAAGGGCTCGTGCAGCACCACAAAAGCCAGCGCAAGGGTGATGACCACGCTGAGCTTATCAATGGGCACTACCTTGGACGCTGCACCGATCTGCAACGCGTGGTAGTAGCACAGCCAGCTTGCGCCGGTGGCAAGGCCGGACAGCACCAGAAACAGCCAGCTGCGGCGGGAGATCTCCGCAATACCGGCCTGCGTACCGGTAAGGAACACCATGCCCCAGCTCATCAGCAGCACCACCGCCGTGCGGATGGCGGTGGCAAGGGTGGAGTTGACCCCCTCGATGCCGATCTTTGCCAGAATCGAGGTAAGGGCGGCAAACACCGCCGACCCCAGCGCGTAAACGAACCACATGGCAAACGCCTCCTTTTTGCCCCAGTATACGCCTTTGTGTGACGGAACACAAGGTTGCGAACAGGTGGGACGATTTGGAATGGCCTCCGCTTTGCTCTGGCCATAATCAGCGGAAAGAATATTTATAATTTCGGAGCACCGGAGCGTCTGCGGACGCTCCGGTGCTCCATTTTCACGAGAGGGGCTGATGGATTGAAAAATTTTCGCCTTTCTGTACAAACGCACTGAAAAATTGTAGGATAAGAATGGAAAAGACGTCACTTTCATGCTTTACAACTTTACCCAGATAAAGTAAAATAAGGACAGAAGCCTTTCATACTATGGGCGCGGAGGATGCCGCGCCGGATGTTTTTGTGTATAGAGACGCCGGAATTGTGCCGGCGCAGGGAAAGAAACGAGGGAGCAGGATGGAGTTCAGTCTGGAGCATCTGCAGCCAAAGGAGCGTGCCTCCTTTGCGCTGCGCAGCCTGTACGAGACGGCAGGCTGCCGCAAGTACCACATGGGACGGTTCGAGGAGTACAGCCTGTATCAGGAGAACCGCAGCTTTCTGTCGTCGGAGCAGGTCATCACTTTTACCGATTTGGATGGCCGTCTGCTGGCGCTCAAGCCGGACGTGACCCTGTCCATTGCCAAGACGGCACAGCCCGCCCCGGGCGAGACGCTGCGGTACTACTACCACGAGAACGTCTACCGTCCCTCTGCCGAAAGCCACACCTTTAAAGAGATCTCCCAGATGGGTCTGGAACTGCTGGGCGCTGTGGGCGAAGCCGAGGTGCAGCAGGCGGTGTGTCTGGCGGCGCAGTCGCTGGCGGCGCTGGGCGCAGAGTGGGTGCTGGAGGTCAGCCACATGGGTTACCTGTTCGGCCTGTTCGATGCGCTGGGCGTACCGGAGGCCGCCCGGGCACTGCTACTGGAAAAGCTGCGGCAGAAAAACGCCCACGAGCTGCGCGCCGCCGCGCTTTCTGCGGGGCTTTCTGAAACGGCGGCAGACGCCTTGTGCGGGGTGCTGGAACTTTCCGGCGGCTACGCTGCTACCCTTTCCAAGGCGGCAGCGCTCTGCCGCAACCCCGCTATGACTGCCGCCGTGGCAGAGCTGACCGCCTTAGCACCCACACTGGGACAGGCGGGCGGCAGCATCCGGTTAGACCTGACCTTAGCCGGTGAGATGGAATACTACAACGGCCTTGTGTTTCAGGGCTATCTCAAGGCTTTGCCCCGCCCGCTGCTGAAGGGCGGGCGGTACGACCTGCTGCTGCAAAAGTTCACCCCCGGGGCGGGTGCTATCGGCTTTGCGGTGTATCTGGACGAGCTGGACCGGCTGAACGCGATGCCGCCGGTGCAGCATCAGGACACCGGCAAGGTGATGCTGAACGTGGCGCTGCCCAAAGGGCGGCTGGGCGACAAGGTCTACAATCTGCTGGCTGGCATCGGCTACGGCTGCCCGGAGGACTACAACGCCACCCGCAAGCTGGTGGTGGAGAACCCGGCGGCGGGCATCCGGTATTTTCTAGTCAAGCCCAGCGACGTGGCCATCTATGTGGAGCACGGCGCGGCCGATGTGGGCATCGTGGGCAAGGATATCCTGACCGAAGCCGCCGCCGATGTATACGAGCTGCTGGACACCGGCCTTGGCCGCTGCCGGATGTGCGTAGCCGCCCCGGCGGGCTACCGGGACGACCCCAGCCGCCCGGTGCGGGTAGCCACCAAGTTCGTCAACATTGCAAAACGCTACTACGCCTCCATGGGGCGGGATATCGATATCATCAAGCTGAACGGCTCCATTGAGCTGGCACCCATCCTTGGGCTTTCGGATGTCATCGTGGACATCGTGGAGACCGGCACCACCCTGCGGGAGAACGGCCTGCAGGTGGTCACCGAGTTCATGCCCATCTCGGCGCGGTTCATCGCCAACAAGGCCAGCTACCAGTTCAAGCACCGGCAGATGGACACCATGCTGGAAAAGCTGCGCGACACCTTGCACAAGCAGGAGGAAGAGAAATGATAAAGCTGTATAATTTTGACGAGCTGAAGCCGGAGGAAATTCTGAACCGGGACATCCGCGCCGAAAAGAACGTAGAGGACGTGGTGGACGCCATCATTGCGGACGTGCGCGCCCGTGGCGACGACGCCCTGAAGGACTACGCCCTGAAATTTGACGGCGCAACGATCGAAAATTTACAGGTGACACAGACCGAGATCGACGAAGCCTTTGCGGGCATGGACCCGTATTTCCTCGAGACCCTGCGGCAGGCGGCGGAGAACATCGAGCAGTTCCACCGCCAGCAGGTGCACAAGAATTTTGTGATGAACGACCGCCCCGGCATTGTGCTGGGGCAGAAATATACTCCCATTGAAAAGGCCGGTGTGTATGTGCCCGGCGGCACGGCGGCGTACCCTTCCACCGTGCTCATGGACGTCATCCCCGCCAAGGTGGCAGGGGTGTCCGAGATCGTCATGACCACCCCCGCCGGGAAGGACGGCAAGGTGAACCCGGTCATTCTGGCCGCTGCCGCCACCGCCGGAGTAACTAAAATTTTCAAGACCGGCGGCGCACAGGCTGTGGCGGCGCTGGCCTACGGCACCCAGAGCATCCCGGCGGTGGATAAGATCGTGGGCCCCGGCAATATCTACGTTGCCACCGCCAAGCGCAAGGTGTTCGGCAAGGTGGGCATTGATATGATCGCAGGCCCCAGTGAAATTCTGGTGCTGGCAGACGGCAGCTGCGATCCCGCGTGGGTGGCGGCAGACCTGTTGAGTCAGGCCGAGCACGACAGGCTGGCAAGTCCGGTGCTGGTGACCGACAGCGAAGCCCTTGCCAAGGCGGTACAGGCAGAACTGGAGGTACAAATTCCGCAGCTGCCCCGCGCCGCCATTGCCCGCGCCAGCGTGGACGATAATGGCAAGATCATCCTCTGCACCGACCTGCACAAGGCCATCGAGGCCTGCAACATCATCGCGCCGGAGCACTTGGAGGTCTGCGTGGAGGACCCCTTCGGCGTGCTGAACGAGGTCCGCAACGCGGGCAGCATCTTCCTTGGCCGCAACGTGCCGGAGGCGCTGGGCGATTACTTTGCAGGCCCCAACCACACCCTGCCCACCAGCGGCACCGCACGCTTTTCCAGCCCGCTGGGCGTGGACGATTTCGTCAAGAAGTCCAGCTTCATCTACTACACCCGGGACGCGCTGGAAGCCGTTGCGCCCCGCATTGCAGACTTTGCCGAGCGCGAGGGTCTGCACGCCCACGCCCGCAGCGTGACCATCCGGTATGAAAAGTAAGAGGAAACCATTATGAGCCGTTTTCTTTCCCCTGCCCTGTCCGCTGTCACCCCCTACACACCCGGGGAGCAGCCGCAGGATCAGCAGTACATCAAACTGAATACCAACGAAAGCCCCTATCTGCCGTCGCCCCGGGTGGTGGCAGCCGTGAGCGAAGCCGAGGTGGAAAAGCTGCGCCTTTACTCCGACCCCGCCTGTGCCCAGCTGCTGCGCACGGCGGCGGCGCATTTCGGCTTGCAGCCTTCCCAGGTCATGCCCGGCAACGGCAGCGACGAGAACCTGTTCTTTGCGCTGCGCGCCTTCTGTGACGAGAGCCACCCGCTGGCCTTTGCGGATATCACCTACGGCTGCTACGGCGTGTGGTGCAGCCTGCTGCACATCCCCACCCATATCATTCCGTTGAAAGAGGACTTCACCCTTGACCCCGCCGATTACCACGGTCTGCACGAGACCATCGTCATCGCAAACCCCAACGCTCCCACCGGGCTGTGCCTGCCCCGGGATGCCATCGAGGGCATTTTGCGATCAAACCCGGACAGCGTGGTCATTGTGGACGAAGCCTATGTGGACTTTGGCGGCGAGAGCTGTGTGCCGCTTATCGACCAATACGAAAACCTGCTGGTGGTGCAGACCTTCTCCAAATCCCGGCAGCTGGCGGGGGCCCGGCTGGGGCTTGCCATGGGCAATGCGGCGCTGATCGCCGATTTGAACCGGGTCAAGTTCAGCCTGAACCCCTACAATATCAACCGCCTGACTTTGAAGGCCGGGCAGGCTGCGCTGGAGGATACCGCCTACTTTGAAAAGACCCGCGCCGCCATTATGGACACCCGCGCATGGACGATGCAGCAGCTGACCGACCGAGGCTTTACCGTGCTGGACAGCCGCGCAAACTTTGTATTTGCCAGCACAGAACGGATAAACGGCGGCGTGCTATACAAAAAGTTAAAAGAAAACGGCATTCTGGTGCGGCATTTTGATGCGCCGCGCATTGAAAACTGGCTGCGCATCACCATCGGCACGCCGGAGCAGATGCAGGCACTGATGGACGCCGTGGACAAAATACTGGAGGTGTGACAATGGCAGAGCGCATGGTAACGCTGGAACGCAGCACCAACGAGACCCAGATCGAGCTGACCCTTGATCTGGACGGCACCGGTCGCTACGAGATCGACACCGGATGCGGCTTTCTGAACCACATGCTGGAACTGTTTGCCCGGCACGGGCGGTTTGATCTGGTGCTCACCTGCCACGGCGATGTACAGGTGGACTACCACCACACCACCGAGGACGTGGGCATTACGCTGGGACAGGCCTTTGCCCGGGCGCTGGGCGAGATGCGCGGCATCTGCCGCTACGGCAGCTTTTACCTGCCCATGGACGAGGCGCTGGTGCTGTGTGCGGTGGATCTTTCCGGCCGGTGCACCCTGAACTGGGACATCCGCTGCCAGACCGAAAAGGTGGGCGATTTTGACGTGGAGTGCGCCAAGGAGTTCTGGTACGGCTTTGCCCGCAGCGTGCCCGCCACCGTCCATTTTGTGCAGTTTGCGGGCGAGAACACCCACCACATTCTGGAAGCCTGCTTCAAGGGCGCGGGCCACGCGCTGGCCGAAGCTGTGCGCATCGACGCGGCACACCGGGACGAGATTCCCTCCACGAAAGGACTGCTGGTATGATCGCCATTCTTGATTACGGGGTGGGCAACCTGTTCAGCCTGCGTTCCAGCTTGCAGCAGCTGGGGCTGCAGGCAGTGGTCACCGCCGACGCCGATGCCATCCGCGCCGCCGACCGGCTTATCCTGCCGGGGGTGGGCGCATTCGGGGATGCCATGGCAAAGCTTACCGCCACCGGCCTTGTGCCGGTGCTGAAGGAGCAGGCGGAAGAGAAGCCGTTGCTCGGCATCTGCCTTGGGATGCAGCTGCTGTTTGAAAAAAGCTACGAGTACGGCGAGCACGCCGGGCTGGGCTTTATCAAAGGCGAGGTCTGCCCGCTGGGGCCCGACCTTGCGGACAAAGAGCTGAAAGTGCCGCAGATGGGCTGGAACGCTTTGCACATCGTAAAGGACGATCCCCTGTTCCGCTACATCCGCGAGGGCGAGTATGTGTACTACGTCCACAGCTATTACGGCAAAAACTGCGCCGAAAGCACCCTTGCCGTCAGCGATTATTCCATCCCGGTCACCGGCGCGGTGCGGGCGGGGCGGGTGTACGGCACCCAGTTCCACCCGGAAAAAAGCGGCGATACCGGGCTGCGGATCCTCAAGGCGTTCAGCGAATTGTAAGCGGGCACGCCCTCTCAGTCACCGAGCAAAACGATTTTAAATGCCCTCCGCTATCGGGTTGCGGCACCCAGCATCCGCATCGTGCCTTGGGCGGCACTTGCGTCTTGCTGGCCGCTGCCCCAACAACTCCTCCCTGTTTCCGCCACTGGCGGCGGTCGTCGTTGTTGCACTCTGGGCATATTCAGCGGAAAAATTATTTTTAATTTCGCGTTTGTCGCGGCCTGCGGGCCGCTCCAAACGCATTTTCACGAGAGGGGTCATAATGTATGCAGCTATTTCCAGCCATTGACCTGCGCGGCGGGCAGGTGGTG
This sequence comes from Faecalibacterium sp. OM04-11BH, assembly GCF_003482185.1. Classification (NCBI taxonomy): domain Bacteria; kingdom Bacillati; phylum Bacillota; class Clostridia; order Eubacteriales; family Oscillospiraceae; genus Faecalibacterium; species Faecalibacterium sp. OM04-11BH. Next base: position 186,598 of record NZ_QULS01000004.1, read on the forward strand.
CGCCTGACACAGGGCGACTACGACCGCATGACCGTTTACGGGCAGGACCCCTGCGCACAGGCACGCAGCTTTGTGGCCGCCGGGGCAAAAAATCTTCATGTGGTGGACTTGGACGGTGCCAAGGACGGCACCCTTTCCAACTACGATACCATTGCCGCGCTGGCAAAGCAGGGCGGTTTATACATCGAAGTAGGCGGCGGCATCCGCACCGAGGAGCGCATTGAAAAATACCTCTCCCTCGGGGTGGGGCGCTGCATTCTGGGCAGCGTGGCGGTGACGGATTTTGCCTTTACCGCCCGGATGCTGCAAAAATACGGCGACAAGATCGCCGTGGGCGTGGACGCTAAGGACGGCTATGTTGCCATCCACGGGTGGAAGGAGGTCAGCGCCGAGCCGGGCGTTGCCTTCTGTAAGCGGCTGGCAGAAGCCGGCTGCACCGCCATCATCTACACCGACATTGCTTGTGACGGCGCGATGCAGGGCACAAACCTGAGCCTTTACCGGCAGCTGGCGGCAGAGGTGCCCGGGGTGGCCTTTACCGCCAGCGGCGGCATCTCCTCCGAGGCAGAGCTGCTGGAATTGCAGCAGATGGGCACAGCAGCCGCCATTCTGGGCAAAAGTCTGTACACCGGCGCGCTGGACCTTGCCCGCTGCGTGCAGCTGGTGCAGGACTGAGAAAGAGGGAGCTTTATGATAACCAAACGCATCATCCCCTGTCTGGACGTGCGCGACGGCCGGGTGGTCAAGGGCACGAACTTTGAGGGCATCAAGGACGTAGCCGACCCGGTGGAGATGGCACGGCTGTACAATGCCGCCGGGGCGGACGAGCTGGTGTTTTACGATATCACCGCCAGCTTTGAGGGACGCGCCCTTTTTACCGACATCCTGACCCGGGTGGCGGGGGAAATTTTTATCCCCCTGACCGTGGGCGGCGGCATCAACACACTGGAGGATTTTGACCGGGTGCTGAAATGCGGCGCGGATAAGGTAAGCGTCAACTCCGGCGCGCTGAAAGACCCCGGGCTGATCCCCGCCGCCGCGCAGCGCTACGGCGACCAGTGCGTGGTGCTTTCCGCAGATGTGAAGCGGGTGAACGGCCAGTTCCGGGTGTTCGCCAAAGGCGGGCGCGAGGATACCGGCCGGGATGCGCTGGACTGGGTAAGCTGGTGCGCCGCCCACGGCGCGGGCGAGATCTGCCTGAACAGCATCGACACCGACGGCGTGCGCAACGGCTTCGACCTTGAAATGCTGGACGCGGTGGCCGCCCGGGTAAATATCCCCATCATTGCCAGCGGTGGCGCGGGCAAAAAAGAGGATTTTCTGGAGCTGTTTCACCACAAGGGCATCGACGCCGGGCTGGCGGCGGGCATCTTCCACCAGAAGCTGCTGGGCATCCGGGAGCTGAAGGAGTACCTGAACGCCAACGGCGTGGAGATGCGGCTGTAAAAAACACAGAAACACCTTGCATTTTTGTCTTGAATCCGATAAAATACAACAGTATCCCCATCCGGGGAGGGAGAACCGTCATGGAACTGAAATTTGATGAAAAAGGCCTGATCCCCGCCATCGTGCAGGATCACTACACAAAGCAGGTGCTCACCCTTGCCTACATGAACGCCGAGACGCTGGCGCTGACCATTGCCGAGGGGCGCACCGTGTTCTGGAGCCGCAGCCGTCAGGAGATCTGGCGCAAGGGCGAGACCAGCGGCAATGTGCAGCGGGTGGTGTCCATTACCGCCGACTGCGACGCCGATGCGCTGGTGGTAGAGGTGGTGAAGGACGGCCCCGCCTGCCACACCGGAGCGGAAAGCTGCTTTTTCAACGAGGTATACGTCTCCCCGGAGCTGAAGCAGTTCAGCTGGCAGGGGCTGTACGAGCTTATTAAGGGCCGCAAGGATACCCCCACCGCAGGCAGCTACACCACCTACCTGTTTGAAAAGGGCAAGGAGAAGATCCTGAAAAAGGTGGGCGAAGAGTGCACCGAGGTCATCATTGCGGGCGAAAAAGAGGACAAGGCCGAGACGGTCTACGAGATCAGCGACCTTGCCTATCATGTACTGGTGCTGATGGTCAGTGCGGGCATCACCGTAGAGGATGTGACCCGGGAGCTGGAAAAGCGCCACGTCATCGACCACAAGGTCAAGCAGGAAAGGATGCAGTGAGAAGCCTATGGCAGATTACAGAAAATCCAGCGTACATTGCCACTCTACCCTGTGTGACGGCAAAAATACCTTGCAGCAGATGGCGGGTGCCGCCTGTGCGCAGGGGCTGACCACCCTTGGCTTCAGCGGCCACAGCTACACAAAGCCTGACCGCGAATACTGCATGACCCCCGGCCGCACTGCCCTGTACCGCGCCACTATTGCCAAGCTGAAAAACGAGTACCGGGGCAAGGTGGATATCCTGTGCGGCATCGAGTGGGATCTGCTGAGCGAGGGCACGCCCAAAGGCTTTGATTACTGGATCGGCAGCGCGCACCATCTGTACGGCAAGAACACCGGGAAATACTACGAAATTGATTTCCGCCCCGAGGATCTGCGAGACTGCATCAATAACGATTTTGACGGTGACCCGCTGGCAGCGGTGGAAGCTTATTTTGCCGAGGTGGAGAAGATCGCCGCCAAAAAGCCGGACATTTTGGGACACATCGACCTTGTCAAAAAGCTGAACGCGGACGGCAGCTTCTTTGACGAAGAGTCTCCCCGCTACAAGGCAGCAGCACTCAAGGCGCTGCACGCCGCCCGGGAGAACGACTGCATTCTGGAAGTGAACACCGGCGGCGTATACCGGGGCTACCGCAAGGACTTCTACCCCGGCGCATGGCTGCTGGGCGAGTGGAACAAGCTGGGCGGCAGGGTGATCATCACCGCCGACGCCCACGACACCGCCGCGCTGACCTTCGGCTTTGACGAAGCCGCCGCCGCCATCAAGGCCGCAGGCTTTACCGCCCTGACTGTGCTGACCGTCAACGGGTTTGAAGAGCAGGAGTTATAAATAACCCTCTCAGGCGCTCCCGCGCCAGCTCCCCCGAAGGGGGAGCCAAGGTTTAAGGCACATTGCTAAAGCTTCAGGTGCAATGAGAAGCTTTCCAACCATGCCAAAGGCTCCCTCTCTGAGGAAGTTCGTTCCAAAACCCCACCCGTGAAAAAGCAATTCTGGAAAATCCGCAGATTTTCCAGAATTGCGAAATAAAAATAATTTTTCCACTGAATATGCCCAGAGCGAAGGCGGAGGGCATTCAAAATCGTTTTACCGCAAAAGAGGCCACTGCACAGTTTTTGTGCAACGGCCTCCTTTTTGCGCGAAGAAAGGAATCCTATGACCCAGACGCGACCCCTGAAAACAAACCTCTTTAACCGGAATACAGACCTGCTGCACGGGCCTATTTTCAAGAACCTTTTTCTGTTCATGCTGCCCATTCTGGTGTCCAATTTATTCCAGCAGCTGTATAATACCGTGGATACCATGATCGTGGGCAACGTGCTGGGCGATAGCGCACTGGCCGCCATCGGCTCCTGCGGGTCCATCTACGAGCTGCTGGTGGGCTTTGGCATCGGCATCGGCAACGGGCTTTCCATCGTGGCTGCGCGCTCCTACGGGGCACAGGACGAGGATCTGCTCAAAAGAACGGTGGCCGGGTCGCTGGTCATCGGGCTTTGCGCAAGCTTTGTCATTACCACGGCGGGCTTTTTCGGCCTGCGGCCGCTTTTGCAGCTGCTGGACACCCCCGCAGAGATTTTAGAGGACGCCTACCGGTACATCATCGTCATCGATTTGGGCGTTTTAGTGATGTTCCTTTATAACCTGTGCGCCGGACTGCTGCGCGCCATCGGCAACAGCGTGATGCCGCTGGTGTTTTTGCTTATCAGCTCCGGGCTGAACGTGGCGCTGGATCTGTGGTTCATTGCCGGGCTGGGCATGGGCGTACAGGGTGCGGCGGTGGCTACCGTCATTGCACAGGGCATCTCGGTGGTGCTGTGCATTCTGTATGTGATGCGCCGCGTGCCGCTGCTGCTGCCCGCCCGCAGGCACTGGGCGGTGGGACAGCATTTGTACTGGGAGCTGTTCAGCCAGAGCATCTCCATGGGGCTGATGAGCAGCATCGTGTCGGCGGGTTCGGTGGTGCTGCAATACGGCATCAACGGGCTGGGCACACTGACCATTGCAGGGCACACCGCCGCGCGCAAGCTGTTCTCCTTTACCAGTATGCCGCTGATCTCCATGGCAAACGCCGGTTCTACCTTCGTCTCCCAGAACCGGGGCGCAGGTCAGCCGGAGCGGGTGCGCAAGGGAATGCGCACCATGTACCTGTGCTCGGTGGTCATCATGGCGGCAGAGGTGGTGCTGATGCAGCTTTTTGCCCGGCAGCTGGTGCAGCTGATCTCCGGCTCCACCGCGCCCCTCGTGCTGGAAAACGGTGCACGGTATCTGATGTGGAACGCGCCGTTCTACGCGGTGCTGGGAGTGCTGCTGTGCACCCGGTACGCCCTGCAGAGCCTTGGGCAGAAGGTGCTGCCGCTGTTTTCCAGCGTCATCGAGCTGGTGGGCAAGGTGATTTTTGTGCTGGTGTTCATCCCGCGCTACGCCTACAACGCCGTTATCCTGTGCGAGCCCATCATCTGGTGCTTCATGGCGGCATATCTCGTGGCGGTGTACCGCCGCGATGCCTTTGTGTATCCGAGAAAGAATCAATAAATAAACAAAAACAAGCACCGGAGCGTCTGCGGACGCTCCGGTGCTTGTTTTTATGATGTTTTTACCATGCGGAAGGTCTTTCCGCGCTTAATGCAGTCCAGCAGCAGGTCGTATTCTGCGGGCACTTCGCCGATGACGTTCACCTTTTCGTCTGCGGGCAGGTCGGTGCGCATGAGCTGAATTTCGCCGGAGTAGCGCCCGTAGCCGATGTTATCCATGGTCACGCAGCGGCGGCGGCGCTCTGTGCAGTTATCCGGCTGCACGGTGCTGCCAAAGCAGGAGTAGAGCCGGGATTCCTGATACCGCACAAGCCCTTTGGGCGAGTCCGGGCGGCAGGTAAAGGTGCGGTCGTACAGCGTCTCGTAGCCGGGGCGCAGGGCGACCGGCAGGCAGAGCTCGCCGGTGGTGCAGAAGTGGCGGATGTACTCCTGCTCCCGGGTGCTGACCTCCGGGTCGCCCGCAAAAATGCCGTCCAGCCCGTAGTTCAGCGCCAAGTCCGCAAAGGCTGCCGAAGGGGCGGCGGTGCGGTGGGCTTCCAGCGTAGGCAGACCCTTGTACAGCGGGCCGCGCAGCAGGGCGTCGCCGGGGATAAAGCCGTACACCTGCAAGCCCTCTGCCTGCAAAGCTGTGGTGCTCTCGCGCAGAAATTCCGGGTCAAGGCCGGTCTCCGGGCGGGGGTAGAAGTTGTGCATGGCAATGACCGTGCCGCCGCCTGCCGCCAGCTGCCGTGCCACCTCCGGGGTGGTGGTGGAGGCGTTGACGGCAACGGGCAACTGCTGCGCAAGGGCGCACATCTGCTCCAGCGAGAAGCCGTAGTCCAGCCGCAGACCCCACAGGTGCAGCCGCTTTGCCAGCGCGGTCAGGTCGGCGCAGCCGAACTGCCGGATGGTCTTTTCCGACACATCCGCCAGAATGCGCCAGCCCTGCGCCGCCAGAAAGTCGCACATTTCCTGCACGCGGGCGCAGTAAGCGGCATCAAATTCTTCGCTGATATGCAGTGAGATAAAAACAGGCGCGCCGCCTGCCGCAAAAGCGGAAAGCGACGCACGCTGTTCCTCAAACTGCGTCAGATACACTGACCGTCCGAGTGTTTTAAGCATTGGCAACGTCCTCAACAGAGACCATTGCATTGGTCACGATAAAGCCCATGATGTAGCAGATGACCAGACCCACTGCGTAGCAGCCAACGGAAGCAGCCACACCGTGAGGGCCGGCGGTCATGACGAACAGAGCCAGCAGACCGGAGGGGCCCCAAGCGGTAGCAGCCACCTGCATGGCCATGACGAAGGCACCGCCGAAACCAGCGCCCAGACCGGCACTGATGAAGGGCTTGCCCATGGGCAGGGTGACGCCGTAGATCAGCGGCTCGCCGATGCCCAGCAGACCTGCGGGCAGTGCGCCGGTGATAACGTTCTTCAGACGGGTGTTGCCGCACTTCTTAGCCTTGAAGTAGATAGCGACAGCAGCGCCCACCTGACCTGCACCAGCCATAGCCAGCGCGGGGTACAGGGTAACGTAGCCAAAGCTCTCCAGCTGCACGGAGTACAGAGCGACCAGACCATGGTGCATACCCATAGCGACCATGGGCAGGAACAGAGCGGTGGAAACATAACCGGCAATGATGCGCACGATCAGGATATCGCTCATGCACAGCTTTTCAACCACCCAGCACAGCGCGGTGGAAACATAGCCGGTAGCGGGCATGATGATCAGGATATAGGGCACGAGGCACAGGATCATGGTGATCAGCGGGGTGAACACGATGTCCAGAGATTCGGGCATCCACTTGCGCACCCAGCGCTCGATCTTGACAAGGCACCATGCGCCCAGCACAACGGCCAGCACGCCGCCGCGGCCTGCACGCAGGATGGAATCCAGCGGCACAGCCTCGTTGAACAGACCCAGAATGGAAGAGATCTTGTTGATGCCGTCCAGACCGGTGATCATGCCCAGCATACCGCCCAGAATGGGGGTGCCGCCGAACTTTTCGGCTGCGCGGTAGCCGACCCATGCGGTCAGGTAACCAAGGAAGCAGGTGTTCATCAGACCCAGCAGGGTGCTGATAAGGGCCAATGCGGGGATGTCGGCGTAGTTCGGCACCACCTGACCGATCAGGGAGTTGATGCCGGCGCACAGACCGGAAGCCACAACGCCCGGGATCAGGGGGATAAAGATATCGCCAAAGGTCTTGAACAGCTCCTTGACCTTGCTCTGCTTCTGCCCGGCCTTGACTGCGGCCTTGTTGGTCTGCCAGTCGTTGGCGGTGGAAGCGGCGGCGTCTGCCGGGATGCCCATGTCGCGGCAGATATCTGCGCACTTGCGGCACTTGCCGGGGCCGACCACGATCTCTACATAGCCGGTACGGTCATGCACGATGCCCATTACGCCCTCGATGGCCTTCAGGCCCTCGTCGTCGATCTTGGCGTCATCTTTAACGCGCACCCGCAGACGGGTCATGCAGTTGGTTGCGGTGAGAACGTTGCTCTTTCCGCCGACTTTCTCCAGCGCCGCGCGGACCAGTTCTTCATTCGTCATAAGTGGGTCCTCCTTTAAAACAGGTGTATATCCGATGCGGCCTTTGCCGCTAAGGAACATGGGTGTGCAAATGCGCCTTACAGCACTTCCAGCCGGATGGCCTCCCGCACATGGCCGCGTGCCCGTTCCAGCCGCCGGGCGGCTTCCTTGGCATCGCAGTCTGCCAGCAGCATGGTAATGGCAGTCTTTACGCTGCCGCCCGCTGCATCAATGGCGGCGCGGGCTTTTTCCCGCTCCACGCCGGTGGCGTCGATGACGATATTCTCGGCGCGGGTGTGCAGCTTTTCGTTGGTCTGCTGCACGTCCACCATCAGGTTCTGGTAGGCCTTGCCGGTGCGCACCATGGAACCGGTGGAGATCATGTTCAAAATCAGTTTCTGCGCCGTGCCGGACTTGAGCCGGGTGGAGCCGGTCAGCACCTCGGGACCGCAATTTACCTCGATGGCAAGCTCTGCGGCCTTGCCGATGGCGCTGCCGATGTTGCAGGCAATGGCGGCGGTGTGACAGCCCACGCTTTTGGCGTAGTCCAGACCGCCCAGCACATAGGGCGTGCGGCCGGAGGCGGCAATGCCCACCACAAGGTCATTTGCGGTCAGGCCGTGGGCTTTCAAATCCTCAACAGCCAGCTCCCGGCTGTCCTCTGCGCCCTCCACGGCCTCAATGAAGGCTTTTTCGCCGCCGGCGATCAGCCCCACCACCATCTCCTTCGGCACACCGAAGGTGGGCGGGCACTCGGCGGCATCCAGCACGCCTAAGCGGCCGGAGGTACCGGCGCCCATATAGAACAGCCGTCCGCCTTTTTCAAAGGCTTCTGCCGCCCATGTGACCGCCTGCGCGATCTGCGGCAGGCACTTGGCAATGGCCAGCGGTACCCGGGCGTCCTCCTCGTTCATGACAGTCACGATCTCCAGCGGGGACATCTGGTCCAGCTGCATCGTGCGCGGGTTGCGGGTCTCGGTGGTCATCCCACTCAGATTCAATCCCATTTCCTGCACCTCCAGTTTCCGCCGCACCGCTTGCGGCGTGATTGTGACTAAAGTATAAACTTTTTCAAACAAAATGTCCACAAAAAGACTATTTTGTGGTACAATGTTTTATGCAAGCATTGTTTTTGAAATTTTTGCTTACAAGTACGACTTTTTTGTGCAGCTTGTTCAATCCATCCTGAAATACAACAGAGGTATCGATATGCAGAACGTTCTTTTACGCCTGCGGGAGGTGCAGCCCTCCCTCAGCAGCACCGAGCGGCAGATCGCACAGTTCATTCTGGACAACCCGGACGAGACCACCACCCTTACCATCCGGGAGCTGGCGCGGCGCTCCTTCTCCTCCCCTTCCAGCGTGGTGCGCATCTGCCGGGCGATCGGCTTTCAGGGTTACAAGGAACTGCGCCACGCCCTGACGCTGGAGCTTGCCACCCTTGGGGAGAACGGCAGCCACCGGGAAAAGGATATCACCCCGCAGGACAGTTTGCAGGAGATCGTGGAAAAGGTGACCCACAAGAACATCCAGAGCCTGCTGGACACCCAGCGGCTGCTGTTGCTGGACGAGCTGGAACAGTGTGTGGAGCTGATTGCCAACGCCCGCACGGTGCTGTTGTTCGGCATTGGTTCCTCGCTGTGCGTGGCAAAGGACACCTACCTGAAATTTCTGCGGCTGGACAAGCCCTGCGTGGTCAACGAGGACTCCCACTCGCAGCTTTTGCAGGCGCGCAACGCCACCGCGCAGGATGTGGGCATCGTGTTCTCCTACTCCGGGCAGACCATGGAGATGATCCAGTGCATCAAGGAGATGAAGGCGGGCGGCGCACCGGTCATTGCGGTGACCCGCTACTACCCCTCCGAGGTGGCACAGCTGGCCGACCATGTGCTGTATGTGGCCGCCAACGAGAGCCTGTTCCGCAACGGTGCCATGTCCTCCCGGCTTTCCCAGCTGAACGTGATGGATATCCTGTACACCGCCTACGCCAGCCGCAACCACGAGGACACCATGCGCCGCCTGACCAAGACCCACATCTATAAGCTCGGTGACCCGGAGGTGCTGACCCAGCCGTAAAACGAAAGCCGCGCCGCAGGGTGCAAAAAAGGCGCCTGGTGATCTTCTCACCAAGCGCCTTTGCTTCCGTGAGCGAAAGTATAGCGTTTTTTACGGCTTTTTTCAATCCGAGCAGAAAAGCGACTGCTTTCCTGAAGAAATCCGGCATTTACACCAGACTCTTGTAGGCTTCCAGATAGCGCAGACCCAGTGTCCGCAGACTTTCAGTCGTGAAATGCAGCCCGTCCGGGCGGGCTGCAAGGTCAGCGGCGGAAACTACGGCACACTTCGGCAGCTGCGCGGCCAGTTCCGGCAGACGATGGTTGAACTCCTTCAATAGTTCTGCAGGAGTTCCGTGGAAACTGTTTTCCGGGTAGCCCAGTTCCCCCACCACGATGGGCAAATCGCCCAGTTCTTCCCGGAACGCCCGCATAGTGCGCAAGAACTGCTCCGGGTAGGCTTCCAGCTGCTCCGGGGCAAGACAGTCGCTCTCGCCCTGATGCCACAAGATCGCGGTCAGCGCGGAGGTGCGCATAGCCAGCTTTGCCTGAAAGACTGCATGGTCAAACAGCACCTCGCCCGGTTGCCACTGGCTGATGCGGGTACCACCGTCTGCGCAGGGAATCAAGCCGATTTTAGCCCCGGTTTCTTTTTGCAGCTGCGCGGCAAAGCTTGCGGCAAGGTTTGCGCCGCTGCGCGGAACTGCCCCCTCTGCCACCGCGCGGTCCACATTGATGGGCTCACTCATGGGCTGCCAGCGCCCCATGCGCAGCATGAAGCAATCCGGGGCAGTGATGGTGTTCTCCGGGGTCAAATCGCCCCGTCCTGCCATGTTAGACTGTCCCACCAGCAAAAACGAGCGGATGCCCTGCGCTGCCTCGTGCAGACCATCGTTGATCCATAGTGCCATAACAAAACGCCTCCTGCGTGTTTTTTACCCCAGTATAGCACAAAAGCAGCCGACATTCACGAACAGCTGCTTCTATGCTGTGAAAATGATGAGATCGTTTTGCATACGCTGTTGATCGTGGACGATGAGGAGATCGAGCGCGCGGGGATGGCGCAGTTCATCCGCGACCACGGCAGGCTGGAAGAGCAATGACATAACAAGCACAGCCCCGCTTTGGCGAAGGAGAAGCCAAAGCGGGGCTATATTCAATGAAGGAGAAATGAAGGGAATATCAGGTTACAGATTCAGCTCAAACTGTTCTGCCGTAACAGTTGCTTTGCCATCGGCAGCAAAGGTGATGCCGTCGGCAGACTGAGGGGTGTAGATCCATAACATATTTTTACATATTCGTTCAGACCCTGCGGGGCTGAACATCTTGGCTTTCAGCCGTTAACATAACCGACTAGCATGACCTTCCAGAAAAAGCGAGGGCAGGGCTGATCTGTTTTGTGACGGCTTTTTTGTTGCCGTTTTGCCCGTTGGACCTTGAAAACCGCATGACCGTCTGTATGGGATACCCGGCGATGACCCCGGCAACACCTCGGCCCCGGCAAAACGAAAAGCCGGCGGCAACAAAAATCTCCGGCAGGGAGATCCTTGAAGCCATCCGGCTAATGGATGCAGACGAACGCAGGGAGTTGACGAGAGTTCTGTTTGCATAAAAGATTCACGTTTGCGAAGCAACAAAAGCCCCAGTGGGGCTTTTGAGTGACCGAACGGTCTTGCGCCAGCAAGATGGAGGGGCCTTGCCCCGACAAGTGACTTTTTATGCAAAGGAAAGCAGGCTGTGCAAACCTTGCGCAGAAAAGCCCCCGATTCGGGCAAATGTGCAAACGGTGTGCAGAAAGTGAGCAGCCGCTTTCTTACATAAAAAAGAACGCAAAATCTTACGATTTGACGTTCAATATCTGGTGCACCTCGCGCACTCATATCCGAACTTTTCTCCGCTTTCACTGCTTCCCCGAAAGCGACCGTTTCTGTACCTTCCTTATAATTAAAGGTAATAAGTTCCTTATCATCGTAGAGATAGATGGCATTGATGAAGGTGTCCACCAGTGCCTGCCGCGGCTCCGGCTGGGTCATGTCCAGCTTGCGGAAGCGAAGCAGCCAAAAGCGGACGAACTCTTCTTTCATCTCCGGCTTGGCAAGCCGTTCCTCGGCAATGCGGGCTTGCAGCTCCTTCCGCTGTTCTTCCAGCGCTTCCAGCCGTCCCTTGGTAGAGCTTGTCAGAATGCCCATCTGGATGGCATTCAGCATATTGGTGATGCCGACTTCCGTTTCTTTCAACTGCTTTTCATAGATGGGCAAATCCGTGCTTTCCTGATTTTGCAGCTCCATCACTTTGGCGATGATGGCATTCATGGAAGCGTCATCTTCCACCAGCTTCATGGTCTCGTTGACCACCAGATCTTCCAGCCACTGTTTCCGCACGGCCTTTTTATCGCAGGTCTTTTTCTTCTTGGCAGCAGCACACTTATAATAGGTGTACATCTTCCCGGTGTGGCTGACACCGCTTTCGCCAAACATCAGCGCTCCGCACTTACCGCAGTACAGCTTGGTGGTAAGCAGATAGCTTTCCTCTGCCTTATGACGGGCAGGGGCCTTTTTATTTTTCGCCAGCTTTTCCTGTACTTTGTTGAACAAGTCCTCTGACACAAGAGCCGGGATCGCATTGGGCTGTACCACATCCCGCAAACGCAACTCGCCGATGTACCGGCGATTACTCAACATCCGCTGAATCGTATTGTAGGACATCTCCCCGCCCATTGAATTTTTGATGTTGTGTGCCTTTAACCAATCCCGCAGGTCAGTCATGGTCGCACCGTCCGCATACTTCTGGAACGTCTGCTCCACATACGGAGCCAACAACGGGTCGGGCTGGTAATGCCGGGTCTCATCGATCATGTAGCCGAACGGAATCGTGCCGCCATTATAAATACCCTTGAGAGCATTTTCGGTCATGCCGCGCACGACCTTTTCCGACAGGTCAGCCGAGTAATATTCGGCATAGCCCTCCAGCACCGATTCCAGAATGATGCCCTCCGGGCCAGCCGAAATGACTTCCGTTGCCGACACCAGTTTCACGCCATTCCGCTTCAGTTGGGTCTTGTACCGGGCACTGTCGTAGCGGTTCCGGGCAAAGCGATCCAGCTTCCATACGATGATGACATCAAAGATGCCGCGTTCGCTGTCTTTAATCATCTGCTGGAACTGTGGGCGGTTGTCCGTTTTTGCAGAGACGGCACGGTCAATGTAGTGTTTGACCACCGTGAATCCGTTCTTCTCCGCATAGGCAGTGCACTCCCGAATCTGACCTTCGATGGATTCTTCACGCTGGCTGTCAGTAGAATAGCGGGCATAGATCACGGCGGTCATGGCAAGCACCTCACTTTTACACATCATTGAACGGTGATACGTTCATCGAATCAATATTTCGTATAATGTATATATCATATTTTACTGCCGCTTTCAAGAGTTATTTCTCGTTTTATTATAAAATTTTCTGATTCTCCATAAATTCGGCAATGGTTTCCTTGAACAAGTCCTGGATGTCGTCCATGCTGTCGATGTTCG
>NZ_QULS01000004.1:199394-223298 GCF_003482185.1 Faecalibacterium sp. OM04-11BH
AGCGGTCATGGCAGGCACCTCCCATTTATACATCATTGAACGGTGGAGCGTTCTTTCAAAGCAATGTTTCGTATAATGTATATATCACATTTTACAGATGATTGCAAGCTTTTTATACGCTTTTCACGAGATTCAGTAAAAAACATGAACTCCCATAAAGGCAAAACATTCACATCTCATGGTTCTTTGAAGGTGAACGGAGGAATTGTGTCATTTTGACACAATTCCTCCGCTCACCTTGCCCCCTCCACCGGCTTCAGTGCGCTTTTGCGGTATTGCAGGGGACTTTGCCCGGTGGCTTTTGCAAAGCGGGTGGAAAAGTTGCTGGCATCGCCAAAACCTACCTCCTGTGCGATCTCGCTGACGCTGTGGTCGGTGAGGACAAGCAGTTCCTTTGCCTGGGTGATGCGGAAGTTGACCAGATAGTTATACGGCGTTGTGCCCATATACCGCCGGAACAGGCGAAGAAAATAGCTTTTGCTCATGTGCGCCTCTGCCAGCAGGTCGGCAAGGCAAAGCTCTTTCTGGTAATTCTTGCGCAGGGTCTCTGCAGCCTGCAAAATGACCTGCCGTGCGCTGGTGGCTTCGGTCTGTGCAAGGATGCTCCGGGCGCACAGCGCCAGCATCTCATGCAGCGCCAGCCCCATGGTCACCATGCTGTCCACGGTGCTGCGCTCCATCTGCCCTAAAAGTGTTTCAAACAATTCCTGCATCTTGACCCCGGTGAGCTGCACCGGGGTCAGTTTTTTGCCCGGCAGCAGCAGCGGCTCCATGGCGGCGACCCCTGCGCCGTCCAGATGCACCCAGTAATGGTGCCAGCAGCTTTGCCCCGGGGCGGTGCAGTAGCTTTGGGGGGTGCGGCAGTTCAGCAGCAGTGCCTGCCCGGTACGGAGCTCCACATGGCTTTCCCCCTGCTCGATGAGCCCTGCCCCACGGAGGGTGTAGAACAGCAGATAGCTTTCTTTATCGGTCCGGGCGGTGGAAAAATGCTGTTGGGCGTAAAACACTCCCGCCTCGGTGCAGTAATAGGGCTGTGCCAGCTCTGCTTCGCTGGGGGTAGTGCGTTTCCATACACTCTCCGGGGTCACATCCATGTTATAAGTCAACATTTTCCGGTTCCTCACTTTCTGTGTTCAGTATAGCGCACCGGTCTTTGCCGTGCAAGAGTAGACTTTTCACAAAGAATGCGTCACCTTTGCGGATGGAATTGCCCGCATCATACCGCTATACTGGTAGCAGTCAAAGCCATACAGGAGGCGCATTATGCAAAAAAATTATCTTGCCATCGACATTGGTGCGTCCAGCGGGCGGCACATTGTGGGATGGATGGAGAACGGCGTTCTCCTCACCCAGGAAGTGTACCGTTTTCCCAATAGCGTCCGGCGGGTGGACGGTCATCTGGAATGGGACATCGACAGCCTGTTTGCCAACGTGAAGCAGGGCATCCGGGAGGCCTTTGCAAAGTACCCGGCTATCGAGAGCCTTTCCATCGACACCTGGGCGGTGGACTATGTGCTGCTGAAAAACGGCCAGCCCCTCTACCCTGTCTACGCCTACCGGGACGACCGGACGCAGGCAGTGATCCCCGAAGTCCACAGCATTCTGCCCTTTGCGCAGCTCTATGCACGCACCGGCATCCAGTTCCAGCCCTTCAACAGCATTTATCAGCTGTATGCCGACAAAAAAGCCGGGCGGCTGGCAGAGGCCGAAGACTTTTTGATGATCCCGGAATATCTGCTGTGGAAGCTCTGCGGCGTAAAGGCGCGAGAGTACACCAACGCCACCTCCACCGGCCTTGTGAATGCACAGACCGGGGAATACGACCCGGAGATTCTCAAGGCTCTGGGCCTACCGGAAACGATGTTTCCCAAGCTGACCGCACCCGGTACGGTGCTGGGCCCGTTGAAGGCGGACATTGCCGCCGAGGTGGGCGGGCAGACCAAGGTGGTGCTGTGCGCCACCCACGACACCGCCAGCGCGGTAGAGGGCATCCCCATGGAACAGGGGGATGCGCCGTTCCTTTCCTCCGGTACATGGAGCCTGCTGGGGGTCAAGCTGGCAAAGCCCATCACCAGCCCGGAAAGCCGCCGTGCCAACTTTACCAACGAGGGCGGCGTAGGGTACATCCGCTACCTGAAAAACATCATGGGTCTGTGGATCATCCAGTGTGTGCAAAAACAGTTGGGCATTTCCTTTGCCCAGATGGTGGAGCTGGCCAAGACCAGCACCTACACCCGCATTTTTGATGTGAATGCAGCCCGGTTCTCTGCCCCGCAGGATATGCGCGCAGAGATCAGAGCCACCCTTGCCGAGACCGGCGAAGCCCCTGCCACGGATGCCGATCTCATCAACAGCATCTACCACTCGCTGGCGTACTGCTACGGGGAAGCCTACCGTGAGATGGAGGCTGTGACCGGGCAGCACTGGGACAAACTGTACATCGCAGGCGGCGGCGCAAAGAACGCCACCCTGAACGAGCTGACTGCCCACTACATCGGAAAGCAGGTGGTGGCGCTGCCCATCGAAGCCACCGCCATCGGCAATTTGAAAATTCAGATGCAGATTTAAGAAGGAGGAACCCTATGAGTTACGCAGAAGCAAAAGCCCGCTACGCCGCCATTGGCGTGGACACCGAAGCTGCCATTGCCCGGTTAAAGACCGTGCCTATCTCCCTGCACTGCTGGCAGGGAGATGATGTCCGGGGCTTTGACACCGACCCCACCAAGCCCCTGACCGGCGGCATCCAAACCACCGGCAACTACCCCGGTCGTGCCCGCACCCCGGAGGAGCTGATGGCAGACATGGACAAGGTGCTGTCCCTCTGCCCCGGCACCAAAAAGATCAACCTCCATGCCTCCTACGCCATTTTTGACGAGGAGAACCCGTGGGTAGACCGGGACAAACTGGAGCCCAAGCACTTCAAAAAATGGGTGGATTTCTGCAAGGCAAGAGGTCTAGGCGCAGACTTCAACCCCACCTTTTTCTCCCACCCCAAGTGCGACCCACTGACCCTTGCCAGCCCCAACGAGGAGACCCGGAAATTCTGGGTGGAACACGGCAAGGCCTGCATCCGCATCAGTCAGTATCTGGCCGAGGAGCTGGGGCAACCCTGCACCATGAACATCTGGACGGGCGACGGCTTTAAGGACGTACCGGCGGATCGTAAAGGTCCCCGCGACCGTTACAAGGCCAGCATCGACGAGATTTTGAGCGAGCCTTACGACTTCAAGCTGGTGAAGCCCTGCATCGAGAGCAAGGTGTTCGGCATCGGTGTGGAGGCATACACCGTGGGCAGCGCCGAGTTTGCCCTGGGCTACGCCGCCTTCAACCGGGAAAAGTGCATTCCGCTGATGGATAACGGCCACTACCATCCCACCGAGGTGGTCAGCGACAAGATTCCTGCCCTGTTGGCCTTCTTCCCGGAGATCGCGCTCCACATCACCCGCCCCATCCGCTGGGACTCCGACCATGTGGTGCTGTTTGACGATGAAACGAAGGAGATCTGCAAGGAGATCGTGCGCTGCGGCGGTCTGGACGGCCGGGTGAACATTGCACTGGATTACTTTGATGCCTCCATCAACCGCATCTCCGCATGGACGGTAGGCTTCCGCAACGTGGAAAAGGCGCTGCTGTCTGCCCTGTGCACCCCGCATACGGTGCTGAAAGAGCTGCAGGACACCAATCAGTTTACCGAGCTGATGGTGCGGCAGGAGGAGCTGAAGACCCTGCCCTTTGGGGAAATTTGGGACGAATACTGCCGCCGAAACGGTGTGCCGGTGGACGGTGCATGGTTTGAGGAAGTAAAGAAATACGAGCAGAACGTGCTGAGCAAGCGCATTTGAATGAGAGAGGTTTTTGAAGATGGGTATTCTGGATATTGAAATTGTCAAAGGTTTTATGCGGATGTGCAACGATGGCTGGCTGCAGGGCTGGCACGAGCGCAACGGCGGCAACCTGACCTACCGCATGAAGGAAGAGGAAGTGGCACAGTGCCGTCCCTTCTTTGACGAGCAGCCCCGCGAATGGGTGAACATGGGCGTGCAGGCAGATAATCTGGCGGGGGAGTATTTCATCACCACCGGTTCCGGCAAGTTTTTCCGCAACGTGGAGCCGGACCCTGTTCACAGCATCGGTATTGTGGAGATCAACGACAAGGGCGACAGTTGGCGCATCGTCTGGGGCCTGGAGGACGGCGCAAAGCCCACCAGTGAGTTCCCCAGCCACTTTATGAATCACAGCGTCCGCAAGGCCGCCACCAATGGCGCAAACCGCGTTATCTACCACTGCCACGCCACCAACGTGATTGCCCTGACCTACATCCTACCCCTGACCGACCGGGACTTCACCCGTGCGCTGTGGCAGAGTGCTACCGAGTGCCCGGTGGTGTTCCCAGAGGGCGTGGGCGTCTGCCCGTGGATGGTGCCCGGCGGGGCAGACATTGCCATGGCCACCAGTGAGCTGATGAAAACCTATCAGGCTGCCATCTGGGCACAGCACGGCCTGTTTGCCTCCGGTCCGGACTTTGACATCACCTTCGGTCTGGCCCACACCATCGAAAAGAGCGCGGAAATTTACGTCAAGGTGCTCTCCATGGGCGGCGGCATCATCCGGCAGACCATCACCGACGACGACCTGCGCGCCATTGCCCGCGACTTTGGCGTGACCCTGAACGAGAAGTTCCTCAACTGAGCCATTCTCCTCCATTTTTCTTCATCATAGCAGAACAGGCATCCTGCCCGATACCGCCAAACGGTATCGCAGGATGCCTGTTCTGCTTTATGTTTCCCGGAATTCCATGGGCGTTTTTCCGGTGACCTGCTGAAAGACTGCGCTGAAATAATTGCGGGTGGCAAAGCCAAGCTGCTCGGAAATTTCCCGGACGCTGAACGGTGTACTTTTCAGCAGAACTTTCGCACGTTCGACCTTTGCAAACTTTACATAGTTCGTGACACTCAGACCCGTTTCTTCCTTGAATTTGTGGGTGAGGTAATATTCTGTGTAGCCCACCAGGGCGGCAAGATCTTCCGCTACGATCTTTTTGTCCAGATTCATCTCGATATAATCCACACACTTCTGGATCTGTCTACTGAGGTTCGGGTTTGTCCGGTGTTTGTGGACACGTCGGATGAAATCATCGTACATCATCATTGCAAGGGGGCTCAGCTCATCCAGCGATTTTGCCGATTCTGCCGCCTGAATGTAGCTGTCCCCCAGCGAGTACGCCTCCTCCGGGGAAAGACCACCCTCAATGGCAGCACGGCACACCAGCGAGGTGAACACGATGATGGAGGTCTTACTCTGACGCAGAACATCGCTGCTCTGCACCGGCACACCTGCACTTATGCTCATACTGTTGGAAAGCGCCTGCTTGTAATTCATATCTCCGGTGCGGACCATCTGCAGCATTCCCTGCTCTGCCATCCAGATCTTATGCCGGTCGTGGGGAATTGTGGCGCTTTTCAGCCGCTCCTCCTGCGCTGTGCTGCTGTTGACACAGCTCAGTTCCAGCCGCTGTCCGGTCAGGCAGTAGTGCATCATCAGCAGGTAGCGGTTCATAATGGTGTTTTGCAGGGTGGGGACTTTTTCAAGGGCTTTGTAAAGCTGGATCGTCCATGCTACACTGATCTCCAACTTGCTGTAGTATTTCAGCCCGTCCTCGATCCCGCGCAGGGTCACGTCCTGATAGAACACCGGTCCAATGACCCAGACACGCTTCAGCTTTTCCTCTTCCTTTTCAAAGGCTGCTCCCCACAAAAGACCCAAAGCCGTCCCCAAGGTAACGGGCACATCATCCCGGTTCCCATGCTCCAGCATCCGCTGTTTGCAGCCGAACAGCTCAAATGCGCTGGCAAGAAAGGCCTCGTCCGGACAGTTGCTCCGTAGTAGCTTTCCCTGTGCATCATAGCACCATGTATAAACATTGCCGCCGCACTGGACAAGTTCGGAAAGCAGCATCATATTCTGGAGAACATCCATGTGTAACCCCTCCGGCTCATTGGCTCATTGATAGAACCAGTATATCATACTTCCGCCTTTTTTTCCATCGATGCCCGGAGCCAGTGCAGCAGGATGCCCGCAGAGATGACCGCAGAGCTTACGTCTGCCATCAGGTGCGCCGCCGCAATGCCCTGCACGCCGTAAAGCGCATTCATCAGGTACAGCAGCGGGATCAGCAGCAGCCCCTGCCGCAAAAGAGAGAGCACCACCGCACCGCTTGCCTTGCCCACGGATTGCAGCAGATTGGTTGCCAGATAGGTCAGACCGATCACCGGGCTGCCCAGAACCAGATAGACCACCAGCTGCGTTCCCAGACGGAAAGCGCCTTCTTCCTTGATGAACATCCCGATCAGCGCATTGCGTCCGGCAAAGCTGGCAGCTCCGGCAAGGACGCCAAAAACAACGGTCAGCAGGATCAGATTCTTCAAAAGCTGCTTCAGGCGTTTCGCGTCGCCTGCGCCGTAGCTGTACGCCAGAAGCGGCTGGCAGCCCATACAGATCGCCATGGCGATCATGCTGATGACCATGGTCGTCTTGCCTGCCGCCGCCATGGCTGCGACCGCCGCTGTGCCGTGGGTCACCAGCAGCCGGTTGCTGAAGGAGGACGCAAACCCGGCCAGCAGGCTGCTGATGCCGTTGGGCAGACCGATGGCCAGCAGCTCGCCCAGCATCTGCGGCTTTTTCAGAGCCGGGCGGAAGTCAACGGTCAGCACCGTGCCGTGCTTAACGATGTAGCGCAGGTAGCAGGCAGTCGCCACAAGGTTGCCCAGCACACTGGCGGCAGCCGCACCGCTGACACCGAAGTTCAGCACCAGAATGAACAGCGGGTCAAAAATGCAGTTGACCAGCGTGCCCAGAAGATTACCGATCATGCCCTCTTTTACTGCGCCCTCTGCACGCACCAGCATCGCCATGCTGTTGGACAGGATGAAACACGGTGCACCCAGTGCCAGAACCTGAAGATACCGCTCCGCATAGGGAAAAATTTCTGCATTGGAGCCCAGCATCCCCAAAAGCGGCACTCTGCCCACCAGCAGACCGATGCTGACCAGAACGCCCAGAAAAAAGCTAGTCCAGAAGCAGAGCGAGGAGCAGATCTTGCCCTGCTCGATCTCACCCGCGCCAAAGCAGCGCGCAATGATGGCACTGCTGCCTGCGCCAAGCATCGTGGCCACCGCCGCAAGAATCGAGAACACCGGCCCGACGACGGAGACTGCCGCCACCTGTGCGGTGTCGCCCAGACAGCCCACAAAAAACATATCTGCCATGTTGTACAGCACCATGACAAGGATAATGATGATGGAGGGCACTGCCATGGAAAAAATGGACTTCCAGACAGAGCCGGTACGGAAAAGTGCTTCGTTCTTCATGATCTCCTCCAAAAATCAACCGCACGCAGGCAGAACGAAAGCCCCGGTCATGGGGCTTTCAGAGCGGCATCTATCACAGGTTATCCAGCGCATCCAGCAGTGCCTTCAGCGCTGCTTCCGGCAGACCCAGCATGGGGCCGATCTTGCCAAAGGTCATGCCGTAGGCGGCTTTTGCCTGCTGATTCTCGGCAAAGCCGGGCAGATACTGCTCCACGATAGCCTTTGCAGCCTCGTTTTCCATCAGGGCTGCAATGGTGCTCTGGCTGTTCAGCTTGCCGCCGGTCAAAATTTCCGGGTGCTTCCAGCTGCTGATGCTCTGGTGCCCGGCAGACAGTGCGCCGTCCACCGGGATGGCTGCGCCGGTGATGTACCGTGCCAGACCGCTGGCAAGGAAGAGTGCCAGTGCGGCGCACTCCTCCGGGTCGCCCATCCGCTTTGCCGGGCAGTCGGATGCGAAAAAGTCCATGGCCGCAGCCGGTGCATCTCCGAAAATGCTGGTCTTGGTGTAACCGGGGCAGATGGCGTTGACGGTGATGCCGTATTCCGCGTAATCCAGTGCCGCTGCGCGGGTCATGCCCACCACGCCGAACTTGGTGGCGCTGTACAATGCCTGTCCGCGCTGGGGCACAAGCCCTGCCACCGATGCCACATTGATGAGGAAGCCGCCCTCGCTGTGGCTTTTCAGGATAGCCTCTGCACCGTACTTCATCCCGGCAAAGACGCCCTCGCTGTTCAGGGAGAAGATCTTCTCGTAATCCTCTACCTCATACTCATGCAGCGGTGTGCCGCCCATGCCGATGCCTGCGTTGCTGACAACGCCATCCAGCTTACCGTAGTGTGCCACCGTCTTGTCCACCAGCTCTTTGATGGCGGAAGCCTTGCTGCAATCGGTCTGGATAAAGATGGCGTCGCCGCCCTTGACGCAGATGCCGTCTGCCACAGCCTGCCCCTGCTGGGCACTGCGGGCTGCACAGACTACCTTCATGCCGTTTTCGCCGAAGCACTCGGCAATGGCGCGGCCGATGCCGCGGCTTGCGCCGGTGACGATAGCAACTTTATCTCTGACACTGTTGAAATTCATCATTTTCATAAAGCATCCTCCATTTTTTATTTTTCGTATTCACGAACTAGATTTGCAACTCTTAGTTGCTTATCCATCTCTATGGTGTTATAATAGCACTATGCCGCAGGGGCTGCAATCAGCAGTTTCCGGCGTGTCCGGTGTTTAAGCAACGGATCACGTTCCAAGCGTTGGTTAAGCATCCTTTACGAAATACATTGACGGAGGAATTGTATGGATATCCGGGTCAAAAAAACGAAGCGTGCCATTCAGAAAACGTTTATCGACTTGCTGCGGGAGAAGCCCATTGAAAAGATCACGGTCAAGGAAATTGCCGAACGCGCCGAGATCAACAAAACGACCTTTTATTCCCACTATGAAACGCTGGATGCACTCACCGCCGAAATGGAGCGGCAGACAGTCCAGCTCGTCTGCGACAATATGCGCGGCGCACAGCAGCTGCTGGATGAACCGGAGGCCTTTGTGCAGGAAATGTTTGCTGCTCTCCAGCAGGCAACGGATTACCTCGGTGTGGTTCCGGTATCCGCGATGAACCGCTTTACGCAGCATTTGCGGGATGCCATTCTGGAAAAAATCAAAGGTGACAATATCGAGCCGTCCCAATATGAAAATGTCGGTGCCATCCTGATTTTTGTAATGAACGGTCTTTCCGGGCTTTTGAACACCGACGCCAAACTGGCGCAAAAGCACATCAACGTAATTGCCGCCGTGGTTGCAAATGGTGTCCATGGTCTGCATCTTTCCCACTGAACCAAAACAGGCTGCGAGAAGCATCTTCCGCAGCCTGTTTTTTGCTATTGCAGCTTATTTTTCTGCGTAACTGCCCAGCACCCCAAGGCTAGGCTTTGCGGTCCGCTCCATGGTTTCACGGTTCACGGCGATCAGGCCGAACTGCATGGCGTAGCCCTTCTGCCACTCAAAGTTGTCCATCAGGCTCCAGTAGAAGTAGCCCTTCACCGGGATGCCGTCGGCGATGCAGTGCTGCACGCCGTCCAGTGCCTGCCGGATAAACGCCACACGACGGGCATCCTCGGCGGTGGCAATGCCGTTTTCGGTGACGATGAGATCGCCCTTGAATGCTTCTGCCACTTTACGGATGACGTGCTCCAGTGCCTGCGGGTAGACCTCGTAATCCATCTGGGTCAGCTCTGCGCCCTCCGGTGCCGGAAGCTGCCCCTGCGGGCCATAAAGAGTGCGGGTGTAGTTCTGCACCCCAAGGAAATCGTCCTTTTTAATGTAGGGCAGGTAGTGGGTAAACTCCTCCTGCCATGCGGCCTCGGCAAAGGCTTCGCCGCCGGGCTGTGCCTGCAAGTCGTGGAGCGAGAGGGTCAGGCCCACCTTGACTTCCGGGCAGATGGCCTTGATGGCATCCCGTGCGGCGGCATGGGCGCGCAGCACCAGCAGGTCACCCTCCGGGGTGCGCTCGCTGACAAAGATCTGGGGCTGGGGTGTGCCGAACACCTGTGCGTTTTCCATGGCGGCAAACTTCATGTTTTCCATCATCTTCTGGAAGTTCATGCCCACCTGCACCGTGCCCTCCGCAGACTTTCCGGCTGCTGCGGCATTTTTCGCAGCCTGTTCTGCCATCAGGCGGAACCGCTTGGAGATGGCGGCCAGCTGCAGGCCCATATTGGCTTCGTTGATGGTGCAGACATAGCGCAGCTCGCTGCCCAGCTGCTCCATCACATAGGTCACATATTTTTTGAAGTCCTCGACCGTGGATTCTGCTTCCCAGCCGCCCTTGCAGATGAGCCATTTCGGGCTGGTAAAGTGCAGCAGGGTGGCGATGGGCTCTACGCCCTGCGCCTTGCAGCAGGCGATGACCTTGCGGTAATGTTCGATGGCTTCCGGATCAAATTTGCCTTCCTCCGGCTCCACCCGTGCCCACTCGATGGAAAAGCGGTAGGCGTTCAGCCCGGCATCGGCCAGGAGTTTGATGTCCTCTTCGTACCGATGATAATGGTCGCAGGCAATGCCGCTGGGCTCTGTAAAGCTGGAATGGGGCAGCTGCTCCTGTGCCCAGTAGTCGCTGTTAGTATTGTTACCCTCTACCTGATGGGCTGCTGTTGCAGCACCGATGAAAAAGCCTTTTTCAAATTTCTGCATGATGGTTCTCCTTTTATCCAGAAGCAGTGTTTTCTCTTGTGCCTATTGTAACAGGTCTGTGCGGCGCAAAAAGGATAATTTTTCACGTTATTGGTAGATTTTTCGTTGAGCGAGTATAACTGCACGAATTTTTATCCTCAATCCAAGTTTTTCATCCTGCAGTATCTGTTGCATTCTGTTATTCTGGTGTCAGGAAAAGCGGAAACCGGTTCACACAAAAAGGAGGAAAATCATTATGTTCCAAAAGAAACCCAGCGCCAGTGAGGTAGACGGTGTCCAGTACCGCCGTGCAAAGCTCTGGCAGATCATCTGTTATGCCTGCAACGCCTTTGTGGGTATGAGCGTCTACTCACTGATCGGTATGGCCAGTTATTCGGCCAGCATCGGCTACGGCATCACCACCGCAACCGTGGGTCTCATCCTGATGCTGGCCCGCATTCTGGACGGCTTTACCGACCCGATGCTGGCCTTTGTTTACGACCGCGTCAACACCCGTTTCGGCAAGCTGCGCGTTCTGCTGATCAGCGGCTACCTGATCGAAGCAGTCGGCCTGCTGTGCATGTTCAACCTGTGCTCCAGCAAGGGCTTCGGCCTGCCGGTGTTTGCCCTGACCTACATTATTTACATCATCGGCTACACCGTCACCAACATGACCGCCCAGACCCTGCCTGCCATCATGACCAACGATCCCCGGCAGCGTCCCACCATCGGGGTCTGGTCCACTGCCCTGAACTACGCCGTGCCCATGGGCATGAGCATGCTGATCTACACCGTCATCCTGCCCAAGTGCGGCGGCACCTTCAATCAGGACTTCCTCAGCACCGTCTGCACCATCGTCCTGATCATTGCCGGCATCGGCACCCTGATCGTCTGCGCCGGTATCTCTGCCTACGATAAGCCCGAAAACTTTGAGGGCACCAACAAAAAACACGAGCCGCTGAAAACTGCGGATATTCTTGAGGTGCTCAAGCACAACAAGCCCCTGCAGTGCTACATCGCCTCCAACGCTTCCGACAAGCTGGCACAGCAGGTGGGCAGCCAGGCCATCATCAACACCATGCTGAACGGCATCCTGATCGGCAACATGGGTCTTGCCACCACCCTTGGCGTGATCAGCATGGTGCCTTCTATCTTCTTTGCAGCCTTCGGCGCAAAATATGTGGGCAAAAAGGGCAGCAAGAAGGGCATCGTGACCTGGACCTGCATCAGCATGGCCATCACCTCTGTGCTGATCCTGTTCTTCATCTTCACAGATACCCGTCAGATCGGCGTGATGGGCAGTTGGAACATGATCGTTTACGTGCTGCTGACCCTGCTGCAAAACGGCTCCAATATGTGCATCACCACCTCCAACACCTCTTATATGGCTGACACCATCGACTACGAGCTGGACCGCAGCGGCCGTTACATCCCGGCTGTGGTCTCCGGCACTTACAGCCTGATCGACAAACTCATCACCTCGGTGGCTGCTGTCATCGCCACCGGTGCCGTGGCTATTCTGGGCTACACCACCACGATGCCCCAGCCCACGGATGCCTACACCTCCGGCATCTTCTGGATGACCCTTGCCATCAAGTACGGTCTGCCGATGCTGGGCTGGCTCATTACCCTGATGGCCATGCTGGGCTGTCCCCTGACCAAGGAGGAAATGGTCAACGTCCAGAAGCGCATCGCAGATAAGAAAGACGCCCTTCGTCATGAAGTGATTGCAGAACACATGCAGTAACACCCCGCAAAAACCGAAAGGGCTCATACGCTCTTTCGGTTTTTGCTGATTCTATCCATTTTTCATAAAGGAGTTTTTACCATGAGCAAGACCATCCTGCTGAATCATAGCAATTGGCATTTTACCAAGGAGAACCCCGGCATCCCCACTGCCGTGATGGGCGAGGCCATTACCCTGCCCCACACATGGAACGCCGTGGACGGTCAGGACGGCGGCAACGATTACTACCGCGGCACCTGCTGGTATACGCTGGCTCTGGCAAAGCCCGCCATCCCGGCAGGCGGCAAAGCAATTTTGCAGTTGGACGGTGCCGCTATGACCGCTGTAGTCTACCTGAACGGCGAAAAGCTGGCCGAGCACAAGGGCGGCTATTCTACCTTTCGGGTTGACCTGACCGAACATCTCAAAGAGGAAAATCTGCTGGCGATCAGCGTGGACAACAGCGACAACGACACCGTGTACCCCCAGAAGGCAGACTTCACCTTCTACGGCGGCATTTACCGCGATGTAACTCTGCACATCGTTCCGGCAGAGCATTTCGCTTTGCCCGCAAACGGCGCACCGGCTCTGAAGGTGACCCCCATCGTCACCGACCTTGCCGCCAAGACCGTTGAAGTTACTGTGGAAGCCGCCGTGGTGGGCGCACAGAGCGTAACCTTTGCACTGGAAGGACAGGCCCTCACTGCTCCGGTAGAGAACGGCACCGCAACGGCGGTTTTCACGCTGGACCATGCCCACCTGTGGGATGGTATTGATGACCCCTTCCTCTATACCGTATCTGCGAAACTGGACAACGGCGAGGAAGCATCTGCCCGCTTTGGCTGCCGGAAATTTGAGATTGACCCCCAGAAGGGCTTTTTCCTGAATGGACGCAGCTACCCGCTGCGTGGCGTTTCCCGCCATCAGGACCGCAAAGACGCGGGCATTGCCCTGACCAACGAAATGATGGAGGAGGACATTGCCCTCATTCTGGAGATCGGGGCCAACACCATCCGGCTGGCCCACTATCAGCACGCACAGCATTTCTATGACCTGTGCGACGAAAAGGGCCTTGTCATCTGGGCAGAGATCCCCTACATCACCATGCACATGACCAACGGCCGTGCCAATACCCTGACCCAGATGGAGGAGCTGATCCGTCAGAACTACAACCACCCCTGCATCGCCGTGTGGGGCCTGTCCAACGAGATTACCGCCGCTTCCGCTGTCAACGAGGATCTGCTGGAAAACCACCGTCTGCTGAACGAACTGGCCCACAAGCTGGACCCCACCCGCAAGACCACCATGGCAAATGTGTTCATGTTGGGCATCGACAGCCCCATTCTGGAGATCCCGGACGTGAACAGCTATAACCTCTACTTCGGCTGGTATCTGGGCGAATTGGAGCAGAACGACGAGTTCTTTGACAAGTACCATGCGGATTACCCGGACCGGTGCATCGGTCTGGCGGAGTACGGTGCAGATGCCAACCCCCAGTACCAGAGCAGCCACCCGGAAAAGGGCGACTACACCGAGAGCTACCAGTGCATTTACCACGAGCACATGGCAAGGATGATTGCCGAACGTCCTTGGCTGTGGGCGACTCATGTGTGGAATATGTTCGATTTTGCTGCCGATGGCCGAGATGAGGGCGGCAAGCACGGCGAGAACCAGAAGGGCCTTGTCACCTTTGACCGCAAGCTCAAAAAAGACCCCTTCTATCTCTACAAGGCCTATTGGAGCAAGGAGCCCTTTGTACACCTGTGCGGCAGCCGCTATGTGGACCGCGCCGAGGATGTGACCGAGATCAAGGTCTACTCCAATCTGCCGGAAGTCTCGCTGTACAAGGACGGCCAGCTGGTGGAGACCCGGAAGGGCGACAAGGTGTTCACCTTCCAACTGCCCATCACCGGCAAGCACAGCATTGAGGCACGCTCCGGCGAGCACAGCAGCGTGATCCTTGTGAACAAGGTGGACGCCCCCAACCCGGATTACGCCATGGACAACCGCAAAAACGTGACCAACTGGTTTGACGGCGAGCTGGACGAAAGCTGCTGGTCGGTGAAGGACAACATGGCTGCCGCCATGGCAGACCCGAAAGCTGGTCCTATCCTGAAGCAGATTTCTGATAAAGCCGCCGCCGCCCGCGGAGATGTTGCCGCTGCCGTGAAAGACAACCCGGCTCTGGTGGCCATGATGGAGCGTGCCATGCAGCGGATGACCATTGAATCCATGCTGATGCAGGCAGGCGCTTCCGAGGAGGACATCAAGCAGCTGAACCGTGTATTGCAGGGTATTTCCAAGGAGTGAGTTTCGATGAGACAGACTTATTGCAACCCCCTTGATCTGGGCTACCGCTATCAGCACATGAAGGAAGGCCCGCGCGTGGCGGGTTTCCGGGAGGGTGCAGACCCGACGCTGGTTTATTTCAAGGGCAAATATTATCTCTTTGTTTCCATGTCGGCAGGCTTCTGGTATTCGGAGGATCTGCTGAACTGGGACTTCCATGCAGACCCCGGCCTGCTGATCTACGACTACGCACCGGATGTGCGGCAGGTGGGCAATTACCTCTATTTCTGCGCCAGCCGCAAGGGACGCAACTGCCCCATTTTGCGCACCGCTGACCCCCTGACTGAGCCGTTTACCGAAGTGTCTGCCCCCTTTGCCTTCTGGGACCCGGATCTGTTCTGCGATGACGATGGCCGGGTGTACTTCTACTGGGGCTGCTCCAACATCTCCCCCATCTACGGGGTGGAGCTGAACCCGGACACCATGACCCCAATCGGTGAAAAGCAGGAGCTGATCTTCGGCAATGAAACCGTACTGGGCTACGAGCGCCCCGGCAACAACGGCATCGTGGACCGGGAAGCCAGCGTGCTGTACCAGTCCATGAAGCAGTTCTATGATCCCAAGACCGGCAAGCTGAATCTGCCGCCGCAGATGGCAAATATCCCCGGTCTGAGTGTCGAAAGCCTGACTGCCATGTTCAACGCCATCGGCAAGCCCTACATCGAGGGTGCCTTTATGACAAAGCATGACGGCCTCTATTACCTGCAATATGCCTGCCCTGGCACCCAGTACAACACTTACGCCGACGGTGTATACACCTCCCGTTCTCCGCTGGGCCCCTTTGTGCGGCAGGCATCCAATCCGTTCTCCGCAAAGCCCGGTGGCTTCATTACCGGTGCAGGCCACGGCAGTACCATTGCCGACACCTACGGCAACTGGTGGCACGCTTCCACCATGCGCATTTCCGTCAACTATGACTTTGAGCGCCGGGTGGGGCTGTTCCCTGCCGGGTTCGACAAGGACGGCGTGCTTTACTGCAACCAGAACTTTGCCGATTACCCCCACCGCATCCCGGCAGACCGCTTTGATGCCGCCAGACAGCAGCCGGAATGGATGCTGCTGAGCTACAAAAAGCCGGTCACGGCCTCCAGCACCGCAGAAAACAGCAGCCCGGAATGGGCAGTCAATGAGGACTGCCGCAGCTGGTGGAGCGCCGCCGGTGCAGAGCCGGGTGAATGGCTGTGTGTGGATCTTGGCAAAGAGAGTGATGTCCGTGCCATTCAGGTAAATATGGCGGACGAAAAGCTGGTGGTGGACTTCCCTGCCGACAGCTACGGCGATGACCGCAAGACCCGCCACATCGAGACCCGGCCCCAGATCTCCCACTACACGGTGGAGACCAGTGTGAACGGAGCGAGCTGGACGCTGCGCGAAAATGTTGCCCGCGAGTGCTCCAACGGCTACTACGAATATGCAGACGGCATCCGTGCCCGGTACGTCCGTGTGACCGGCGGTGCGCTGCCCTACAGACAGGCGCTGCGCATCAGCGGCCTGCGGGTGTTCGGCAACGGCGAGGGCGCAAAGCCCGCGCAGGCCGAAGCCGCCGGGGTTCGCGTGGATGCACTGGATGCAAAGATCACTTGGCAGCACATCGAAAATGCACAGGGCTGCAATGTCCGCTACGGCGTTGCGCCCGACAAGCTCTATCTGAGCTGGCTGGTGTATGATGCAGACGAAGTGACCCTTTCCACCCTGACCGCCGGGCAGGAATACTACATCTGCGTGGACAGCTTTAACGAAAACGGCATCACGCCGGGTAAGACTTTCAAACTGGAGGGGTAAAATATGCCCATCAAAGCTGTGCAGCAATTTATGCTGGGCACTGTACTAAGCAATGAGCAGCAGGCAAAAGAGACCCTTGCTGCCATGAAAGCCGCCGGGTACGATGGCATTGAATTGTGTGGATTTATGATCCACCCCATCGGCTTTGTGGTAAAGCTGCTGACCAAGGCCGCCGGGATGCCGGTGGGCAAGGGCGGCAATCTGGACTGGCACAAGCTGGTGCAGGAGGCCGGCCTTCGGGTGGTCAGTCTGCACACCGACCTTGGCAGTTTGGAACGGGATGCCCACGCAGTGGCCGAGGAGGCCAAAAGCTTCGGCACACAGTATGTGGTCATCACCGGGATGTACCGCTTTGATTACGGCGATGAAGCCGTTATGCACCAGCTTGCGCAGCGGCTGAACAAAGCCGGCGAGACTCTGACAGCCGAGGGCATCCACCTGCTCTACCACAACCACAACTGCGAGCTGCGGCATGTGAACGCAGAAAAGCGCGCCTACGACATCCTCTTAGAAGAGACCGACCCTGCCTTTGTCAACTTTGAGTTTGACAGCTACTGGTTCACCGAGGGCGGTGCAAATGCGCTGGCATGGATGCAGCGGCTTGGTCCCCGCATGAAGCTGTGGCACATCAACGACCGGGGCACCCGCATCACCGGCAGTGCCATCACGCCTATCCTGAAAACCGACAGCATGGAGCTGGGCACCGGCAACATGGACTTGGACAGCCTGATGGCGCAGGCCCTTGCCGTGGAGGTGGATGCCGTTATTCTGGAAAGCCACCGCAATTGGGTGGACAATTCCCCCATCAAGAGCTTCCAGCTCAGTGCAAAATACCTTGCGCAAAAATTCTGACCTGCCATTCTCTCATTATTTTCTTCTTCATTATCCCCATAAAAGCAATGCCCCGCACCGGTTACTCCTTCCGGTGCGGGGCGTTGTGTTTTGCGGGGAATCTTTTTGCGTTACAGGGTGTGGGTGCCCGGCTGCAAGGTCAGGCTTCTGCCATCCGGGAGGGTGACTTCTGCGGTTCTGTTGCAGGGCACGGTGATGGTGTAGGTCACGGCATCGCCTGCATACTGCCAGCCGCTTTCAATGCGCCCCACCGGGGAATCGTACACTGCTTTTGCCCAGCCCAGAGCCGGGTTCGGGGTGGGGGCGATGGTCAGGGTCTCCCCTGCCAGATGGATGCCGCACACGCCGCCGAACAGCCAGCCGCAGATGGCACCGTAGGAGTAATGGTTCAGGGATTCGCTGGGGTGGCCGTTTGCGTCAATGCCCGTCCATGTCTCCCAGACGGTGGTAGCGCCCTGCTTGACCTCATAGAGCCAGCTGGGAGCGGTGTCCTGTAACAGCAGCTTATAGGCGGTGTCGGCATAGCCGTACTTTGCCAGCACCTCGCAGAGGAAGGGCGTAGAAAGGAAGCCGGTGTTCAGGTGGTAGCCGTTTTCCGCCACCATCCGGTTCAGGGTATCCGCAGCGGCTTGGCTCTCCTCCTCGCCCAGCAGTGCAAAGGCAATAGCGCGGACGTATTCGCACTGGCGGTCAGAAGTAATTTTCCCGTTGTCCGTAAAGGCAGCACGGTATGCCTTGACCGCCTTTTCTACCGTGTCGCGGTACTGCGCTGCGTCCTCTGCCTTGCCCAGCGCCTGCGCGATTTCTGCCAGAAGCCGCCCGGAATAAGCCAGATACGCCGTACCCACGCTCTTGCGCGGGTTCATCATCGCCTGCATGGGGGTAATGCCCGGCTCACACCACTCGCCGTAGTCCAGACCGTTCAGCACCGTGTACTTGGCGTATGCACCGGTCTGCTGTTCCTCGGTGGTCTGCTGGGCACGGCCAAGCAGGAACGCATACCACTTCTGCATCATCTCGTAGTTGTCCGCAAGGATCTTGCGGTCGCCGGTGCGCTTATAAAGGACGTAGGGCACCAGAATGGCGGCATCGCCCCAGCCCGCCGACATACAGAGCATGGGGGTCATGTAGCCGGGGCGGCTGGTGGGCGGCGCAATGTTCGCCATGCGTCCATCCGGGTACTGGTTCAGGCGGCATTCTGCCAGCCATTTTTCCACCACCGGGTAGCAGTCCATCAGGGTCAGGCCGGTCTCGATGAACACCCCCATATCGCCAGTCCAGCCAGCGCGCTCGCGGGTGGGGCAGTCGGTGGGGATATCGCAGAAGTTGCCCTTCTGGCTCCACACACTGTTTTTCACCAGCTGATCCACATCGGCATTGCCGCACGCAAAGCTGCCGGTGACCGGCATCTCCGAATAGACGGCGTGGGCAGTAAACTCTGCGCCGGTCAGGTCGATGTCCGTTTCCACCTTTGCGTACCGGAAGCCCATGATGGTAAAGCTGGGCTTGTAGTGGTTCTCGCCCTCTTTGCAAACGAGTTCCAGCAGCTGCGCCGTGCCGCCCTCCTTGTGGCGGTTCCGGTCCTGAAAGTTCTCCTGCGTAAAGTTGCCGTTCTCGTCCAGTGCTTCGCCGCACAGCAGCTTGATTTTCTGCCCGGCGTGGGCGGTCAGCTTCATCTCCACATAGCCAGCCATGTTCTGGCCAAAGTCCAGCACGGTCTCGCCGTTGGGGGTGCGCAGCAGCCTGCCCGCAAAGGCTTCCTGCTCCCGGATGGGCACGGTGTTCATACCGGTGATGGGCAGGGAGTTCGGCTCGGTCTTTACGCCATGCCAGCCGGAAAGCTCCTCTTCCAGCCGGGCATCGTGCACTTCGCCCTGCTGCATATCATTTTGGCGAATCGGGCCGCACTGGGTGGCCTCCATGTCGTCATCCGAAACGCAGACCGCCTTGCCGTCCACTTCCAGCTGGAACAGGACAGCCACTTCTTTCCCGAACAGGTCACGGTCTCCATCCACGCCGGAGGTACTGCGGTACCAGCCGTCGCCCAATGCGATGAGCAGCTCATTTTCACCGTCACGGACAAGCGCAGTCACATCGTAGGTCTGTGCCCCAAGATGCTTGTCTGCGGTAAAGCTGCCGGGGGCAAGCACCATGTCGCCGACCCGCTTGCCGTTCAGCCATGCCGCATACAGCCCCCTGGCAGTAATGTACAGCCGCTTGCCTTCTCCCGCCGGGGCGGTGAACGTTTTGCGCAGATAGCTTGCCGGGCGGTGGGGCTGATAAGGCTGCGCCTGCCCCTTGCCGGAGGCTTCCAGCGCCGCCTGCTTCTGCTCCCAGTTGGGCTTTGTAAAGGCGTTGATAGCATCGGTGCAGTCGATGTCCGGCTCTTCTGTTTCCGGGCAGACCCACACGCCCTGCCAATCCGACTGCGCAAGACCCGTTTCAAACTCAGCTTCGCTCCATGCGCCGGGCTGATCGTTTTCATCCCACAGGCGGATGCGCCACTGTCCCTGCGTCTTGGGCGGTACAGCGCTGGGCGTTTCGGTGTGCATCACACTGCCCAAAGCCTTTCCGCTTGCCCACAGCGTTCCGGCTCCGGCGGTCACTTCGATTTCGTAGGCGGTCTGGTGCACGCCTTCGGCGCACTGCCACGATAAAAACAGCGTCCCGGCATCTATACCGAGAGGCTGGGTCAGATGATTCGTTTTCAGGTTTGTTGCTTGCATCATCCGCATCTCCTTTTTTCCGTTTGATTTCTGTTCTTATTATAAAGAGAATCCCACGGAATAAGGGTGCAAAATTTTGTGTTATCGGTCAAAAAATCGTGTTATTTATGACAATTTAAAAAATTCATCTTGCTTCACGACTTTTCATCCGTACTGTCTGCGGTTCTCCTGTTATACTTTGGGTAAGAAAATCAAAGGGCTGCGGACTGCCCTCAAACGAAAGGAAGGCATTACAGAATGGACATTGAAAAGATCCTCCAGCAGATGACACCGGAGGAAAAAGCAGACTTCTGCTCCGGTTCGGATTTCTGGCATACACAGCCGGTGGAGCGGCTCGGTGTGCCCGCCGTGATGATGAGCGACGGCCCCAGCGGTCTGCGCAAACAGGACGAGCAGGGCGACCATCTGGGCATCAACGAAAGCATCCCGGCGGTCTGTTTCCCGTCCAGTGCGGCGGTGGCTTCCAGCTTTGACACTGCTCTGGCAGAAAAGCTGGGTAACACGCTGGGCAATGAGTGCCGCGCCGAGAATCTGGCTCTGCTGCTTGGCCCCGGCCTGAACATCAAGCGCAGCCCGCTATGCGGACGCAACTTTGAGTATTTCAGCGAGGACCCCTATCTCAGCGGTGAGATGGGGGCGGCGCTGGTCAAGGGCATCCAGAGCAACGGTGTGGGCAGCTGCATCAAGCATTTTGCCGCCAACAATCAGGAGACCGACCGCATGGTCAGTGACAGCGTAATGGACGAGCGCACCCTGCACGAGATCTATCTTCCCGCCTTTGAAACGGTGGTCAAAAAGGCACAGCCGCTGGGCGTGATGGCCGCCTACAACAAACTCAACGGCACCCACTGCTCGGAGAACAAGGAGTTGTTGACCGACATCCTGCGCAAACGCTGGGGCTACGAGGGCATGGTGGTCACCGACTGGGGCGCAGTGAAGGACCGTGCCAAGGGCATCGCCGCAGGGCAGGATCTGGAAATGCCCGGCGGAAGCGGCCGCGGCACAAACTCGATCCTTTCCGCCATCAAGGCTGGGACTCTCTCGGAAGAAGAGCTGAACACTGCCGTACGCAACCTGCTGCGCTTTGTGGATTCCGTGACCGAAGCCGAGAGCACGAACGCCGTATTTGACCGGGACGCAGACTACCGGATGGCAGTTTCTGTTGCGGAGAACTCTGCTGTGCTGTTGAAGAACGAAAAGGGCACACTTCCTCTGGCAAAGGGCTGCAAGGCGGTGTTCCTTGGCGAGTTCGCGGAGCATCCCCGGTATCAGGGCGGCGGCAGCAGCCATGTCAACAGTGCGAAGGTCAGCTGTGCGCTGGAACACGCCCCCGGTGTGGCCTATGCACAGGGCTACCGCACCGATGAGGATACCGTGGATCCTGCGCTGGAACAGGCCGCGGTGGCCGCTGCCGTAGACGCAGATGTCGCCGTGATCTTTGCCGGACTCCCGGAGCGGTACGAGAGCGAAGGCTACGACCGCACCACCCTTGCCATGCCGGAAAATCAGAATCATCTGATCGCCGCAGTCGCTGCGGTACAGCCGAATACCGTGGTCGTCCTGCACAACGGCTCTGCCATCGAAATGCCGTGGGTCAACGATGTCCCGGCTGTTCTGGAACTGTACCTTGCCGGTGACGGTGCCGGAGAAGCCGCCGTGAATCTGTTGTACGGCGCTGTCAACCCCAGCGGCAAGCTGGCAGAGACCTTCCCCCGGAGGCTGAGCGACACCCCGGCTTATCTTTCCTTCCCCGGCGAGCGGGAGACCAGCGTTTACTCTGAGGGCGTATTTGTCGGCTACCGCTACTACGACACCACGGAAGCAGATGTTCTGTTCCCCTTCGGTCATGGCCTTTCCTACACGACCTTTGAATACAGCGTACTCCGGCTGAGCCGCAGCACCGTCCGTGAGGGTGAAGAAGTGCAGGTCACCGTCACGGTAAAAAATACCGGCGCAGTCGCCGGCAAGGAAACGGTGCAGCTCTATGTAGCACCGCCCAAGGGTGAGCGTCACCGTCCGGTCCGGGAACTGAAAGGTTTTGCCAAGGTGTCCCTGCAGCCCGGTGAGAGCAAGGAGGTGCAGTTTACACTGGACAAGCGCAGCCTTGCCTATTATGAGCCGGAACTGCAT
Source organism: Faecalibacterium sp. OM04-11BH (assembly GCF_003482185.1). Taxonomy (NCBI): domain Bacteria; kingdom Bacillati; phylum Bacillota; class Clostridia; order Eubacteriales; family Oscillospiraceae; genus Faecalibacterium; species Faecalibacterium sp. OM04-11BH. Next base: position 221,493 of record NZ_QULS01000004.1, read on the forward strand.
GATTTCTATGCAGAAAGCGGCACTTACCAGATCTGCGTTGGTGCATCCAGCCGGGATCTGCGCCTGACCGGCTTGCTGGAATGGCAGGCAGCGCAGCCGCTGCCGGTACACTTTACCGCAGCCTCCACTCTGAAGCAGGTCATGACCCACCCGGTGGGTGCTGCCATCATCGGACCGATCCTGCAGCGTATGGCCGCAGCCGCAGGCAGCGCCACCGGAAAAAAGGACGATGATGATTCTTCTCTGTCCATGATGATGGGAATCCAGCTCAACACGCTGATTGATTTCCACGTCCTGACCGAGGAGCAGCTGAACGGCATCCTGAGCCAGATCAATCAGGCGTAAGGCAGGGATTGCGCGATAAAATAAGTCCTACTCTCTCCACTTTATTGCCATAAATTTTCCAAAACCTCTTGACGCATTCTACATACAGTGGTATTTTTCTTGTAAATCCCACTGCTTTTGTGGATTGGCCCAAAACCATCCACAAGATGTGGTCGTGTTCATTTTGAACACAGCCACAGAAAGTGGTTGGTTATCACCGTGAGACCCACCACTTCCGTGAGGAAAAGTCCACGAAAGAATTTACCGCCCCGCAACACACCCGATTCATTTTGCCGCCGATTCACCCGACAAAATCCATCGCTATGCTGCGTGGGCGGTATTTTTCTTTTAGGGAGCTGCACCTTGAAAATTTCATGAGCCGACCGAACGTGATACCGACTTTCCGTCAACGCCGCTGCGCAAACAGGGGCAGGAACTTCGTTCGGAGCAAACGGCGATCAACATACACGAGCAGCACAACCTCTACTTATTTTTTGCGCCTTAACAATTCGGAAACAATTACCCAGAAACGGTTTTGAGCGCAGCGGTAGAGGGCAAGAACCGTCCCGTGGCCACAAATTTTCAATTCTTGAAAATGTTGTGTTCCACCGGGACTTCACTTCTTCAATGCGTCTGCATTTCCGATGTGATCTTGTTGGGGCGTGCCTGCCCCAAACCCTGCTCATAGTTCGCGCCTGATGGCGCGAACAAACGGCGTGTCGTGCTTACATAACTTCACCGAGGAGTTATCGAACAGACAGGAGGTACAATGACCAAAACGAATGTTCAACTGACCCCTAGCAATTCCCAGCGCCCCGACACGCCGAACAACAAAACGCACACCATCAAGTTCCGTGTGACAGCGGAGGAAAAAGCGTCACTGGAACTCACTTGCAACCTCCTGAATCTCTCCCTCTCCACTTTTATCCGCCGCGCCATCCACAACGTCAAGATCGAGAAAACGGTCATCGTTGCCGGCGGCGGTGAAGAAACCCTGACCGCTGTTTCCACCCTGCTTGCTCAGTGCAGCAAGGTGGGCGGCAACCTGAACCAGCTTGCAAGGCACTTCAATTCCGGCGGTGCAGACACCGAACAGATCCGGGCGAAACTCCTTGACGAACTTGCAGACCTGACCGCATTTCGGCTGCACGCCGAGAAAGTTCTGGGTGAACTGTATGGCAACGCTCAAGCATATCGCCTCTAAGAACTCGGACTACACCGCCATTGAAGCGTACCTGATCTACCAACACGATGAGTTCACCGGAAAGCAGCTTCTGGATGAACAGGGCAAGCCGAAGCTGCGGGATTCGTACCTGCTCGACACCCTTGAGTGCGGCGATTTCTCGTTCGCAACGGCCTGTCTGCTGGCAAACCGCAAGTATGGCAAGAACACCCAACGCGATGATATTAAGAGCCATCAGTATATCATCAGCTTCGACCCCAGAGATGCAGCCGACAACGGCCTGACCATGGAAAAGGCAC
>NZ_QULS01000004.1:223308-225740 GCF_003482185.1 Faecalibacterium sp. OM04-11BH
CGGCGATTTCTCGTTCGCAACGGCCTGTCTGCTGGCAAACCGCAAGTATGGCAAGAACACCCAACGCGATGATATTAAGAGCCATCAGTATATCATCAGCTTCGACCCCAGAGATGCAGCCGACAACGGCCTGACCATGGAAAAGGCACAGGCACTTGGCCTGAAGTTTTGTTCTGAAAATTTTCCCGGTCATCCTGCCATCGTCTGCACTCACCCCGATGGGCACAACCATTCGGGAAACATCCACGTCCACATCGTGATCGGCAGCACCCGAACGCGAGAAGTGGAACGCAAGCCCTATATGCAGAAGCCCCGCGATTGGCGCGAGGGCATGAAGCACTCCAGCACCGCCCAGACTATGCGGCACCTCCGTGTCGAGGTCATGGAACTGTGCGAGGGTGCCGGACTGTACCAGATTGACCTGCTCAACGGCTCGAAAGAGCGCGTGAGCGAAGCTGAGTATTGGGCAAGGCGGCGTGGGCAGCAGAAGCTCGACCTTGCAAACGCAGCCTTTGCCGCAGCCGGACAACCACCCCAGCAGAAGAAGTTTGAAACCGTAAAGGACATCTTGCGGAAACAGATTTCTTCGGTGCTGTACCGTGCTACCAGCTTTGAGGATTTTTCCGACAGGCTCTTGCAGCAGTACGGCATTGCCGTCAAGGAAAGCCGTGGACGACTCAGTTATTTGCCTTCCGGCAGAACGAAGTTTATCCGAGCGAAACATCTCGGTGACAAGTTCGATAAGGCGGCAGTGCTTGCTACGTTGCAGGCAAATGCCGAACGCAAACCCAAGTCGCAGTTCAAGCAGGATACCATCGGGAAACTGATTGACATCCAGTCGAAGATGACCGAGGGCAAAGGCATCGGCTATCAGCGTTGGCTCACGAAACACAATCTCAAAGTTATGGCACAGACCGTGAAGCTTCTGCAGGAAAAGGGCTTGACCGACGAGGACGCTCTGAACCAGCGCATCACCGAACTGGAAACCAAGTATCACGACTCGCTGGCGGTGGTGAAAGACCTCGAAGGTCGCATGAAGGCCAACAAAGAGCTGCGCTATCAGGTCGCAGCCTACACCAGCACCAAGAACATCACACAGCAGTTAAAGACCGCCAAGCGACCCGCAGCCTTTGAGGAGCAGCACCGTGCAGAGCTGACAGCATACCGGGTGGCAGCAGCCTATTTCAAGGCAAACAACACCACAAAGCTGCCCAGCCCGAAAAAGCTGGAAGCCGAGTATGCACAGTTGGCATCCGAAAAGGCAAAGTTCTACGAGCAGTACAAGGAATCTAAAGAGGAACTGCTCAAACTGAAAACCGCAAAGCAGAATGTTGCGTCCTTTTTCCGGGAGGAAGAGCAGACGCAGCAGGAGAGATAAAGGAGTGTGCGTATGATCAACTTGAAAATCGACCCGGAGTTTCAGTCCCAGATTCCCCCTTTGACCGATGATGAATTTAAGCAGCTTGAAGAAAACATCCTCAAAGAGGGCAAGCTGATTTCTCCTTTGATTGTTTGGGGTAATACCCTTGTTGATGGCCACAATCGTTATGAAATCGTTCAGGAGCATCCCGAAATCTCTTTCTCCACCATGCCGCTCCCGTTTGAAAGCAGAGAAGAAGTCCTCGCATGGATCTGCAAGAATCAGTTGGGGCGGCGTAATCTGACCCCGGAGCAGAAGAAGTTCCTCATTGGAAAGCAGTACAGTGTGGAGCATCGGAAGCCCGGTGGAAACGGCAACAACCAGCACACGGCTGCTGCCAAGAAAAACGCCCCGGAGGAATTGTGTCAAATTGACACAATTCCTCCCACCTCTGCGGAAGCAAGTGTTCGTAAGCAGATTGCAGAGCGGAACAATGTCAGCGAATCCTACGTTGCCCGTTCTGAAAAGTTCATGCGGGGCGTGGAGATCATGGAACAGATGGTGCCCGGTATGCAGGAAAAAATCCTGTCTGGGCAATTCAAAGTCCGTGATGCCGATATGCACCGCCTCGCCAGAGCGGATTTTCCGAACCGTAAGCAGATCGTGCACGAGATTCTGCACCCGGAAGACCGTCCCGCTCCGCAGTCGAGCTACTCACACTACTCTGGAATCAACTACTCTGCGCTGGAAGTCGCCGTCCGGCGGATTCAGCAGGACTTTGATTTTTTGATGAGATACTTGCCTAAGCTACCGGACGATTCCTACGCCAAAACTGAAACGCTAAAAATCCTCAAGCAGCACAAAGCGTATATGGCACAGTTTGAAGAAATGCTGAACGATAAAGAAATCGCATAACGACAGGCACTTGTAAGCCATCAACGAGCCACCAGCCGCAAGAGCAGGGCGGAAAGCATCCGCGCCCTTGCGCCTGATAAAAATTGGAACTTTGATTTTCTCGCCCGAATTTGCCACGGTGGGACGATCAAAGGAGCGTGCGTTTGAACAAAAAGAA
>NZ_QULS01000040.1:0-2717 GCF_003482185.1 Faecalibacterium sp. OM04-11BH
GACGGGGTGGCTGAAATGCCAATGGTGCGGTGCAAGCCCGCCGCCGGACGATTCCCCACTCCTAGGGAAGTCGAGGACCAATATGGGAGACCTTAACTTATTAACGCAGTTGAGCACTTGTTTCGTGCTTTTCTGCGACTGGAGAATTGGAACCCTCCAATTCTCGTTACATACTCTTTGTTCCTGATTTCTGCTTCAGCTGGAGGTGATCAACATTTCAGAATATCTTACCACGCAAACTCCGCTGCCGCCGTTTCTCCCATACCCACGCTTCCTTTTGGAACTTGACCTGAGTCAGACTGCAAAAATGACTTATGTGTTGCTACTCGACCGTGCCACACTCTCGCAGAAAAATCTCTGGATAGATGAACGTGGATTCGTGTTTGTCATTTTTACGATTTGCTCTTTGGCTGAGCAGCTAGGGCGCAGCACTGTCAGTGTTTCCAGTGCGCTTAAGGAATTGGACGCTGCGGGATTGATTGAGCGCAGACGAACGCGGTTTTCTTCGCCCAATCACATCTTTGTGAAAATTCCAAATGTTGAATAGTTCTGCGTTTTTCACGATTCAAGAACCGCCAAAATCACGATTCTGTGATGCAGATTCTTAATGGCATCTGCAAAAGATATTTTTCCTATGCAGTATAGCAGCCTTTAAGACTGTATCGAAGAAAACTTTCACCTAACCAACGTAATAAAACAAAAAAAGAAAAACGAATAGAATCCATCCATTCCTTTCCGTATTTGCACCACATGAATGAGGAGGTCTGCCCTTGAACAAAGAAAAATCTGAGAAGAAGCCCACCACACGCAAACGTGCGCCGAGAAGTCCGAAGTCCGTGCGCCTGATCGTGGAACGCCATTATATCGGCAATGTGCCGATGAATACGCTTTTTCAGCGGCTTGTGGAAGAAGAAATTCGTAAAACTGCCGAATCGTATCTCGCCGCTGGCTAAATGGACGTTTTACTGCGGAAAAGGGCTTGCATCGTCACGCAGCATCCGCTACAATGTGATTGATGAGGTCTCTTTTCCATTATGGAGGTACACATGGAAAAGGACAAAAAAGTAACTGCTTTATACTGCCGACTGTCAAAAGATGACGGTTCAAACAGCGAAAGCCTGAGCATCCGCACTCAAAAGGCGATGCTTATGGAGTATGCCACACGCAACGGTTTCGGGAATTGCCAGTACTATGTTGATGATGGTTACAGCGGTACGAACTCTGACCGCCCTGCCTTTCAGGAACTTCTGGATGATATCCGGGAAGGAAAGGTGGCAACAGTCATTACCAAAGACCAGTCCCGACTTGGACGCAACCACATCGAAACCGGAACGTATATGGAAATCTTCTTTCCTGAACACGGTGTCCGCTATATTGCAATCAACGATGGTTATGATTCCAACGAGCAATCTCAGATGGATATTGCCCCGTTCCGAAACATCATCAATGAAATGTACGCCAAAGACACTTCCCGAAAGATCAAGAGTGCCCTTCGGACACGCAAGAAAAGTGGAAAGTATATCTCCAGCGGCGCACCGTTTGGCTACCAGAAAGACCCTGCCGACCACAATCACCTTGTGATCGACCCGAACACCGCCCCCGTTGTTGAGTATATCTATTCAATGGCAGAGGAAGGGCTGGGGCTTCACCGCATCGCCAAGCGGCTCCACGATGAAAAAGTCTTGAAGCCGTGTTACTACAAGAAAGAGATGTTTGGCCGCTTTATTGATGATGAAAAGATGTATGATTGGGACAGTGCCTATATCAGTCAGGTTCTGCACAGCCCAGTCTACGCCGGACACATCATCTACGAAGCCAAGCCCACCGTGTCCATGAAATCCAAAAAGCGGCGTTATATTCCGTTTGAAGAACGCGCTATCGTTCCGAATACACATGAAGCAATCATCCCACAAGACCGTTGGGAGAACGTGCAGCGAATCCTTTACAGCCGTTCCAGTAGTTTTATGTGCGATAAGACCGACTACGACAATATCTTCAAGGGCATCGTCCGCTGTGCAGACTGCGGCAGAACGATGTTAGTCAAGGTCGAGCACAGGCGCAAACGTAACAGTGTTCTGGATCAGACCTTTTATTGTTGCAGCACTTATCGGAAATATGGTGCGAAAGCCTGTGACTCGCATAATTTGGAAGCCCGTGTTCTGCATGAAGCTGTCTTTGCGGACATTCAGGCACACGCAAAGGCCGCTGTGAGCAATCGGGAAGCCCTTGTGAAGAAGATTGCAAATCAGATGCACCTCCGGGTGTCCTCTGACCGGGCGCAGCACAAACGGGATTTGAAGCAGTGTAAAGCACGAATCGCAGAAATCGAAGACCTGTATGCAAAACTTTATGAGGACGTATCAAAGGGACTTCTCCCGGAGAAACGTTTTCAAATGCTTGCAGATCGCTACGACAAAGAACAGGCTGAACTGACCGAGAAGATTGAGCAGTACGAGCGGGAAGGCCGTGCTGAACACGATCAGCTGGACAAGATTCAGGATTTTATTGATGAAGTCAGCAAGTACGCTGGTATCACCGAACTGAACTATAAGATTCTGCATCAGCTGATTGACAAGATTCTGGTATCCAGAGCGGAAAAGGTCGATGGCGAATACGTCCAGAAAATCCAGATTTTCTACCGCTTTATCGGCCCATTGGATGCCATCGAGTAACAAAGTCAGAAAAGTCACCTCCGAGAACTATCCTACAGATTCCGG
>NZ_QULS01000041.1:0-2674 GCF_003482185.1 Faecalibacterium sp. OM04-11BH
TATTCTGAGAGTGTGACGGATTCTTCGACGCCATTGCTTGACAAGTTAAACACGACAACAGTTTTTAATAATTATAAAAACAAAGTACTTAATAGTGGCTTGAAAGATTTTAGTGGAGGAAGTTGGTCTTTTACAATTCAAAAGTCTGATAATGCAGATTTATTCTATGCATTGCATAGGGTAAGCACCTCTGGAACAGGCTTCATGATTGGTAATTCTATAATGTATTACTTGATTACCGTTCATGACACATTTGATTTTGCATATGACAACAACTATGACGACTTGTTTACTACTACAGTGAACAATTGGGCTTGGTTGTGCCAGCAGACGCATGTGTTGAATCCCATAGAGATAAATCTTAGCACGGCTATTGGATAAAAAATCAGTGGTATTTATTTTTTTGCGAAAGTAAAAGTTGAAATCTAAAATAAGGATGGCTCTAACGTATGAAAAATTTTACGGAGGTGTTTCCAATGCAGAGCAACTGATGTATAAGAAATCTTGTGTATACTCTAAAAGTAAAGAAGGAAAATTAAAATAGCTAGTGAAAAAATATCTCGTAGAATTTTTTTGAAAGCAAGTGGGATTGTGGCTCTTTCTTCAATGGAGCTTAACTCTGGGCTGACTGCTTTTGCAGATAATCAAAGTGATGGAAGCAAATCTCATATCGAGAGATACCATAGATACGATTTTGATACAAAAGAAGAATCTATAGAGGAAATTATAGTTGAAACCAATTCCTTCACGGATGGAGAGACAACTGCAGGCTATTTTCCAAATGGAAAGATTTCGGATATTGATCTATCCGATCTGTATGCGATTATCGGAAGCAATGATATCACTGTTGTTGATAATCCAACGGCAACACCATATTGTAGTACGGTATGCCTACAGATAACGACCAATAATGGAGGGACAAATTATGGTTCTGGATTTATGATTGGGCCTAATGCACTTGCAACAGCAGCACATAATCTATACAGTATAAAGGAAAAAGCCTACGTTAAGTCGGTAAATGTCGCACCTGCTCGATCTGATAATAGTAAACCTTTTGGAAGCGAAAATGTATCGGCAAGTTCGATGATTGTTAGTGATTCTTATCTTGCTGGAACAAGTTCGGAGGATTGGGCGATTATTACGCTCAAGAATAATTTAGGAACGAAAACGGGATGGCTTGGGTTACATTGGCAGTCTAGCAATTATTCATCATCACAGTTGGTGTATGCTTATGGCTATCCGAGCCAAATAAATGGTGCCGATGCGAGATATCGGATGTGTAAATCTTCTGGGTATATTAGAAGTCAGACTTCAAAATATCTCAAGGGCGATTGGGATTTGACAGGTGGCTTTAGTGGTGGTCCTCTTGTAGAATATATTTCTGGAGCTGGGTATGTAGCTATCGGAATCCATAAAGATGGAAGCACAATTGATGGTTCTTCATATCCAACTTCTTATACAGGGGCATTGAGAATAACACAATCGCTTTATACGCTGTTCCTTTCATACAGAGGTTGATAAAATGAAATGCAAACGGAAGATTATGGTTGGCATAGCATTTGTGGCAGTGGTTCTCTGCATTCTATTTCAATCGAATACATTCGGAAGAAAAAAATCGGAACTTATAATTGAAGAAGTTGACCTGAAGAACAATTGTATTTATGCGACTGCAAAAAATCAATTATATGATACGGATGACAATTATATAATTTATGGCGTATCAAACTACTTGAAAGGAAATCTTCAGTTGTCGTATCTTAAAGAAGGCGAAAGCATTCTTGTGATATCAAACGGTAAGGTGTTGCTATCAGATCCGTATCAATTTGATAAAATATACAGTATTCAACTGTTGCAATAGCGTTTCATTTTCTCAATAAATAATATAAGCTATTTACAGCTGCCTCCTCTGTTAAGTGGTGGTGCAGTGCTTATTCTCAATAACGATGCGATTGATGAAAATGATAGACCTTTTTGGAATTTAGAATTTTCTCAATAATCAAGCCCCCAAAATGGCAAACTTGAAATCATCGAGAGATACATAAAATATAGGGTTAAATCGACTTTCGTGTCGAAAAAACAAGTGCTAGAAATAGCAAAATCCATTGAATTTTAGAATGACATTTATAAGAAACCAGTAGATTTGCCTGATATTTGTGATTTCTTTGACCGTTGGGCCATTGATTTTGCACTACATTGATTTTGCACTACTATGAGCAAAGGAAAAACTTAAAATAAGCAAACAACCCGCCATTTGCAGCGACTGCAAGTAGCGGGTTGTTTGGCCTATTTAGAGGTTAGTCTTTCAGTTTGCCATGGTCACAGCCAAGTGAGAGATAATGCTCAATCTCACCACTCAGCACAAGCTGGACGCACTCCAAGGGCTTGTTGTATAGTAGCCAATCAAGTTCAGCTCGCTGTGCCGGGGTATTGCCGTATTCGTCCTCGATGGCAAGGCAGTCAATGGCAATGGCAGAGCCATCAGCGAACTGGGCTTCCGCTCGGTTGGTGTCCATATTATAGTGCCAAGAACGTGCTTTTTGAGAACTATTCTGGTCAAAAATTCGATTTTGTTTCATTTGAATGCCCTCTTTGATGCTTTTATGATTTAGTTTTTTGACGAGATGAGGTCTCTTTTTTCTTTCTCTTGAGTCACCCAACCGCACTATCCTGCATC
>NZ_QULS01000042.1:0-764 GCF_003482185.1 Faecalibacterium sp. OM04-11BH
CAGAAGTACCTTTTGTGAAGTACCGGACGATTGAACTATTCACTTGTCAAGGAACATATGGAAGATTTCTGGACTTTGACGGACGAAAAACATCCTTCTACTTGGTAGCCGATGAAAAAGGCCATTTCGTAGCATTGCAAGCAATTTTGTAAACAAAACGTCATAATAGTCCGAGAATGGTCTTGAAAAAGATGCCCTACACTTGGTAGGCATCGAGAACGCCTGTTTCGTAGCATTGGTGAGAAACTTGTAATTGAATTGTAATTCTTGAGACCAAATCTCCGCTTTTGAAAAAATCCTCTCAATAGGTAGGCAACGAAAACAGCCCAAAGACAACCATCTTTTTGAGAATTAACAAAAAGGTCACAAATGACCGGCTTTCAAAGAGGCGCTTCTACTATTAACAGAAAAAGTGGCCTAAAATGGGGGGTGTTGGAGAAAATTTCTGCCTTAAAAGTACGCCTCTACTCACTAGCCAGCGAGAATAGCCAAAAGCCAGCAAAAAACAAATGAATTATGTACTTCTGCCACTGATTGCAACGGCATATCGGTGACAGAAAGATCGTTTAGAGCGATTCTTCGCGGTTTGGGGTGGTAGAAATCGTTTTGTAGTTGGACTTTTTCTGCTGAAGCTGCTCCAGCTGTTTCAGCACTGATTTCTTCTCCGGGGTCTTGCCGCCCGGTGCGGAAAGCTGCTGCTTATTCAGCACCATGTCGATATACTTGCGGATATTTTTCAGGGCGGAGATGTCCGGCTGCAAGGT
>NZ_QULS01000042.1:774-2171 GCF_003482185.1 Faecalibacterium sp. OM04-11BH
GGCTGCAAGGTTTCCAGTTTGGTACGCAGTTCTGCGCTGCCAGATTGCAGTGCAGAAAATTCGGCATCCAATGCCGAAAAGTCCACCGCTGTGCTGCCGTTCAGCTTCATCAGGGTGCGGACAGCCTTGTTGAATGCGTCCAGTTCGTCCTTGTGCTGGGCGGCGTAAGCGTCCTTGGTCAGCTTGAAGTTCTTCTTCATAAAGGCATCATGGATGGGCTTCAGCTTGGCATGGACGGCAGCGGCGTCCTTGATCTGGGCGATTGCCCGCATACGGTTTTCGTTCTGCTTCAACTGCTTGCGGAGAGGGGCGGCGGTCTGGTTCAGGTTAGAAATTGCAGTGTCCAAATCCTCGATGGTGTTCAGGGAATGGGCTTTCAGATAGTCCACCGCCTGTTTGACTTCCTCAAAGTCCCGGACGGAGCATTTCAGTTTTGCCTTGGCAGACCAATCGCTGCGCTGCTCATTGCGGAGATTGAAGTAGTCCACCAGCAGGTCGGACAGCGTGGGTTCTTTCGCCTTTTCCAGAGCGTCCAGAAGAAGCTGCTTCTTTTCGTTCAGGTCTGCGATCCAGTGTTGCAGACCACGAATTGCACTGCGGATGGACTGCATCAGGCTGTTGGCGGCTCGAATATCTCGGTTCAGATTGCCGAGAAAGGTTTCCACCCCGCGCTTTTCCATCTGGTGTGCGGCGGGACCGAGATGCACGGTCGGTATCTGCTGGATGCCCTGCCGCTCAAAGGAGCGCAGGTCAACACGTTCTGGTCTGCCAGCGGCTTCCAGATAGCGATTGGTGATGGTTTCCCAGCTGTGCCGCCAGACCTCGGCGTACTTCTGGTCGTTCCAGTCCACGGTGTTTTCCTTGTGGCACTTCCAGTGGCCGGAGGGAAGCCGGATGCGCTCACCGTTCTCGTCAAGGTCGTACACCTTTCGGGCTTTCGGCAACCACTTGCCGTGTTCGTCCATTGCCCGGAGCGTCAGCAGAATGTGGGCGTGTGGGTTTCCATCTCCCTTGTCGTGGATGGCAAAATCCGCAATCATGCCCTTGGAAACAAACTGCTCCAGACAAAATTCTTTGAGCATGGGAAGATACTGTTCCTTCGGCACCTCTACCGGGAACGCCAGCACGATGCGCCGGGCAAGCTGGGAGTTCCACTGGTTCTCCACGGCTTCCACGGCGTTCCAAAGAGTTGCCCGGTCTGCATATCCGGGTGGCGCATGGGACGGCAGCATGATCTCGGCATGGACAAGCTCTTTCTTCTTGTTGTAGAATTTCGTTTTCTGGTCGTACTCACTGAACAGCCGTTCGCCGCTCTGGTAAGCGGCCCCGGCAACGGCGGACTGCCCTTGGCTGCGTTTGACGATGGTAATTTTGAAATGCGGACACGGAATAGGCAT
>NZ_QULS01000043.1:0-2146 GCF_003482185.1 Faecalibacterium sp. OM04-11BH
TAGTGGCTGTTGATGAGACGAATATCCTTCGGCAGCGTTTCAGGCTCCCAGATGCGCCGCCTGCCGATGCCCGCCTGCGGGATGTTTTCGAGGATCTTTACGCTTTCCTGTTGGATGGCCTTACGGTCATCGTCCGAAAGTTCAAACAGATACCAGTTCCGGGCGGCAGGGATGGTGTTTTGTCCATCTGGCGGCAGATTCTTTTCCGAGATCTGCCCACTTTCCAGCGGCTCGCCAGTTACCTTGTTATAAGTGGCAAAGCCGACCCCTGCACCGTTTTCCCGGAGATGCAGATAGCGTTCATCATTGATAAGGTAGACCGCTTCTTTTATCTGCTCCATCAGCACCCACCTTCAAATTCCAGCGAAAACTTGCTGCGGCCATCAGGTTCGGTGCCCAGCAGCACGGTGGCATTGTAGGTCTTGCCCTTGGCGCTCTTGCAGTCCTTCAGGCGGACACGGCCATCCCGCAGCAGCTTGTCTGCCACATGAGCATCCAGACGCTTGCCCAGACGCTTGAAGAACGCATTGTCCTTCCACAGCACGAAACGGCACTCCCGGTTCTCGCAGAACCAGCCCTTTTCACGCTCCACAACAGGTTTTCCGCAGTTCGGGCAGACACCAATAATTTTGTTTTTCATAAGCGCATTCGCTCCTTTCGCAGCCTCGGTGGTCGTTACCAGCGAGGAAATCATCTCTTTGATTTCAGTCATAAAAGTTTCCGGCTCCATTTCGCCACGCTCGATTTGCAGCAGTTTCGCTTCCCAGTCAGCCGTCATATCCGCAGACTGAATCTCTTCGGGCATTACGGTGATGAGGGCTTTGCCCTTGTCGGTGGGCAGAAGCACCTTGGTTTTCTTGGTGCCTTTCCGTTCCAGAAAGCCCTTCTGTACCAGTTTTTCAATGGTGGCGGCTCTGGTTGCCGGAGTACCGATACCCTGACGTTCTACGCCCTCCGGCATACTATCCGCACTGGCGGTTTCCATTGCATGAAGTAGAAGGTCCTCGGTAAAATGCTTCGGCGGGGTCGTTTGCCCCTCTTTCAGTTCTGCATTGAGGATGCCGCACTCATTTTCTGCGACATTGGGCAGGGCTGTGAGTTCCTGCTTCCGGTTCAGGATGTCTGCCAGCACCTTGCGCTCCACAGCTTTCCAGCCTTCCTCCAAAACCTCCTTGCCCTTGGCGGTAAATTCCTCCCCGGCGCATTCGGTGGTCAGCAGGGTTTCCAGATAACGGAAGGGCTTGCTTACCGCCATCAGCGTCCGGGCGATGATGAGTTTCAGAACGTTCTGCTCACCTTTAGGCAGAGCTTCCAGATCGGCTTGCAGCATACTGCGGGTGGGCAGGATGGCGTGGTGGTCGGTGACTTTTTCCCGGTTGACGGTGCGCCGTGTCCGGGGCACAGCCTCGTCCACATCCTCTGGAGTAATGTCGAGAAAACCTTCCAGTTCCTCGGTCAGTTCCTCCAGCATTTCCTCGTCATCGTCGGTGATATAGCAGCTATCAGTTCTGGGATAAGTAGTAAGTTTCTTCTCATACAGGCTCTGCACATAGTCCAGCGTCTGCTGTGCGCTGTACCCCAGTAAGCGGTTGGCATCCCGCTGAAGGGTGGTCAGATCGTACAGCGGCGGCGGATTTTCAGATTTTTCCTTGCGGGTGATGCGCTGGATCGTTGCTACCATCTCCTTTCGGCAGGCTTCCAGCAGGTTCTCGGCAACGGATTTTTCGGGAATGCGGCGGCTGGATGCCGTGCAGCCGCTGGTCAGTTCCAGATCCACCGTGTAGAATTTTTCCGGGGTAAAGGCGGCGATGGCGGCTTCTCGCACCACCGTCATGGCAAGCACCGGGGTCATAACACGCCCCACCGCCAGCGGCTGACCGTACAGGCACGAAAAAAGCCGGGATGCATTGATGCCGACCATCCAGTCGGCGCGTTCCCGGCAGAGTGCTGCGTTGTACAGCGCATCGTATTCAGTTGACGGTTTGAGGTGGGCGAACCCTTCCCGGATAGCGTTTTCCTCCATGCTGGACAGCCATAGACGAGAGAAGGGCTTTTTGCACTCCGCTTGCTGGTAGACAAGTCGGAAGATCAGTTCTCCCTCCCGTCCGGAATCTGTAGGATAGTTCTCGGAGGTGACTTTTCTGAC
>NZ_QULS01000044.1:0-2026 GCF_003482185.1 Faecalibacterium sp. OM04-11BH
GACGGGGTGGCTGAAATGCCAATGGTGCGGTGCAAGCCCGCCGCCGGACGATTCCCCACTCCTAGGGAAGTCGAGGACCAATATGGGAGACCTTAACTTATTAACGCAGTTGAGCACTTGTTTCGTGCTTTTCTGCGACTGGAGAATTGGAACCCTCCAATTCTCGTTACATACTCTTTGTTCCTGATTTCTGCTTCAGCTGGAGGTGATCAACATTTCAGAATATCTTACCACGCAAACTCCGCTGCCGCCGTTTCTCCCATACCCACGCTTCCTTTTGGAACTTGACCTGAGTCAGACTGCAAAAATGACTTATGTGTTGCTACTCGACCGTGCCACACTCTCGCAGAAAAATCTCTGGATAGATGAACGTGGATTCGTGTTTGTCATTTTTACGATTTGCTCTTTGGCTGAGCAGCTAGGGCGCAGCACTGTCAGTGTTTCCAGTGCGCTTAAGGAATTGGACGCTGCGGGATTGATTGAGCGCAGACGAACGCGGTTTTCTTCGCCCAATCACATCTTTGTGAAAATTCCAAATGTTGAATAGTTCTGCGTTTTTCACGATTCAAGAACCGCCAAAATCACGATTCTGTGATGCAGATTCTTAATGGCATCTGCAAAAGATATTTTTCCTATGCAGTATAGCAGCCTTTAAGACTGTATCGAAGAAAACTTTCACCTAACCAACGTAATAAAACAAAAAAAGAAAAACGAATAGAATCCATCCATTCCTTTCCGTATTTGCACCACATGAATGAGGAGGTCTGCCCTTGAACAAAGAAAAATCTGAGAAGAAGCCCACCACACGCAAACGTGCGCCGAGAAGTCCGAAGTCCGTGCGCCTGATCGTGGAACGCCATTATATCGGCAATGTGCCGATGAATACGCTTTTTCAGCGGCTTGTGGAAGAAGAAATTCGTAAAACTGCCGAATCGTATCTCGCCGCTGGCTAAATGGACGTTTTACTGCGGAAAAGGGCTTGCATCGTCACGCAGCATCCGCTACAATGTGATTGATGAGGTCTCTTTTCCATTATGGAGGTACACATGGAAAAGGACAAAAAAGTAACTGCTTTATACTGCCGACTGTCAAAAGATGACGGTTCAAACAGCGAAAGCCTGAGCATCCGCACTCAAAAGGCGATGCTTATGGAGTATGCCACACGCAACGGTTTCGGGAATTGCCAGTACTATGTTGATGATGGTTACAGCGGTACGAACTCTGACCGCCCTGCCTTTCAGGAACTTCTGGATGATATCCGGGAAGGAAAGGTGGCAACAGTCATTACCAAAGACCAGTCCCGACTTGGACGCAACCACATCGAAACCGGAACGTATATGGAAATCTTCTTTCCTGAACACGGTGTCCGCTATATTGCAATCAACGATGGTTATGATTCCAACGAGCAATCTCAGATGGATATTGCCCCGTTCCGAAACATCATCAATGAAATGTACGCCAAAGACACTTCCCGAAAGATCAAGAGTGCCCTTCGGACACGCAAGAAAAGTGGAAAGTATATCTCCAGCGGCGCACCGTTTGGCTACCAGAAAGACCCTGCCGACCACAATCACCTTGTGATCGACCCGAACACCGCCCCCGTTGTTGAGTATATCTATTCAATGGCAGAGGAAGGGCTGGGGCTTCACCGCATCGCCAAGCGGCTCCACGATGAAAAAGTCTTGAAGCCGTGTTACTACAAGAAAGAGATGTTTGGCCGCTTTATTGATGATGAAAAGATGTATGATTGGGACAGTGCCTATATCAGTCAGGTTCTGCACAGCCCAGTCTACGCCGGACACATCATCTACGAAGCCAAGCCCACCGTGTCCATGAAATCCAAAAAGCGGCGTTATATTCCGTTTGAAGAACGCGCTATCGTTCCGAATACACATGAAGCAATCATCCCACAAGACCGCTGGGAAAACGTGCAGCGAATCCTTTACAGCCGTTCCGGTTGTTTTATGTGTGATAAGACCGACTATGACAATATCTTCAAGGGCATCGTCCGCTGTGCAGACTGCGG
>NZ_QULS01000045.1:0-1855 GCF_003482185.1 Faecalibacterium sp. OM04-11BH
GCCCTAAAATGAAAAAGTAATTGCAACCAAAGACAGAGAAAATCCTACCCCCCTAGAAAAGCGATTAAATTTGCACAAGATATGGACAATTGACAAGAAATACACTTTTAGATATACTGAAAGTGCTTTTACCAGTAGGCAGGATAGAGCAATGCAGCGGTGCAACTTGAGCGGCCTGCTGGCTTTTGCAGGAGGACGACTTTTTTGAAAGCCGTCCTTTTTTGCATATAAACAGAAAATGTCCTCCTGGAAAATGAATGCGTAAAACCGCGGGAGTTTGAGGGCAGAGCCCTCAAATGGTAAAAGGGGGTAAGACAGTTGAAAAGAAAGAGTAAGCTTACATTACAAGAGCGTTCTGTCATTGAAATCAGTTTATATCAAGGGATGACGCTCGAAGAAATTGGATTAAAACTGGATCGCCACCCAACAACCATAGCTCGAGAAATTAAAAGCAACAGGACCTTGGTTTCGCATCGTACTTATTTTGGAAATGATTGTAGAAGAGCTAATATTTGTGAAAAAAGGAATCTTTGCGATAAGCCAGAATGCAAACGAAAATGTGTAGCATGTAAAATAAAGAATTGCCATGAATACTGTAAGACGTACAGTAAGACATACTGTTTAATGATTAATTCATCACCGTATGTGTGTAATAATTGTAAGAGCCGACCGTTTTGTAATTCGGAAATGTACGTTTATACGGCTAAGTCGGCCGATGAGAAAGCGGCGAAAAGACGGAGCGATACCAGAAAAGGAATTAGATTAAATGAAACTGAGCTGGAACAGGTAGATAACTTGGTTTCGGGACTAGTGAAGAAAGGCCAGCCTTTAAGCCATATTGTTTCTGAACATCAAAATGAGTTGCCGGTAGGTTTGAGGACAATATATAATTATATTGATGCCGGTGAATTGACCATAAAAAATATTGATCTTCGAAGGAAAGTAGTTTATAGAAAGCGTAAAAAGAAACACAACAACGACAGGTTGGACAGGCAAATATGTCGGCAGGGGCGCACATATGAGGCGTTTAAGAGTTATATAGAGAATACGGATGAAAATCAAGTCGTTGAGATGGATACAGTTAAAGGAAAACGTGAGAAATCGCAATGTCTCCTTACAATGATTTTTCGGAAGAATAGTGTGATGCTGATTTTTCTTCTCTCAGATTGCAAGGCAGAATCAGTTACGGCGGTGTTCGATTTCCTTGAGGATGGGCTTGGATTAGAGCGGTTTATGAGGCTATTTCCTGTTGTATTGACTGACAATGGTAGCGAGTTTAAGTATGCTGATCGTTTAGAAACTACAAAGGAACTCGAAGATAGGACAAAAATTTTCTACTGTGACCCAATGGCTTCATGGCAGAAGCCGAAAGTTGAAAAGAACCATGAGTTTATTCGATATATTATTCCCAAAGGAAAGAGTATGGCATTTCTCACAGAGGAAAAGGTGGTTCTATTGATGAACCATATTAACAGTATCAGAAGAGAAAGTTTGGGAGGACGTTCTCCGTGGCAGGTGGCATCTGAAGATGAAGATATGCGTGTTCTGATGAACCTTCTTAATATGAAAGAAATTGAGTCAGACAATGTGCTGCTGACGCCAGATTTACTGGATGATTGATCTTATATGGACTTTTGTCCTTTTTCTTTTAACATAGAGGCTGCAATTACTTTTGCAAATTATATTGGCAGCCTTAGCTTTGCTATACCCTTTTGTATTAGCAAAGAAACAAAAAACGACGTAAATTATGGAAGAAATTGTTGATTTAAGCAAAATGATGTTACACAAAAGCCCAGAGAAGGGCAAATACGAAGAGATGAGGTTCAATGGACTGCAATGAGTATTTCATTCAAGC
>NZ_QULS01000046.1:0-1512 GCF_003482185.1 Faecalibacterium sp. OM04-11BH
AGAAAGAGATAGAGATAAAGAGAGAGATAGAGAAGGGACACTCCGCCCGCGCCTATGGCCGTTACCAGAATGTTTTCCTGACGGACGAGGAAATGGCAGACTTGCAGGCCAGCTTTCCCACCATATGGGGCCAGTACATCGAAAAGCTGTCCGAGTACATGGCCTCTACCGGCAAGCGGTATCAGAGCCATGCCGCGACCATCCGGCGCTGGGCCGGTGAGGACGCGAAGAAAGCAGCCCCGCCCTCTCGCAACCGGGATTACAGCGTAAAGGAGGATGAAACCGTATGATTGAGATTACCGCAGAAATCCGGGCGCTGATCGACAAGGCAGCCGCCGGTGTGGAACTGGCCGGGGACGAGTACATAGACCCGGCAGACGGCCTCATTCACTGTAAGAAATGCGGCGGCCAGAGGCAGACCGTTGTGCCATGCTTTGGGAAATCCGGCTACTTTATGCCGCGCTGCATCTGCCAGTGCCAGCGGGAGGCTGAGGAGCAGCGCAAGACTGCTGAAGAACGGCAGCGCCGCATGGAGCGTATCAAACGCCGAAAGGCACAGGGCTTGCAAGACCGCTATCTCTATGACTACACCTTTGCCAACGACAACGGCGAAAACCCATTGATGGACAAGGCCCGCGCCTATGTGGAGAACTGGAAGGAGGCATACAGGAACAACACCGGCCTGCTTCTGTTTGGGGATGTGGGAACCGGCAAGTCCTTTTTAGCCGGTTGTATCGCCAACGCTTTGCTTGACCAGGATGTGCCGGTGCTGATGACGAACTTTCCCACCATCCTGAACCGCCTGACCGGGATGTTCTCTGAGGACAGGTCGGAGTTTATTGCCAGCTTTGACGAGTATGACCTGCTTATCATTGACGATCTGGGAGTAGAGCGCAGTACCGAATATGCTATGGAGCAGATGTTTTTCGTCATTGACAGCCGCTATCGCAGCCGCAGACCCATGATTATCACAACAAACTTGAAACTGTCCGAGCTGAAAAACCCGCCTGATCTGGCCCACGCCCGTATCTATGACCGTATTCTGGAACGGTGTGCGCCGATTCTCTTTGACGGAAAGAATTTCCGGGAAGAAAATGCCAGTGCTACCCGACAGGCAGCAAAAGACATTGTAAGCAGTAAGCATGACTGATTTTTTACCGGGCGGCACAGACCCGTTCGGAGAAAGGAGCGCCATGAACAGAGAACCCCGTACTATGCAGGCGGCAGATGCCGCTACTGTGTCCAGAGCGCCGGAAAACACGCCAGCGATGGTAAAGAAAATCGGCAAGACAACCTACAAGGTTCATGTCCATTTCAGCAATACCAGCACAGAAACCATGAGCGATAAAATCAAGCGTATGCTCAAAAATGAAATTCAGCAGATGTGAAAGACTGATAAACGAAGCCGCCTTGTGCTAAACTGATGGTGGTACGCACCAAAACTTTAGCCAAGGAGGACATGAAAATGCTGTACACAGAAAAAGAGAAGCATGAAATTGAACGAGTAAAGGA
>NZ_QULS01000047.1:0-940 GCF_003482185.1 Faecalibacterium sp. OM04-11BH
GCGAGGCGGTGCATATCGGCATCACGGACTTTGAATTGCCCGGACAGGATCTTTTCTTTTGTACCGGGCATCATCTGCTCCATGATCTCTACGCCCCGCATGAACTTTTCAGAACGGGCAACGTAGGATTCGCTGACATTGTTCCGCTCTGCAATCTGCTTACGAACGCTTGCTTCTGTGGCAGTGGGAGGAATTGTGTCAAATTGACACAATTCCTCCGGGGCGGTTTTCTTGGCAGCAGCCGTGTGCTGGTTGTTGCCGTTTCCACCGGGCTTCCGATGCTCCACACTGTACTGTTTTCCAATGAGGAACTTCTTCTGCTCCGGGGTCAGATTACGCCGCCCCAACTGATTCTTGCAGATCCATGCGAGGACTTCTTCTCTGCTTTCAAACGGGAGCGGCATGGTGGAGAAAGAGATTTCGGGATGCTCCTGAACGATTTCATAACGATTGTGGCCGTCAACAAGGGTATTACCCCAGACAATCAAAGGAGAAATCAGCTTGCCTTCTTTCAAGATATTTTCTTCAAGCTGCTTAAATTCATCATCGGTCAGAGGGGGAATCTGAGACTGAAACTCCGGGTCGATTTTCAGATTGATCATACGCACACTCCTTTATCTCTCCTGCTGCGTCTGTTCTTCCTCCCGGAAAAAGGACGCAACATTCTGCTTTGCGGTTTTCAGTTTGAGCAGTTCCTCTTTAGCTTCCTTGTACTGCTCGTAGAACTTTGCCTTTTCGGATGCCAGCTGCGCATACTCGACTTCCAGCTTTTTCAGGCTGGGCAGCTTGGTGATGTCGTTTGCCTTGAAATAGGCTGCTGCCACCCGGTATGCTGTCAGCTCTGCACGGTGCTGCTCCTCAAAGGCTGCGGGTCGCTTGGCGGTCTTTAACTGCTGTGTGATGTTCTTGGTGCTGGTGTAGGCTGCGACCTGATAGCGCA
>NZ_QULS01000048.1:0-850 GCF_003482185.1 Faecalibacterium sp. OM04-11BH
TACCTAGCTATAGTCGCACTGTGCTTGCTTTTGGGCTTTATGCTTGGAAGAAAAAGCAAATATGAAAAACGAGATTATTTGAAACAATTCAAAATTGGAAAAGCAACATACTCTGAATCGTTGATATATGAGGCTTATGGCGGATTGCAAAATGATGGGATAATGTTAGCGGTATACTACGATGTGGATGCAGCCAAAATTATTCATCAACTCGATTCATGGGAGAAAATTAATGATTCTCCAACCATATCTTCTATATTAAAAAATGTGTCGTCATATTTTGGATTAGATTTTGTGATTCCTGAAATTGCAAGTGGAAATTTTTTTCTTTATGATAATAGTCAGCATAAGGAACTACGCTCGGAAGCCGAAATGAATACATTGCTTTTACATTCTGAAGATGTGAATTTTAGTCTCGTTGTCTGGGATGATGAGAAGCACACAATTTATATAGTAGAGTACAGAATTTAAGGAGGTTCGTTATGAAGAGGTTCGTATCATTAATTCTTTCAGTGTGTTTTTTGTTTTCGATAAATACTGTGTCTTATGCTGCTAACATAAGCAGCCGTAAAGCTAGCAATCCTGTTATTCAAAGCATGAATGATAAGTATCATGTTGATTTTTCGGGAATGTCGATAGATGAATTAAATAAGTTTATCGATAAGATGAAAGATGAAGATCAAACACGTGCATCTGGAAATTTGTTAAATAATACACAGCTTGCATGGTTGGCAGCTGCGCAAATTGCACGGGATAAGGGATATGAATGTGCGGCTCTTATGGTTGAATTCTCTGTATATAATATTGACTATTCTGAGAGTGTGACGGATTCTTCGACGCCATTGCTTGA
>NZ_QULS01000049.1:0-233 GCF_003482185.1 Faecalibacterium sp. OM04-11BH
CGCGGCGAGCGTGGCAGCACCGAAGAACACCTGACTGTCACTCAGTTCAAAGTCCAGCGGGAGCAGGAACGGCTGGACACCCTGACCACCCAAGCCGACCAAAAGGCGCAGTCGCTTGCCAAAACCAGTCAGACCCTCTCCAAAAAGGAGAAGGAACTTGCCGCTGTGCAGAAAAAGGCCACGCTCACGAAAGAAGCCCTCATTCATGCGCGCGATCTGGATTATATCGGCAA
>NZ_QULS01000049.1:243-601 GCF_003482185.1 Faecalibacterium sp. OM04-11BH
TGGATTATATCGGCAAACGCACCTTTCTCGGTAACTACTCGCTGACCGAAGAAGAATTTTCCAAGCTGAAAAAGCAAGCCGACCACGGCTATATGATGGACGTGGAGAACCGCCGCTTGAAAGAAGAACTTTCCACCGCCAAGAAGGAGGCCGTTCGTTGGAGCAACAAGTACCACGACCTGTGGTACGACGTGAAACCCTATCTGGATGCTCTCCACCGTGCGCCCGAACTGGTGCGCGGCTTTCTGGAAAAGATTCTTGCCCCCAAGCAGGAGCTCACCATGAATGTGCAGCAGCGAAACCGCAGGCGTGGGCAGGATGTAGAACTTTAAGCTGAATTTTTAGATGATATGACAAT
>NZ_QULS01000005.1:0-177699 GCF_003482185.1 Faecalibacterium sp. OM04-11BH
AGATGAGGTTCAATGGACTGCAATGAGTATTTCATTCAAGCTTTTAAAAATAAACCGCTGAGCAATATACAGCAGGCACAATTCAGCATCGGCTGGAGGTTTTGCCCCGTTTGCGGACACAAGCTCTACCAAAAAGAAGAGAGCTGTTCAGGCACTATCCGCATAAAGTGTCTCAAGT
Source organism: Faecalibacterium sp. OM04-11BH (assembly GCF_003482185.1). Taxonomy (NCBI): domain Bacteria; kingdom Bacillati; phylum Bacillota; class Clostridia; order Eubacteriales; family Oscillospiraceae; genus Faecalibacterium; species Faecalibacterium sp. OM04-11BH. Next base: position 179 of record NZ_QULS01000005.1, read on the forward strand.
GCGGCAACGTAGCAACGATTGATTTAGCCTACCGCAGGCGCTGATTGCTTTATAGGCAAAACACAATTTTAAAAATCGGGTGCATTGCACCCTGAATATGGACTGTTCGTCACCGAGCAACGGGCCATTGCCGCAAGGCAATGTATGAAATGCGCACCAAATAGCCGGGCAACAGCTGATAGAGTGATTCTGCTTTTAGAACCGCTCTGTTAGTTGGTTGTCCGGCTATTTTTTTAGCCTTCAGGTAGCCTGCTCCCGTAAAAAGGAGCAGGCTTTATGTTTGTCTGTTTTTCGTGGATGCCCCAAGCGGCGAAATATCCGTAGCCTTCCAAATTTTCGACTTTTCACGACTTATCGAAAATTTGGAGGTTTACGATGTTTTTTAATAAGGGCTATGAGTTGAAGAAGTTTGAAGCACACTGGGAAAAGCTGCGCATTGAGTACGCGGCTGCGGGAATGACGGAAGATGCCATCCAGAAGATGTACGACTATGACCGTCAGCAGTTCAACGCCGAACGCGCCCATCTGGAGCGGACGCAGGAGCTTTCGACCGACACGTTTGAATGCAGTGAGGATGAAAACTCTCCGTTGATGAAGCGGTATCGGAAAGTGACCACAGTAACCGATACTTACTTTGAACGAAAGCGGCTGTCTTTAAAAGCGCTCACTCCGCGCGATCTGGAAACGTTTTTCCGCTATGAGCGTCAGCAGGAGGAAGCGACCGTACAGCAGCTTCTGGATTGGCACAGGGAGCTGACCGATGCCCTTCAGTATGCTGTTGACAGTAACTGGCTGAAAGAGAACCCCGTCAAGACGGTTGAACCCTGCCTTGATAACTCCCCGGTACTTTTCAACGATTTTCTCATGGACTGGTTGAAAATGATGAAGTCCCGCGTGGCAATCACGACCTATGCAAACTACGAGATCGTCATCACATGCTGCAGATAAAAAAGAAAACTCCCCCAGACAAGCTGAGGGAGCTTCTTTTTATGCCGGTGGTGGGGGTCTCCCGCGCACTGAGCGACAGCCCGCAGGGCTGATCGCTCGCCCTGCAAAGCAGGGCCGTGCTGTTCGACCCGCTCACACGCCGCAGATAAAAAAGAAAACTCCCCCAGACAAGCTGGGGAAGTTCTCTTTTTTATGCCGGTGGTGGGGGTCGAACCCACACGTGTTATTAGCACAAGGGATTTTGAGTCCCCCTCGTCTGCCATTCCGACACACCGGCGCATGTTTTTGAACGACTTTTATTATACCGGATTCTATGGGTAAAATCAAGAGGAAGTTTTGCACCTTTTCTCAAATTGTCCCGCCCGGCGCAAAATACATAACTCCGGTTCTTGCCCGGCGGCGCGGGCTGTGCTACACTAAGGTCATATCAAAACCTAAAATATGCCCACAAGGAGGGAACCGGACTTTGAAACATCTGCATTCTTTTGCCCGCCGCGCGGCGGCGTTTCTGCTGGCGGCGGTGCTGTGCGTCTGCATCCCGGCGGCAGCGGCTTCGGCTGCCACAACCATCGGCGGGGCCGATACGACCCTGATCCCCGCAGAGGACGAAAACTGTCTCAGCTGGCTGTTTGGCTCCAAGGATAAGATCACCATGCCCTACCTGAACATCAAAGGACAGGGGCTCAAGCGCAATGTCACGCTGGATCTGGTGGACTGTCTGGTGGGCATCACCTACACCGAGCTTGGCTCCATTGGCAGCTATGTCAGCGCCAGCGCCGCGCAGCAGGCGTGGAAGGCGCAGGCGGTGGCCATCCACTCTTATCTGGAATACCACAAACAGTACGGTTCGTCCACCAATGCGCTGATCTACACCCCGGTCAATCAGATCCCTTCCTCTGCCCGCAACGCCATCCGCAAGGCGGTACAGGCGGTCAAGGATGAGGTACTGGTGTACAATGGCAGCGTGTGCGATGCGGTATGGTCGGCCAGTGCAGGCTACAACACCCAGACCGGCGTGTACGGCACCTGCGCCAGTCTGGACGCGTGGGGCACGGATGTGCCTTACCTCCAAAGCGTGGAAAGTCCCTACGAGGAGCAGTACCACAACCTGCTGCGCCGGGTGATCGGCAAGGACTACACCTATATAGAATACAACGACAGCCGCACCGGCGAGCCCTACCAGAGCGCCGACACTACCCACAAGGATCTGGGCGGCTTTGTACAGTACAACACGCTGGTGTCCAACGGGCGCAGCTACCGGTACATCAACCAGTTCGTTTCCTCCCGCTACTGCTTTGACTTTGGCACCGATGCCAGCGGCACCCCCTGCATGACCTACTACGGTTTTGGTCACGGCGTAGGCATGAGCCAGTGCGGCGCAGTGGGATACGCCGCCGAGAAAGGCATGAATTACAAGCAGATCTTACAGCACTACTACACCGGGGCGAAGATCCGTACCCGCACTACCCGCAGCGGCGGATTGTTCGGCTGGCTGGCGGGGCTGTTCGGCTGAGCAACAGTTTGACTGAAATTTTGGAAAAACCTTCTCAAACGCCGCAGGATTTGGTATACTATATCCGTTTGTGAAAAATGAACGGGAAACATAACTGCGTAGAAAAGCGCACGGATTGGAGTATCAGCATGGAGTTGGATCAGGAAAAGCAAAATCAGGAGGCCGCCGAGCGCTGTCGTGCACTGGCACAGCGCATCGTGCGGGAGCTGGCTCCCCGCAGCGTACAGGTGCTGGAGGACAGCGGGCTGCTGGAAAAAGCTTTTTGTAAAATGAATACTGCGGTGGTGCAAAGCGCCCCGGAGCTGCTGGTGGTGGCAGACCCCCAGTGGGTCAGCCTGCCCGCCGTACAGGCGGAAAAAGTGCTGCTGGTGTGCGCAGAGTACGCCGGCATGGCAGACTGCGCAAAGCAGCTTGCTGCACAGGGCTTCTGCCGGGAGCTGGCATGGAAGGATCACGGCAAGGAGCAGCTGACCGCGCTGTTCTGCCGCATGGATGCCCCGGAGCTGCCGGAACTGGAAAACGGCTACGAGCAGCAGCTGGACGTTCTGCGGGAGCGCACCCTGCTGGCCGAGCGCACCGCCGCCGAGCAGTCTGCCCAGCTGGAGCGGCTGCGCAGCGACCTTTCCCTGAGCCGCAGCCACGAGCAGAACTTGGAAAAGACCCTGAACAGCGTGGTCAACTCCACCTTCTGGAAGGCCAGCTGGCCGCTGCGGTATCTGGTAAGCAAGTGCCGCCAGCTGTGGCGCACCTTCCCGCTGTTCGTCTTTTTTGCCACCCTGCGCCGGGTGGGCTTTGCAGGCGTAAAGGCACAGGCCAAGGCCAAAAAGGAGTATAAAAAGCTGTTCCCGGGTAAGGCGATGCCCGCCGACCGCTTTGCGGACGTAGAACTGCTGGTGCGGCAGGCCGCAGACCAGCCCGCTGCACCGCGCATCAGCATCGTGGTGCCGCTGTACAACACCCCCCACGATTTTCTGGTGGAACTGCTGGACTCGGTGCAGAACCAGACCTACCGCAACTGGGAGCTGTGCATGGTGGATGCCGGGCAGGACGCGGACGTGGGTGCCCTCGTGCAGGAGCGCGCCAGCACTGACAGCCGCATCCGCTACCAGAAACTGGACAGCAACGAGGGCATTGCGGGCAACACCAATCAGGGCTTTGCCCTTGCCACCGGCGAGTATATCGCCCTGCTGGATCATGACGACATTTTGCACCCCTGCGCACTGTGGTATGTGGCGGAAGCCATTGCCAAGCAGGGCGCGGACTTTGTGTACACGGACGAGGTGACCTTTGAAGGGGATATCGACCATCTGACGGTCTACCACTTCAAGCCGGATTATATGTTGGATAACCTGCGCTCCAACAACTATATCTGCCACCTGAGCGTGTTCAGCGCGGCGCTGCTGGCAAAGGTGGGCGGCGATGAGCGGGCAGAGTTCAACGGCAGTCAGGATTACGACCTCTACCTGCGCCTGACCGAACAGGCGGAAAAGATCGTGCACATCCCGCATCTGCTGTACTACTGGCGTTCCAGCCCGGCCAGCGTAGCCAGCAACATCTCTGCCAAGACCTATTGTCTGGAAGCAGCCATGAAGGCCCTGCGCGCCCACTACGAGCGCATGGGCGTGCCGGTGGACGCGGTGACCATGGTGCCCAATACCCCGGGCTTCTACAAGACCGATTACACCATTACAAAGCCCGGGCGGGTCAGCGTGCTGATCCCCAGCTGCGACCATTCGGGCGATTTGCGGGTGTGCGTGGAGTCCATCTACCGCAAGACCACCTACCCGGATTTTGAAATCATCATCATCGAGAACAACAGCAAGGAGCCTGCTACTTTCCGCTGCTATGAGCAGCTGCAAAAGGAGCACCCGGACACCCTGCATGTGCTCACATGGCAGGGCACCGGCTTCAATTACAGCGCCCTGAATAACTTTGGCGCACGCGCTGCCACCGGCGAGTATCTGCTGCTGCTCAACAACGATACCGAGGTCATCTCTCCCCGCTGGATGGAGGAGATGGTCATGTACGCCCAGCAGGACCGGGTGGGCTGCGTGGGCGCAAAGCTGCTCTACCCGGACAACACCATCCAGCACGCGGGCATCGGCTTCGGCTTCCTGACGCTGGCGGCGCACATGCACAAGAACTTCCCTGTGGGGCACCCCGGCTATATGGGGCGGCTCTCCTACGCGCAGGACGTGTACGCAGTGACTGCCGCCTGCCTGATGGTGCGCAAGGACGTGTACGAGCAGGTAAACGGGCTGGACGAGAGCTTTGCCGTGGCCTTCAACGATGTGGACTTCTGCGTGCGCGTGCGGGAGGCAGGGTACACCAACGTGTTCACCCCCTTTGCGCAGCTGTACCACTACGAGAGCAAGAGCCGCGGGCTGGACGAAAGCCCTGCCAAGCGCAAGCGCTTTGCCTCCGAGGTGGAGCGCTTCCAGAAGCGGTGGGCAAAGCAGCTGGCTGCGGGCGACCCCTGCATGAACCCCAACTTTGACCTGATGAAGGAGGACTTCAGCTTTGACATCAAGCCGCTGGAGTGAGCCTTCCGTGACCCAAGATAAAACGAAAGGGGAAACGCAGATGGAGCTTTCGGCCTGTATCGTGGTGTATAACGGCGCCGGGGAGGCCATCAGGGCCGCCCAGACCGTGCTGGACTGCACCCGCCGCTACCCGCTCACCTTATATCTGGTGGATAACGCCAGCCCGGACGGCAGCGGCCAGCAGCTGACCGCCGCCGCCAAGGACGGCACCCTGCGCACCGTCCCCGGGCAGACAGTGCAGGTGCTCTGCCGGCTGGAAAACGGCGGCTTCGGCACCGGGCACAACACAGTGCTCTCGCTGCTGCACAGCCGGGTGCACTTTATCCTCAACCCGGATATCCAGCTGACGGCGGACACCCTGAGCGACCTTGCGGACTGGATGACGGCGCACCCCGGTGTGGTGATGACCCGCCCGGGGCTGACCTTCCCGGACGGCAGACCCCAGCAGCTGCCGCTGCGCCGGTGCAATGTGCGCGCCATGGCCTACCGCCAGCTGCCCTGTCTGCGCTTCTGGGCAAAGTGCAACGACCGCTACCTGATGGCAGACAAAGACCTGACAAAGCCCACCGAAATTGAATTCTGCACCGGCAGCTTCTCGGCGGTGGACACTGCCGCCTTCAAGGCCGTGGGCGGCTTTGACGAGGGGTACTTCATGTATGTGGAGGACGCCGACCTTACCCAGAAGATGCGCACCCGGGGCAAGGTGTATCTGGTGCCCCAGTACACCGCCATCCACGCATGGCACCGTGCGGCGCACCGCAGCCTGAAGCCCTTTTTGTGGCAGCTGCGCAGCCTGCTGCGCTACTTTTCCAAGTGGGGCTTTGCGTGGTAAAAGAGGTACTGCCATGAAGATGAGTGAAGTGCTGCTGATCAAGCTGGATACGAATGGATTTGAGCGTTTTTACAACCGGAAAATGCAGGAATGCGGCTGCACGGTGCTGCCGATCAGCGATTTCCGCCGGGAAAAATACGGCCTGAGCGTGCTGCGGCCGCTACAGCTCCGGCAGCTTACGCCGCGCTATCTGGCGCAGTATCGGCTGATCGTGCTGTTTGAGGAACCGGCACTGTTTTTGTACCTGAAAAAACGGATCGACCCGAGCCGGACAAGGCTGGTGCTCTGGAACTGGAATATCACCAATCGCACATGGCTGCGCGGAAATGCTCCGCTGCGCCGCCGTTGCGAAAACTGGACGTTTGATGCAGTAGATGCAAAAAAGTTTGGCTGGAAGCTGAACGAGCAGTTCTATTTTGCGCCGGAGACCCTGCCCGTCCGGGAAAACGCAGACGGCAAAGCCGGTCTTACGGCGTTTTCGGCCTGTGTCGATAAGGGACGCTATCCCATGATGAAGGAAATGCGGGAGGCGCTGCGCAGGCAGGGCGTTGCTACGGATTTCTGTCTTGTAAGTGAGCCGCTCCGGCGGTATGCGGCTGAGGACGCCGCGTGGATCAAGACAAAAGGACTGCCGTACGAAGAGTTTTTGCAGCACACCATCCAGAGTGACATTGTGGTGGAGGTGGTGCAGAGCCGACAGGTGGGCATTACGGTCCGGGCGCTGGAGGCAATGTTCTATCACAAAAAGCTGATCACGAACAACGCTGCGATCCGTAAGACCCCGCTGTATCATCCGTGCAACGTCCTTATCTGGGAGCCGGGTGTGCAGGAAAAACTGCCTGCCTTTTTGCAGGCGGCGTATCAGCCGCTGCCGGAAGCGGCGGAAAAACGCTACACCTTTGCGGCATGGCTGGATAACTTTTTGCAGCCGGGAGCAGCAGATTGAGTGCAGCCAAAGAAAAATACAGGAACGGCTTTTCCAGAGAATTTTTTCTGGAAGAGCCGTTCTTTCTTGCTTTTTCTGTATTTTCATAGTAAAATAAAGTGTACTGCTATCGTCTTTTGCAAAAATGCGGACGCAGCAGACCCAAAATTGTTTACAGCGGACGCAGCTCCGCTTTGAATTAAGCTGCACATCTTTTTATCAGAAAAAAGGAGTGCACAAGTATGAAAGGCATTATTCTCGCCGGCGGTGCCGGCACACGGCTCTATCCCTTGACCATGGTCACCAGCAAGCAGCTGCTGCCGGTCTACGACAAGCCGATGATCTACTATCCGCTGTCCACCCTTATGCTGGCTGGCATTCAGGATATCCTGATCATCTCTACCCCTACCGATACGCCCCGCTTTGAGGCGCTGCTGGGCGATGGCAGCCAGTACGGCATCCATCTGCAGTATAAGGTGCAGCCCTCCCCGGATGGTCTGGCACAGGCCTTTATTCTGGGCGAGGAGTTCATTGGCGACGACTGCTGCGCCATGATCTTAGGCGATAACATTTTCTACGGCAACGGCTTCTCCAAGCTGCTCAAGAGCGCCGTGGCTAACGCAGAGAACAAGGGCCGCTGCACCGTGTTCGGCTACTATGTGCAGGACCCCGAGCGCTTTGGCATCGTGGAGTTCGACAAGGACGGCAAGGTGCTCAGCGTGGAGGAAAAGCCCCAGCATCCCAAGTCCAACTACGCCATCACCGGCCTGTACTTCTACAACAAGGAAGTGGTGCAGATGGCAAAGCAGGTAAAGCCCTCTGCCCGCGGCGAGCTGGAGATCACCACCCTGAACGATATGTACCTGAAGAAGGGCGAGCTGGATGTGCAGCTGCTGGGCCGCGGCTTTGCATGGCTGGACACCGGCACGATGGAAAGCCTTGTGGAGGCTGCCGACTTTGTGCACATGATCGAGAAGCGTCAGGGCATCAAGATCAGCGCACCGGAGGAGATCGCTTTCAAGTACGGCTGGATCGACCGCGACACCTTGCTGGAAAGCGCCGAGCGCTACGGCAAGAGCCCCTACGGCCAGCATCTGAAGAACGTGGCCGACGGCAAGCTGCGCTACTAAGCATAAGGAAAGGCACATTGGTATGAAAATCATTGTCACAGGCTGCAAGGGGCAGCTGGGCACAGAGCTGCTCAAGCAGCTGCAGGAGGGCCGCAGCGAGCTGGGCCCCATCCCCGAAAAGCTGCTCAACGCTACGGTGATCCCGGTGGATCTGCCGGAGCTGGATATCTCCAACTACAGGATGGTGGACGAGTTCGTGCGGCGCAACCGCCCGGATATCATCATCAACTGCGCCGCCTACACCAACGTGGACGGGTGCGAGGTGCACCACGACGATGCCTTTAAGGCAAACGCCCTTGGCCCCCGCAATCTGGCGCAGGCTGCCGAAAAGACCGGCGCACGGCTGGTGCACGTTTCCACCGACTATGTGTTCTCCGGTCGGGAGAACGGCGGCATCCCGCAGGATGAAGCCACCCTGCCCGGGCCCATCAGCGCCTACGGCTCTACCAAGCTCATGGGCGAAAAGTATGTGGAGCGGTTCTGCCACCGCCACTTTATCGTGCGCACCGCGTGGCTGTACAGCTACTACGGCAAAAACTTCGTCAAGACCATCGTGAACGCGGGCAAAAAGTTCGGCAAGCTGGAAGTGGTCAACGACCAGTGCGGCAACCCCACCAACGCTGCCGACCTTGCCCACGAGATCTTGCAGCTGTGCGTGACCCACGAGTACGGCCTGTACCACTGCACCGGCGAGGGCATCTGCTCGTGGTACGATTTTGCTGCCGAGATCATCCGCCTTTCCGGTGTGGACGCTACCGTTGCCCCCTGCACCAGCGAGGAGTACAAGGCAAAGCACCCGGACAGCGCCGACCGCCCCAAGTGGAGCGCACTGGACAACCGGATGCTGCGCTGCACCGTGGGCAACGATGTCCGCGACTGGAAGGATGCGCTGGCCTGCTTCTTCGCCCACTGGGACGGCGAAAACGGCATGAAGGGCTGAGAAAAAACTGAAAATACCCCCTGCGGAAGAACTGAGGATGTATCATGTTTGATGCGATTTTTGGCAAATCTGTCAAGATATTAAAGATCCTTGCAAAGGTGCAGTGTGTGCTGGCCTTTGTGCTTGCAGCCATGCTGTGTGGCGCGGTCCATGAAATGCTGAAGCCCTTCAGCCGGTTTTCAGCCATCGTGCTGGGGCTGGTGGTCGCCGTGGTGTTCTGGGTCTTGCAGATGTTTCTTGCATGGGCGCTGTACGCCTTCGCGGAGCTGGTGGAGTACACCAAAGAGACCCACAAGGAACTCAGCAACATGAGCGCGGGTCTGGCGCGGTACACCCAAGCCACCTATGAGGAGCTTCACAGCATGAACAAAGGGCTGGAAGCATACACCGACGCCATGGGCAAGACCATGAACAGCATTGTGGCAAAGCACTGCTGCGCCGAGGAGGAACGCGCCCGCGCCGCAGCCCGCCCGCAGTCCGGGGACAACAACAAATAAATAAAGAGGGATACTGACCTATGAAAACCTATCTGATCACCGGCTGCGCCGGTTTTATCGGTTCCAACTTTGTGCACTATATGCTCAAAAAATACCCGGAGATCCTGTTGGTCAATCTGGATAAGCTGACCTACGCGGGCAATCTGGAAAACCTGAAGGACGTGGAGGGCGACCCCCGCCATGTGTTCGTGCAGGGCGACATCTGCGACAAGGAGCTGGTGGAGAGCCTGTTTGCAAAGTACGATTTTGACTACGTCATCAACTTTGCCGCCGAGAGCCATGTGGACCGCTCCATCAAGAACCCCGAAATTTTTGTGCAGAGCAATGTGATGGGCACCGTCAACCTGCTGCAGCGTGCCAAGGAGGCATGGTATGACGCCGATGCCAAGACTTGGAAAGAGGGCAAGAAGTACCTGCAGGTTTCCACCGATGAGGTGTACGGCGCTCTGGGCGCAGACGGCTTCTTTATGGAAACCACTCCGCTGTGCCCCCACAGCCCCTACTCCTCCTCCAAGGCAAGCGCCGATATGTTCGTCATGGCCTTCCACGACACCTACGGCATGCCGGTGAACATCACCCGCTGCTCCAACAACTACGGCCCCTACCAGTTCCCGGAGAAGCTGATCCCCCTGATGATCAACAACGTCAAGCACCACAAGCAGCTGCCCGTCTACGGCGACGGTATGCAGATCCGCGACTGGCTGTATGTGGAGGATCACTGCAAGGCCATTGATATGGTGGCAAACGGCGGCAAGATCGGCGAGGTGTACAACGTGGGCGGCCACAACGAGCGCCCCAACATCTTCATCGTCAAGACCATCATCAACCAGCTGCACGACCGTCTGCAGGACGAGGGCATCAGCGAGGAGCTCATCAAGCACGTCGCCGACCGTCTGGGTCACGACCGCCGCTACGGCATCGACCCCACCAAGATCAAGAACGATCTGGGCTGGTACCCCGAAACTCCCTTTGAGAAGGGCATCGTGCTGACCATTGACTGGTACCTGAACCACGAGGAGTGGATGAACCACGTCACCAGCGGCGACTACCAGAACTACTATCAGGATATGTACAAGAATAAGTAACAGCCTGTAAATCAAGCAAAACCAAAAGCCGGACAGCCCGCAAGCTGTCCGGCTTTGTTCTGTTCAAGGGGTGTTATTCTGTGCGGGGAAGGGGAAATCAGTAATACACGGCGCAGCTCCAGTACATCTGTCCGTCAATGGTCACAACGGCAATGCCGATGTGCTTGTAATCTTCATCCATGAACTTACCAGAGCCTTTCAATGCTGCCCACAACTCTGCCTTGCCCTCCGGGGTGTTGGCTGGAACCATGGCATCCAGAGTGTAGATCCACTTGTTATCCTCTCTAACCCAATCATAGCCAAAATCCATATCTGAAGACCAGCCCTCAGTCGCGCTGCCCCAATCATCAAGGGCTTTATCTGCTTCGCTCTCTGGCAGCACGGTCTTACCGGCGGCGCGGAAGTGCTCTATCAACTCCTGCTCGGCATCAGAGAGCTGTTTTACTTCCTCCAGCTGGTCAAGGCTAGGGTCAAGGCTTGCGCGGTAGCTGTTGATCTCGTCCAGCAGCCGCTGCTTTGCCTGCTGCTCGGTCTCGGCCCCGCAGGCGGTCAGCACCAGCAGCAGCGCACCGGTGAGCAAAAGGGCGGTCAGTCTTGCCAGTTTTTTCATAAGGGTTATCCTCCGTTCTTTTTACAGGTTCATGTTGGGTCTGCGGGGAAGGGAAAATCAGTTTCTGAACACGTCACAGGTCCAGTACATCTGGCCATCAATGGTCACAACAGCAATGCCGATGCTCTTGCATTTATCATCAAAGGTACCAGAGTCTCTCAATTCTTTCAACAGCTCTGCCTTGCCCTCCGGGGTGTTGGCTGGAACCTTGGCAGACAGAAAGTCGATTTGCTCGCCATCCTCTCTTTCATCCCAACCCCAGCCGAAATCATCAAAACACACCCAGTCCGCGGTCATGCTTTCCCATTTTTTATAGGTTGCCCCCGTTTCGCTGGATAGCAGCACAGTAGTGTTGGCGGCGCGGAACTGCTCTGCCCAAACCTGCTCGGCATCAGAGAGCTGTTTTACTTCCTCCAGCTGGTCAAGGTGGATGCTTGCGCGGTAGCTGTTGATCTCGTCCAGCAGCCGCTGCTTTGCCTGCTGCTCGGTCTCGGCACCGCAGGCGGTCAGCACCAGCAGCAGCGCACCGGTGAGCAAAAGGGCGGTCAGTCTTGCCAACTTTTTCATAAGGGTTATCCTCCGTTCTTTGTTGTAGTGTGGCGTTGCTTTCTTCGTGATTATAGTTTAACAGATGCCGCCCACCCCATGCAAGCGCGATTCGATGCAAAATAACCCCCATTCACGCAGGGAGAGAGAAATATTTCCCGCCTTTTTGGGCAAAGTGCGCAAAGAAACCCTCTCAGTCACCTGCGGTGACAGCTCCCCCGAATGGGGAGCACGCCCTCTCAGGCGCTCCCGCGCCAGCTCCCCCAAGGGGGGAGCCAAGCCGTTAAGCTCGTTGCTAAAGTTTTAAGTGTAATGAGAAAGTTTCTGGCAGTGCTCTTGGCTCTCCCTTTGGGAGAGCTGGCAAGCCCGACAGGGCTTGACTGAGAGGGCGCAGCAAGGCTAATGGGTGCTGCCCCTCATCCGGCGCTACGCGCCACCTTCCCCCGGCGGGTGAAGGCTTCAACGGCGGTGACAATGTTTCCGGCAGCACCCAAAGGCTCCCTCTCAGAGGGAGCTGGCAAAGCCGTCAGGCTTTGACTGAGGGAGTTCCCTCCCGTGAAAATGGAATAGCGGAGCGTCCGCAGACGCTCCGCTATTCCGAAATTATAAATATTCTTTCCGCTATTTATGCGCAGAGCAACGCGGCGCGCATTCTAAATCGTCCCGCTCCCGGTGGTCTCCACCACAAAATCCGCTGCTTCCTCAACGCCGTACTGCGCAAAATAGCCCTCTTCCAGCGGCACCCACCGGGCGGCAAAATCCGCGTAGCGGGCGCCCTCCCGCGCCTGTAAGCGCCGGGTCTGCTCGGCCTTGGTGCAGGTCACAAACACCCGCAGCGTCTCGTAGGGGCGCAGCAGCGGGTGGTGGCTGTAGCTGCCCTCTAAAATCACCAGCGGCTGCGCGGGCAGCTGCACCGGGGGCAGATAAGCCCCTTCCCGGCAGCTGTACGCCCGGTAGGTTACGGGCTGCCCCGCGTAGGCCGGGCGCAGGGCTTCGTCCCGCAGGCGGGTAAGGTCCATGTTGGCGCAGGGGGTGTGTGCCCAGTCCGGGCTGCGCCGGGCGGGCGGCAGGTAGAAATCGTCCGTGCGCAGCAGGGTGCAGCCGGGCAGCTGCGCCGCCAGTGCGTTGGCAAGGGTAGTCTTGCCGCTGCCGCAGCGGCCGTCCAGCGCCAGTACCAGCGGGCGGGTGGGCTTTTGCGCCAGCGCAGCGCTCAGCAGCGCAGACAGGGCGGACGCGGTGATGGGTGTGGGCATGGGTGTGGGCATGGGGGTGAACCTCCTTGGCAGGGGTGCGCCCCAAGGGGCAGACCCGATAATACCCCATTATACCACAGCCGCCGCCGGAAGGGTAGCGCGGGTGTGGTTTGCCATAAATAACTTTTTTGCTGGAAAGGCTTGACACAGCCGGTGGTGCTGTGGTACACTACTGGCGTTAGAAACAACTAACCATGTGAGACCCCACCGGCAGTGCCCGCAGCCCGGGCGTGCTGCTTCTTTTTTGGAGTGACGGTTAGCTGTGTCTTACTTATAACGGCCCGGCATCCGGGGCATACTGACCCCGACACCGCCGCCAAAGGAGAACCGCCATGGAGCGTGATTTTGAGACCGTAATGATCGAACAATGTGCCCCGGTACTGGCGGGGCTGAAGCCTGCGGGGCTGTTCCGCTACGAAACGCGCGACCGTGCCGACCTTGCCCGGCGGGTGGCGGGCTGGAACGCCCAGCTGAACCCCAAGGGCTTGCAGGTGCGGGTGCTGCGGGGGTGCATTGCCACCCGGCAGTATCTGGTGTACGTTTACCGCGCCGCCAAGCTGCAAACGGTGCTGGCAGATGTCGCTGTGCGCGGCTTTTTAGCCCGGGAGGGCTACCGTCTGCCGGAAGATGCCGCGGACTGCAACGCGCTGCTGGACCAGCTCAGCCTGCGGCTGTGCTGCGCGGCGGAGGCGGCGGATTTCCCTCATGAGATCGGGGTATTTCTGGGCTATCCGCTGGAGGACGTCGTGGGCTTTATCCGGCACCGGGGCAAGTGCTTTACCTGCTGCGGGTGCTGGAAGTCCTACGGCGACCCTGCCGCCGCCCGGCAGCACTTTGACCAGCTGGCCAAGTGCACGGCGGTGTATCTGCGGCTGTTCCACAGCGGCACGCCCATTTTAAAGCTGGCAGTCGCCGCCTGAAAAATTGATATTCTCTTTTCAAATACTCTCTTTTATCCTGGCAACTCTCCTATGCATCCGACACAGGAGAGAGCGATCCTCCTTTTTACACATGACCGCCCGGTGCAGCTTTGACCCCTGCGCCGGGCAGTCGTGCGTTTGGGGGACGATTTTGAATGGCTTCCGCTGCGCTCTAGCCATCTTCAGCGGAAAGATTATTTGTAATTTCGGGATAGCGGAGCGCCTGCGGGCGCTCCGCTATCCCATTTTCACGGGAGGGGTCGTAATGGGAAACGGCATTTGCAGCGCCGCTTTCTGCGAAAGCGCGGCGCTGCGGGGAAAGCACTGCTTGGCGCGAGCGGGCTGAACCCTCTCCGTCACGGCTTGCGCCGTGCCACCTCCCCCGAAAGGGGGAGGTTTTGCTCTACTTACCGGAAGGTGCCGAAAAGCTCCCCCTTGGGGGAGCTGTCGCGCAGCGACTGAGGGGCTATAAATGGAGAAGCGAAAAAAGCGTTAAAGCGATAGCGCCGACTGGCGCAGCGCTAGCTTTTTTGTGCTTCGACTTCTTCTTTAGGATTGTCAAGGGCGTGTAGCCCTTGGCCCGTTGTGGGGTGGGTGGAGTCCAGAGGTAGGGAGGGGGGAGGCGGGACACCCCTCCCTACCTCTGGCCCAGCGGAGCGTCCCTGCACGTTTGCGGCAAGCAGAAAGGCACTCCCGCAGTGATGACTGGGGGAGTTCAGCGGACTGAACCCTCTCCGTCTTTGCTTCGCAAATCCACCTCCCCCGAAAGGGGGAGGTTTTGCTCTACTTACCGGAAGGAGCCGAAAAGCTCCCCCTGAGAGGAAAGACTTCCCCCGCTCCGGGGGAAGATGTCGCGTAGCGACAAAAGGGGGAATCTGGCATCGAGCGCAGCGAGATGACTGAGAGGGTTCTTCTCCGTCACCCTGCCCTATAAAATGGCAAAACGACCCCCTGAAAATGTAAACAATGGCTAACTTTACCTCAAAAAACAGAGTTAGTCATTGATGATTTTGATAAAAATGCAGGGCGATACCGGCATAAAATTTGTTTGTTCATATAAACTAACCATGAGATATGAAAAATCTATTGACAAGTTGGGGTTAGCAGCGGTAAACTGTCTACGCTGATAGTTACGGCTGACTAACCACCGCAGCATCACATATTTTTCAAGGGAAGGGGAGCACAGCGATGATGCCTTTGACGATGACAAAAGCAGGCGAGACCGTCACCATCCGCAGGATCAGCGGCAAGGACGAGGTGCGGCTGCATCTGGCCGAGCTGGGGTTCGTGGTTGGCAGCGAGGTGACCGTGGTCAACGAGATCGCGGGCAACCTGATCGTGCAGGTCAAGCAGAGCCGGCTGGCACTGGATAAGACCATGGCAAGCCGCATCATGGTGGACTGAGGCAGCGCCTTCCCGGTGCTGCATGAAATACTGCAAGGGAGGAACGAGTACGATGAAAACACTGAAAGACGTAAAGGTGGGCGAGACCGCCACCGTGGCACGGCTGCACGGCGAAGGCCCGGTGAAGCGCCGCATCATGGATATGGGCATCACCAAGGGGGTGCAGATCTATGTGCGCAAGGTGGCGCCGCTGGGCGACCCCATGGAGCTGACCGTGCGCAACTACGAGCTGAGCGTGCGCAAGGCCGACGCTGAGATGATCGAAGTGGTCTGATACGACCAAAAGGGAGGAAAGGTATCCGCAATGAGCATTAAAATTGCACTGGCCGGCAACCCGAACTGCGGCAAAACGACCCTGTTCAACAACCTGACCGGCTCCAACCAGTATGTGGGCAACTGGCCCGGCGTGACCGTGGAAAAAAAGGAAGGCAAACTCAAGGGTGACAAGGACGTTGTCATTCAGGATCTGCCCGGCATCTACTCGCTGTCCCCCTACACGCTGGAAGAAGTGGTCTCCCGTACTTACCTTGTGAAGGAGAAGCCCGACGCCATCCTGAACATCATCGACGGCACCAACATTGAGCGCAACCTGTACCTGACCACCCAGCTGATCGAGCTGGGCATCCCGGTGGTCATGGCTGTGAACATGATCGACTTGGTGCGCAAGAACGGCGATAAGATCGACCTGAAGAAGCTGAGCGCAGAGCTGGGCTGTCAGGCAGTGGAGATCAGCGCCCTGAAGGGCGAGGGCACCGAGGCCGCCGCCAAGGCTGCGGTAGCCGCCGCCAAGGCCGGCAAGACCGGCGAGCTGCCCCATGTGTTCACCGGCAGCGTGGAGCACGCCATTGCCCACATTGAGGAGAGCATTCAGGGCAAGGTGGATGACCGTTTCCTGCGCTGGTACGCCGTCAAGCTGTTCGAGCGGGACGACAAGGTGCTGGAAGAGCTGAAGCTGGACAAGGCACTGGTGGACCACATCGACGAGCACATTCAGGACTGCGAAAAAGAGATGGACGATGACGCCGAGAGCATCATCACCAACCAGCGCTATGCCTACATCAACACCGTGGTGGGCAAGGCAGTCAAGAAGAAGGCCCGCGTGGAGCACCTGACCGTTTCCGATAAGATCGACCGGATCGTTACCAACCGTGTGCTGGCACTGCCCATCTTTGCAGTGGTGATGTACCTGATGTACTCCCTGTCCATGGGCACCTCCATTGCGGACGGCGGCTGGGCCATCGGTACCTTTGCCACCGACTGGACCAACGATGTGCTGTTTGGCGAGATCGTTCCCAATGCGCTGGGCGGCTTTTTGGAGAGCATCGGCGTGGCTGGCTGGCTGTACGGCCTGATCATGGACGGCATCGTGGCAGGCGTGGGCGCAGTGCTGGGCTTTGTGCCCCAGATGCTGGTGCTGTTCTTCCTGCTGTCCATTCTGGAGGACGTGGGCTATATGTCCCGCGTGGCCTTTATCATGGACCGTATCTTCCGCAAGTTCGGCCTTTCCGGCAAGAGCTTTATCCCGGTGCTGGTGGGCACCGGCTGCGGCGTGCCGGGCGTTATGGCAAGCCGTACCATCGAGAACGAGCGTGACCGCCGCATGACCATCATGACCACCTGCTTTATCCCCTGCGGCGCAAAGATGCCCATCATCGGCCTGATCGCCGGTGCACTGTTCGGCGGCTCCTCGCTGGTGGCAGTGTCTGCCTACTTCATCGGCATGGCAGCCATCATCTGCTCCGGCATCATGCTGAAAAAGACCAAGCTCTTCGCAGGTGATCCCGCTCCCTTCGTCATGGAGCTGCCCGCCTACCATGTGCCCGCATGGGGCAACGTGCTGCGGGCAACTTGGGAGCGCGGCTGGTCCTTCATCAAGCGCGCAGGCTCTGTGATTTTGCTCGCTACCGTCATCCTGTGGTTTATGCAGGGCTTCGGCTTCGAGAACGGTGCCTTCGGTATGGTCGAGGATCAGGACAACTCCGTGCTGGCTGCTATCGCTACCAAGGTCGCATGGATCTTTGCACCTCTGGGCTTCGGCAACTGGCGTGCAACCGTCGCTTCCGTCTCCGGCCTGATTGCAAAGGAGAACGTGGTTGGTACCTTCGGTGTTCTGTATCACTTCGGCGGCGAGCTGTCTGAGAACGGCGACGAGATCTGGGCTGCTGTTGCGAAGGACTACACCGCTCTGTCGGCTTACGCCTTCATGATCTTCAACCTGCTGTGTGCCCCCTGCTTCGCTGCTATGGGCGCCATCAAGCGCGAGATGAATAACGGCAAGTGGACGGCCATCGCCATTGGTTACATGTGTGCTCTGGCTTACTGCTCTGCGCTGGTGGTGTATCAGCTGGGCGGCCTTATCACCGGCGAGGTGCACTTCGGCCTGTTCACCGTGGTGGCTGTTGTGGTGCTGGCAGCGTTTATCTACCTGATGGTGCGCCCCAACAAGTACGCCGACAACAACGAAGTAAAGCTGGATACTTCCCGCATCTGATAGAAATGAAAGGGTGTGTACTGTATGACGGAATTTATTGCAACAAACTTTAATCTGCCCACCATCATCGTGGCAGCGCTGGTGTTCGGCGCGCTGGGCTGGGTCGTATGGCACACCCACAAGCACGGCGGCGGCTGCAGCTGCGGCGGCGATTGCAGCCACTGCAAGGGCTGCCACTGAGCACTGAACTAATAAGCACTGAACCGCAAGGAGCGCGGGCTGAAACTCTCGGCTCGCGCTCCTTTTTAGTTAAAACAAAGTTAGCTTATGATAACACCGGGCAGGCCCCGGCGCGTAAAAAGGAGAGTGACCGGTATGCAGCTGACCGCAGCGCATCTGCGCTATCTGCTGGCCATCTACGAGGTAAGCCGCACCCATCTGGACATCAGCTCCCGCAGCATTGCGGAAAAGCTGGGGGTGACAAAGCCCTCGGTGGTGCGCATTTTGAACCTGCTCATGGAGCAGGGCATGATCGTAAAGGAGTACTACGGTAAAATTTACCTGACCGACCGCGGCATCTGGGTGGCAAAGCGGGTGCAGCAGGAGCTGGACGCCATTCTGGCGCACTTTCCGCCGGTGAGCGGGGAACTGACCGGCGAGGAGCAGTGGAACGCCGCCCTTGCCATGACCAGCGCTTTGCCCCAGCGCCTTTTTACCGCCGACTATGAGCGGATGGTGGAAGAGGAGGACCCCGCATAATGCACCGAAAATGTGCGATTTTTGGGACGATGAGACAGCAAAAACCGGGCAGCCCGCGGGCTGCCCGGTTTTTGCGTATCCTTTTATTTCTTAACCGCCCGCAGGATGCGGTTGGCGATGTACTTATGCCCGCTCACGGTGGGGTGGGCATCGGTGGCGGTCATGGCAAAGGGGATGGGCACATAGGTCACGTTCTCGTTCTGGGCGGCAAGGCTCTTGCCAAGGGCGTTCAGCCGCCGGAACAGCTGCGTCCACTCCGGCAGTAGAGGCACGGGGTTGGTGTAGCCTACAAGGATGATTTGTGCGTCCGGGTTCAGCGCCCGCAGCTGGGCCACCACCTGCGGCATGTTGACGGCGGCGTCCTGATACGCCTGCTCGCAGATAGCGTCGGTGCCGCCGCCCAGCAAAAGCTGGGTAGTGGCTTTGCGCTCCTCGCGGGTAAGCCGCAGGCGGGAAAGGCCGCTGTTCAGCCGCTGCAAATTCTCAAAGCTGGGGGTACGCAGCACGCCGCTGATGAGGGTGGCTACCAGCTGCTCGCTTTTCCAGTTGGTGGCGTTGCCCAGCGCCACAAGGGCGGGTACCAGCGCATCGTTGGAGCCGACCTGCACGCTGATGATATCCGCACGCCGGATATAGTCCAGCATCTGGGGGTAGACGTAGTAGGTGCCCGCCAGCTGGTTCATTTTGGGCATTGCACCGGTGCGCAGCATATCCACAAGGTCGCCGGTGGTCAGCCCGGGCAGGCCGAGATCGATGGCGTGCTGACGGTCCAGTCCAAGCCCCTTGCCCACTAGCGAAACATAGCACTGCTCCGGGTAACCCTCAAAGTTTGCGGCCACGTCCATGCCGATGGCGGCTTCGGTGTACTTGAAATCCGGCAGACCTACGCCGGAAACGATGCTGTCGCCCAGCGCCACATAGGTGCGCTGAGGGTCGGCGGCAGGGGGTTCTGCGTCTGGGGCGGGCTGGGCAGTCTCCGCTGTCGGGGACGGAACATCCGCAGGGGCGGTCTGCACCTGCGCGGCGGGGGCATCCTCCGGCGGCAGGGCATCGGGCTGCTGGGCGAAGGCGGGCACAGCCAGCAGCACCAGCGCAGCGGCGCTGCACAGCCATGCGGTAAAACGGGGATGTTTCATGGATGATTCCTTCTTTCTCAAGGGCAGTGGGACGATTTGGAATGCGCGCCGCGCTCGCTTTGCGCATATTCAGCGGAAAGATTATTTTTATTTTGCGTTTGTCGCGCTCTGCGGAGCGCTCCAAACGAATTTTCACGGGAGTGTTCACCCCACCTCTTCTTCCAGTTTGCGGTAGTCGGCCTTGCCGGCGGGGGTCATGGGCATTTCGGGGATGATCTTATAGGCCGAGGAGGCGGGCTGCACATACTCCGGCAGCTCCTCGCGGCACAGCTGGCGCAGCTCCCGCAGGATCTGGCGCTTTTTGCCGGTGGCGGCAGGGTCCAGCACCACAAAAACGAAGGGCAGACGTCCCTGGGTGTGGTCGGTATCGGCGCAGCCCACCACGCAGCACTGCTGCACGGCAGGGTGGCGGCTGATGACGTTTTCGATCATGGAGGGGAACACCTTGAAGCCGTCGTGCCGGATGATGATGCGCTTGATGCGGGCATCCAGATACACAAAGCCGTCCTCGTCCATGGAACCGATATCGCCGGTGTGCGCCCACAGCTGGCCGTCGGCGTGGCGGCGCAGCAGATAGGCGGTCTCCTCGGGCTTGTTGTAGTAGCCCTTCATGGCGGTGGGGGTGCAGATGCAGATCTCGCCGCGCTGACCGATGGGCAGCTCGGTCTCGGTGCCCGGCTCGAAAATGGAGACCACCGTGTTGACCATGGGGATGCCCACGCTGCCGGGCTTTGTCACGTTGCCGGCGGCAATGGTAGCTGCCGAGGATACCTCGGTCATGCCGTAGCCCTTTGCCAGCGGGTACTCCACCCCGTGGGCTTTGAGGAACTGGTTCACCGTCTGCTCCGCGCCCAGCGAGAGGGAGTCGCCGCCGGCGGCGTAGTTGCGGATGAAGGAGAGGTCTTTGTTTTTCAGCAGCGGGTCGGCGGCCAGCTGCTGGTAGTGAGTGGGCACGCCGAACATGTGCGCGGGCTTATACTTCCACACCAGTGCGCCCAGCTTATCCGGGTCCAGATTGGGGATGATGATGACGTGCAGCCCCATGACCAGCGGCATGTGGATGCCGCAGCTGTAACCGTAGGCGATGAAGGGCGGCATCACGTTCAGCATCTTCTGTCCGCGGTGGAACAGGCGGCTCTGGGCGGCAAACTCCTGCGCAAGGGCGTTGAAGCAGTAGTCGGTCAGCATAACGCCCTTGGGCGAGCCGGTGGTGCCGCCGGTGTGCACCACCACGCAGGTGTGCTGGGGGTCGTAGGGCGCGGCGGCGGGGCTGTGCCCCTTGCCTGCGGCCATAAAGTCCTTCCAGCGCAGCACGTTGGAGGCGTAGCGGTTTTTATCCGGGTTGGTCAGCTTGTAGCCCACGGCCTTGGCCAGCGGCAGGCTGTCGGCGGGGCTGAGCACCACCACCCGCTCCACGCTGGTGCGCTTTGCGGCCTGATGGCAGCGGGGGTACACCACGTTCAGGCAGATGAGCAGGCGGGACTCCACCTCCTCGATGTACTCCCGGATGCCCTCGGTGCTGTACCGGGGGTCCACCAGATTCAGGGTAGCGCCCAGCAGGTCGGCGGCGTAGAAGGCGTAGACCACCTCCGGGGTCATCACGCTGACCACCGTGATGATATCGCCCTTTTTCACCCCCAGCGCCTGCAGGGCGGCGGCGGTCTTTTTGACCTGCACGATCAGGTCGGCATAGCTGAACTTGCGGCCGTAGTATTCCAGCGCGGTGTCGCCCAGATGCCGCTCGTTGTTGCGGCAGATCAGCTCAAAGGCCGAGCACTCCGGCACGGTCTGGTGGATGTACTTTTCCTCATAATACTTCAGCCATGGCTTTGCCTTGGAGGCATAGACCGGCTGCTTGGTGGTTTCCGTCATAGGATCAAAACCTTTCTTCACTTTTTTCTTCTTTTCTCTTTTCAGGTCTGCTGCCCGGCGCAGCGGCTGCGGCAGACAAAAAAGGCAGCTTGCCATAGTGGAAAGCTGCCGGGATGCTGCTGCATCAGAGAAGGCAAAACCTCTCATTCAGTATTGTAGTAGAACCGCAGGGGAAAGTCAATAAACAAACCGTGCAACCCACGGAAATCAATTTCCCGCTGAAGGCTTCCCCCGGTGGGTGAAGGCTTCAGCGGCAGTGGGAAAGTTCCCGGGCGCGCCAAAGGCTCCCTCCCCGAGGGAGCTGGCAAAGCCGTCAGGCTTTGACTGAGGGAGTTTAGCCCGCTGAAAGGCTGCAAAAACCTTTCCCCGCAGCGCCGCGCTTTCGCAGAAAGCGGCGCTGCAAATGCCACTTCCCATTACGACCCCTCCCGTGAAAATGCAAAGCCGGAGCGTCCGCAGACGCTCCGGCTTTGCTCTATTAAAAATAATCTTTCCGCTGAATATGGCCAGAGCGCCAGCGGAGGCCATTCTAAATCGTCCCGCTCCCGGCAAGCCACTTTTCCGCCTCGGCGTCATTGCACAGCACCCAATGGCGCGGGCGCAATTCCCGCCACGCGGGGGGTGCTGTGGTGTAGTCGTGCATGGCGGGGTCGTAGACCAGCAGCTTTTTCTCCCGCTCCCGGCGCGGGTCTGGCATGGGAATGGCAGACAGCAGGCTGCGGGTGTAGGGGTGCAGCGGGTGGGTGACCAGCTCCTCGGCGTCCGCCAGTTCCAGAATATTGCCCTTGCGGATGACGGCAATGCGATCGGAAATGTAACGCATCACCGAAAGGTCGTGGGCGATGAACAGGTAGGTGATGCCGCGCTGCTTTTGCAGCTGGCGCAGCAGGTTGAGCACCTGCGCCCGGATGGACATATCCAGTGCGCTGATGGGCTCGTCCGCCACGATGAACTCCGGTTCTACGATGAGTGCCCGGGCAATGCCGATGCGCTGGCGCTGCCCGCCGGAAAATTCGTGGGGGAAGCGGCTGGCAAACTCCGGCAGCAGGCCTACGTCCAAAAGCGCCTGCCGCACCTTCTCCTCCCGCTGCGCGGCGCTCAGCTCCGGGCGCACGTTCTGCAAGCCCTCGCCCACGATGTAGCTTACCTTGGCGCGCTCGTTCAGGGAGGATTGCGGGTCCTGAAAGATCATCTGGATTTCCCGGGTGAGCTGCCTGTCCAGCGCGCGGGAAATTTTGCCGTTGATGCGTTGACCTTTGTATAAAATCTCGCCGCCGGTGGTGGGCAAAATGCGCAGAATGGCGCGGCCGATGGTGGTCTTGCCGCTGCCGCTCTCGCCCACAAGACCGAAGGTCTCGCCCTTATAGATGGTAAAGCTGGCGTTCTGCACCGCAGAGTAGGCTTTGCGCCCGCTGCCGTAGGTCACCTGCAAATTTTTTACTTCCAGTAACGGCTCTGCCATATCACAGCCCCTCCTTTTGCAGCTTTTTCACCGCAGCGGGCGGCTCGATGTGGGGCGCGCGGGGGTCCAGCAGCCATGTGCGCGCCTTATGGGTGGGCGATACCGCAAAGTAGGGCGGGCGCTTGACAAAATCGATCTTGAGCGCCTGCGGGTTGCGGGGCGCAAAGGCGTCGCCGCGTATCTCGGCAAACAGGTTGGGCGGCGTGCCCGGGATGCTGAACAGGTCCTGCCCCTTCACGCCCATCTGGGGCATACTGGATAGCAGCGCCCATGTGTAGGGGTGGCGGGGGTCGTAGTAAATTTCGTCCGCTGTGCCGATCTCCACGATGTCGCCCGCGTACATCACCGCCACCCGGTCGGCAAGGTTTGCCACCACGCCAAGGTCGTGGGTGATGAGCACGATGGTCAAGTGGTATTTTTCCCGCATCTGCCGCAGCAGCTGTAAAATTTGCGCCTGAATGGTCACATCCAGCGCGGTGGTGGGCTCGTCGCAGAGCAATATTTTCGGGTTGCACGCCAGCGCAATGGCAATGACCACCCGCTGCCGCATGCCGCCGGAGAACTCGTGGGGATACTGCTTGTACCGCAGCGCAGGGTCGGAGATGCCCACGTCCCGCAGGTATTCCAGCGTCTTTTCCCGCGCAGCAGCGCCCTTTAAGCCCTGATGCAGGGTGACGGCCTCGGTGATCTGCTCGCCGATGGTCTTGAGCGGGTTCAGGCTGGTCATGGGGTCCTGCATCACCATGGCGATCTCCCGCCCGCGGACGGTGAGCCACTCTTTTTCAGTCCTGAGCGCCGCAAGGTGCAGCGGGGCGCAGCCGGGCGTGGGGTAGTAGTCGATGCTGCCGCCGGTGATGCTGCCGTTCGCGTCCAAAAGGCCCATAAAGCTTTTGGTGAACACACTTTTGCCGGAGCCGCTCTCGCCCACAAGGGCCAGCACCTCGCCCCGGTAAAGGTCGAGGTCGATGTCCCGGATGGCGTGCAGGGTGCGCCCGCGCAGCCCGAACCGGATCTGCAAGCCGCGCACCGAGAGGATGGAATCTTGGGTCATGGGGGATCCTCCTTATTGCAGATGGTTCTTGGGGTCGGCGGCGTCCGAGAAGGCGTTGCCGATCAGGTAAAAGGCGATGGTGACAAAGCTTAGGATGAGGGTGGGGTACAGCAGCTGATACCGCAGCCCCGCCTGCATCATCACCTTGCGGCCATCGTTTACCAGATTGCCCAGCGAGGGGGTTTCCACCGAGAGCCCAAGGCCGATGTAGGTGATGAACACCTCGTTGCCGATGGCTTCCGGGATGGTAAGTGCCATGCGCAGCATGATGACCGAAACCAGATACGGCAGCAGGTTGCGCAGTACGATGCGCAGGGTGGGCGTACCGATGCAGCGGGAGGCGATGTTATAGTCCCGGTCGCGGATAATTAAAATCTGGTTGCGGATGAACCGCGCCATCTCGATCCACCCCTTGATGGACATGCCCAAGATCATCGTCCAGATGCTGGGGGTAGCCACATAGGAGATGAGGATGAGCACGATGGCGGTGGGGATGTTATCGAAGATGTTGTACAGCTCGGTGAACACAAAGTCCAGCCTGCGCACATAGCCCCACAGCACACCGGCGGTAATGCCCACGGCAGCTTCGATGACCGCCACGAAAAAGGCGATGGTCAGGCTGGTGCGCGCGCCCGCCCAGATGCGCGCCCACAGATCCTGTCCGATGGAGTTGGAGCCCCAGAGAAAGCCCTGCTGCCCCGGGGCGATGTTGCGGTACTGGATGCCGGTGGCGGGGTCTACGGCGCAAAAGTTTGGGTCTGCCTGCCCGGGCAGCAGCGGCTGCACAAAGGCGAACACCACCACCGCCGCCAGCGCTGCCAGCAGCGCCACGGCAAGCTTATTTTTAAAAAAGGCGCGGAAGGTGCTGCCCCAGTAGCTGTAACTGGTGCTGGCAGTGGCTTCGGCCTGCTGGCTGCTGAACCCGGCGGGGGTGAAAAGCTCCTCCTCCGGCAGGGTTGCCCACGCGGCGGGGCCGTCCTTTTGCAGGGCGTTCAGCTGCGCTTCCAGCTGACGGGAACACGCGCGTTTAAACATCAGCGGCCACCTTCCTTCCTGCCAAAATTGATGCGGGGGTCAATGAGCACCATCAGGATATCGCCCAGTATCAGCCCCACGATGCCCACGCAGGCGTACAGCAGTACGATGCCCTGCACCATGGTGTTGTCGTGGCGCTGCACACAGGTGACCAGCAGCCCGCCCATTCCGGGGATGCTGTACAGGCTCTCGATGTAGATGGAGCCCACCACGGTATTGAGAAACGCCGAGGGGATATACTGCACCAGCGGCACCATGGCATTGCGGAACACATGATGCAGCGCGATATCCCGCCCGCACACGCCCTTGGCGCGGGCAAGGCGAACGTAGTCCTTGTTGCTTTCGTCCACCATGTAGCGGCGCAGCCACATGGCGTAAAAGGCAAGGTTTGCAAGGCTCATGCTGCACACCGGCAGCACCCAGTACCGCCAGTTTGCGGCGTTGAAAAGCAGCCCCACGCCCACCGCCGCCGTGCCGTACATCTGGATGTACAAAAAGTACACCGCAGCGGGCACAGCCTGGATCAGCACGATGAGCGCCGTGCCCAGCTTATCCGGCCAGCGGCCCTTGTACTGCCCCATCACAAGCCCCAGCGGGATGCCCAGCACAAGGCTGAGCAGCATGGCCAGCACGCCCATCTGGATGGAGATGGGCAGCTTCTGCGCCAATATCTGGGTGACCGGAGCGTTTACCTTGTAGATATGGCTCACCCCAAGGTCGCCGTGCAAAGCGTTTTTCCAAAAGCGCCCCACCTGCACCGGCAGAGGGTCCAAAAGACCCATAGCCTGCAGCCCGGCCTGAATCTGCGCCTCGGACATTTTTTCGTAGTTTGCAAAGTAGCCTTCCACCGGCATGAGCCGCAGCAGACAGAACACCAGCGTCACGATGATAAACAGCGTCAGCACCGAGCGCCCGATGCGCTTTGCAAGATATTGCACCATGGTGTGCACCTCTCTTTTTACTTGAAATACCGATAGATATAGCATACCGCAAATTGCCCTTTTTGGGAAGTGCTTTGTGGTTTTTTGCGGGAAAATGGGGAGAGGGACGATTTTGAATGGCCTCCGCTATGCTCTGGCCATGTTCAGCGGAAAGAATATTTATAATTTCGCGTTTGTCGCGCTCTGCGGAGCGCTCCAAACGCTATTTTCACAGGTGGGGTCGTAGCCGGGAGCGGCAGCTCTTCGGGGAACAAACCCTCTCAGTCCGCTCCCGTTGGTCGCGTCCAGCTCCCCCGAAGGGGGAGCTTTTTGCCATCTCCCGGTCAGTAGAGCAAAACCTCCCCCTTTCGGGGGAGGTGGCATCGCGTAGCGATGACGGAGAGGGTTTGCCCGCTCCCCGCAGCGCCGCCGCTTCCGCAGGAAGCAGGCGCTGCAAATGCAGTTGATCGTTACGACCCCACCCGTGAAAATGCAAAGCCGGAGCGTCCGCAGACGCTCCGGCTTTGCTCTATTAAAAATATTCTTTCCGCTATTTATGCGCAGAGCAACGCGGAGCGCATTTAAATCGTTTTACCGTGCATCCCGGTTGGCGTTATACTCGTCCATGGAAACGTAGTGGTCGAGGATATGGATGCCCTTCAGGCGGTTCGAGGAGAAGCCGGTGGGGGCGTACTGTCCCTCCCACAGGTTCAGCCGGGTGGCGATGTAGGGCGGCACCGGCAGGCTGAGCGGGATGACCAGCGCATTCTCGATGAGGTACGCCTCGGCATCGGCAAAGGCGGCGTACCGGGCGTCGAGGTCGGCGGTGATGGCCTTGGCCTTTTCTACCATGTCCATGTAGGTCATGACATAGTCGGCGGTCTCACCGGTGATGATGCCGTCCTCTACGCCGGTGCGCAGAAAGGCGTAGCAGGTGCCCCGGTCGCCCGCCTCCTGATAGAAGGGGTACACCTCGGTCTCAGGGTCGGAGTAGTCCGCGCCCCAGTAGTAGGACATGAATTCGTAGGCACCCGCGCGGCGCACTGCGTTCAAAAAGTTATCGGACGGCCCCTGCGTAATAATAATATCCACAAAGTCGAAACCGTCGTTCAATACGCCCTCTACCTGCTGCTTGAACACCTGACACTGCTTGTCCCAGTCCACCACGGCGGGGTTGTAGGGGTACTGCACCTTAATGGGAAAGGTAGCCCCCCCAGCGGTCAGCTCCTGCACGGCGGCATCGCGGTACTGCTTGGCGGTGGCTTCGTTGAAGTGGTCGGTCACCTTGGCAAGCGCGCCGCATTCCGTATAGTCCACGCCCTTGCTGTCCGCGCAGAAGGAGGGCGGGGTGATGGTGTGCAGCTTGTAGTTTTCGTACCCTTCCGGTGCGGTGACCGCCAGCGTAACGGCGGGGTTGATGGCGTACAGGAACGCCTTGCGGAAGTTGGTGCTGTTCACCGCCTTGGCCCAGTTGTCCGGCTGGTACTGGGCATCCACGCCGGTGGTGTTCCAGTTGTGGAACTGGTGGGCGTAGGGCAGGAAGTTAAAGAAATAAAAGTAGCTCTTGCCGGTCTCCGGGCGCTCCATGGATACCATGTCCTTGGTGGTATCGTCTGCCAGCCAGCTGTCCAAAATGTCCGAGCTGATGGTGGCCTGATCGATCTCGCCGCGCCGCACCATCTCCGGGCCGCTGATGAGCGCCTCCTGATTGTAGATGTAGCGGATGGTGTCGATATAGACGCTGTCCTTATCGTAGTTTTCGGGGTTTTTCTTCATCACCCAGCTTTCCAGCGGGGTGTACTCCGCCAGATAGAACGCACCGCAGTTGCAGGCGGTCTCGGCGCTGGTGCAGAACTGGTCGCCCAGCTCCGCCAGCATGGGGCCGTAGGCAGGCTCAAAGGGGGCGTAGTTCAACAGGCTCAAAAAGCCCGGGAAGTCGTAGTTCAAGGTATAGGTCAGGGTGTGCTCGTCCACGGCAGCCACGCCCACGGAGGAAAAATCCACGGCGGGGCAGGTGGTGGTGCTGCCGTCGGCGGCGGTCACGGTGACGGTGCCTGCGGCGTCGATGGTGTAGGTGGTGCCGTCCTCGGCCACGGTGCCATTCTGGGCGTTGTTGCGCCAGACGCAGTAGTTATAGTAGTCCTCAGCCCCGGCCACATAGGGGGTGACCAGGCTGGCGGTGCCGGAGGCGTAGTCCGGGTTTAGCAGATAGGCCAGCGCGTCCACAAAGTCCTGCGCGGTCACGGGGCCAAGCACCGCGCCGGTATAGTCCACCCAGTTCTCGTCCCGCAGGTGGAAGGTCCATGTCAGGGTGTCGGCGTCCCAGTCCCAGCTGGTGGCAAGGCCTTCGCGGATCTTACCGCGGCTGTCGTACTCCACCAGTGTGTCCACGCAATGGGTGCCGTGGTACAGGTCCGGGTCGGCAGAGCAGATGAGATAATTCAGGGTGGCGGGCTGGCGGGCGTACAGCACAGTGTAGGTGGTGCTGTCGCCGGTTGCGGCAGTGCCGCCCGCAGCGGAGCCGCCGCAGCTGCTCAGCAGCCCGGCAGCAGCGGTGGAAAGGGCTGCCGCGCCGCCTGCCTTGAGGAACTGACGGCGGGAAAAAGCATGATGCATCATAAAAAACCTCTTTCGCTCTTTGTAAAAAAAGAGGCAACGGAACCACATCCGTTACCTCTCTGTAACAAGTCCATCGGCTACCAACGGTAACTTTAAGCCCAGTATAGCATTGTTTGGGCGCAACGTCAATCGGATTCCGCCGGGGCGGGGGCTGACCCCTCCCCGTGAAAATGCAATGCCGGAGCGTCCGCAGACGCTCCGGCATTGCTCTATTTAAAATAATTTTTCCGCTATTTATGCGCAAAGCAACGCGGAGCGCATTCCCAATCGTCCAGCTATTACTCGGAGCGCGGCGCTTCGAGACTGGGCGCAGCCACATTGGCAGGGGCTGCGCTCTGCCCGGCAGGGATGGTATCGGGCAGGGCGGCAGCTTCCACGGTCTGGGCAGCAGCAGTCTCTACGGTCGGGACGGCTTCCGCTGTGGTCTCGGCAGCGTTTTCCGCTGCCTTGGCGGCTTCCTCGGCGGCCTTGGCGGCGCGCTCGGCCTTCAGCTGTTCGGCGCGCAGACGCGCTTCCTCCTGCCGCTTCTGGGTGCGTGCCTTGATGCGGCACACCGAGCACAGTCCCTCGGCGCTGTCCGGGGCAATGGGCTTGCCGCACTGCTTGCACAGGGTCTTGGTGCACTTGTGCAGCACCACGGGGCCAAGGGTGGTAAGCTGGTACAGCTTCATGCCGTCAAAGCCCTTGTTGGAGCACACGTTCATGCACACACCGCACTCGCTGCACTTCCACGGGGTAAGCACCATGCGTGTCTGGCCGTTGGGCATCTCCTCGAATTTTAAAGCGTTGGCGCGGCAGGCTTTTTCGCACCGGCCGCAGCCAAAGCAGTTGTCGGTGAATTTGGGCATATAGTAGCCGTACTGCAGGGGCGTTTCCATGGCGGCTTTCAGCTGCTTTGTGCGCTGGTGCAGCAGCAGACGGAAGTCCACCCCGCTGTCCTCCTCGCTGCGCAGACCGGGCAGCATTTGCAGCAGCTTTTTGGTGCCGCTCTTGGAGCCGTGGCTCACCTGTTCCAGCATCTCGCGGCGGGTCAGCTCCTGCACATGGTAGGGGTACTCCTTTTCCTCATAAGCCAGCGAGAACCGCGCTTCGAACATCGGCTGACCGAAAAAGTCCACAAGGCGGGTCAGTTCCTTACGCAGCTGCTCGGCGCAAAGGTCGTTCTCGCACTGCCCGCAGGGGGTCAGGTCCAGCACGATCTTTTTGTTCAGCGCCAGATACGCCAGCGCTTCCCACGAGAGCGCACAGATGCAGCTGCGCACCACGGTGTTCTTGCGGCTGGACTTCTCACAGCCGATCCAGATGGTATCGTTGTCGGTGTCCGCTGCGGCGGTATCCCGCTGCACCTGCTCCGGCGAAGGCGCAATGCAGCCGCTGCGGCAGGCAGAAACGCACAGCCCGCAGTCGGTGCAGGGGTCCCAGTCCTTGACAAGGTTCGGGCGGGTAAAGATCTCCTCGCCGTATGGGCAGATGTCCTTGCAGGTCGTGCAGGGCTTGCGGTGAGGGTGCAAATTCCAGCACTGGCGGCGGTTGATCTCGGGATGGCTGGTCTTCATCAGGGCATCCATTGCAGTTCTGGTAAAAAAGCCCATGGTCTTACTCCTTTTCCACAACAGAGGTAAGGGCGGCGTGGTCGAGCAGGAAACGCTGCACCTTCTGGTTGGTCACGGCGGCGGCGATGGCGTCCCGGCTGAGCACCTTGCGGATCTCTTCTTCCGGGGTGTCGTGCAGCTTGGAAAGGCGGGCGATCTCGGCGTCCACCTCCTGCTGGGTCACGGTGATCTTTTCGGCTTCGGCAATGGCGCGCACTGCCAGCATTGCCCGCAGCTGGCGCTCGGCTTCCTTGCGGTAGCCCTTCCGCACCTGCTCCGGGGTCAGCCCGGCGCTCTTACAGTAGAGCTCCATGGTTATATGGCTCTTGCGCAGCCGCTGGCGCAGCTGGGTCATCTGGTATTCGGCGTTCTGCGCCAGCAGCTCTGCGGGCAGTTCCACGGTCAGGTTCGCGCCTGCCATATCCAGCAGCGCCGCCCCGGCAATGCGGTCGGCGTTGGCTTCGTGGGAAAGGCGCTTTTTCTCCCGCAGGCTCTCCCGCAGGGCTTCCAAGTCCGCAAAGCCCTGTGCCTTGGCAAAGGCATCGTCCACCGGGGGCACCTGCTTGCGCTCTACCGTGTGCAGGCAGAGCGCAAACTGCGCCGTCCTGCCGGAAAGCTCCGGCACCCGGAAGTCGGCGGGGTAGGTGAAGTCGAAGCGGAAAGTCTCGCCCGCGCAGTGGCCGTACACCGCTTCTTCTGCGGCGGGCATCAGCTGCCCGGTGCCCAGCACTACGGTCACATTTTCCATCCGGCTGTCCGGGATGGGTGCCCCCTCCAGAAAGCCCTCGAAATCCAGCGTGACACGCATCCCGCGGGCGGCGGGCGCGTCAGTGGGCACAAAGGGCG
Source organism: Faecalibacterium sp. OM04-11BH (assembly GCF_003482185.1). Taxonomy (NCBI): domain Bacteria; kingdom Bacillati; phylum Bacillota; class Clostridia; order Eubacteriales; family Oscillospiraceae; genus Faecalibacterium; species Faecalibacterium sp. OM04-11BH. The sequence goes on from NZ_QULS01000005.1 coordinate 31,048, forward strand.
CGTGCACCCGCGCCATGTTGGCGATATCCGCGTCCACGGCCTTTTCCGATACCGGGCGCACCCGGCGGGTGAAGGCAAGCCCCTTGTACTGCCCTAAAGTGGCAGCGGGCATGGTGTTTGCAGTCTGTTCCATAGTCGAACACTCCTTTTATATAGCAAAGCGGCGTTACAGCCCGCGGGCGGCCAGCCAGCTTTCTGCGATCTGGGAGAACATCTCCGGGTACTGGGCATCTTCTTCTTTAAAGGCGCTCAGGTAATATTCCACCTCGGCGCGGGTGGGGCTTGCGGTGCGCCGCCATATCGTAAAGGTGGTGCCGTTGCCCATATCAAAGGTGGCTTCCTGTGTAAAGTACTCGTCCCGCACCGTAAGGAACCTCTCGTTCAGCTTGTGGGAAAGCTCGCCGCTGCCCACAAAGGTCTGGGGGAAGGGGTCGGCGGTAAGGACGTACTTTGCCTCGAAGAACTGCATGGGGAAGTTGTGGGTGCCCGGCACCGAGAAACCGAAGGCCAGCTTATCGTTGATGGACATTTCGGGCAGAAGGCAGTTCTTGAAGTGATCCGGGCAGTACAGCATATCGTGGGGGATCATGTAGCTGAGCTCACCCTCGGCGCAGTGGGTGTCGATCCAGTTGGCAATGGCCTTGATCTGCGGCAGATCCTTGCGGTCGTAGATCAGCTTGTCCAGCCGGACGAACTCCGACGCCGCCTTGAGGGGGAAGTGATCCACCAGAAAGCCCGGCATCGCTACAACGGTCAGCGGAGAGCAGCGCACCGAGACGGCAAACACCAGCGTGAACACCCAGTAGAAAAGCTTGAGGTCCCGGTGCTTCTGGATGCCCTCCACCAGCGCCGCTGCGCCCAGCAAAAACAGGAGCAGCCACCCCGGCAAAAACAGCAGCATCTGGTGAGAGCCGGAGTTCTGCACCTGGATGAACAGCAAAAGGCTGATCAGCAGCTCTGCGCCCGCAAGGCAAGGCAGGGCGGGCAGACGGCGCTTTGCCGCAAACCACAGCCCCAGCCCGATCAGGATAAAGTTCAGCAGCCCGATGCGCAAAGCCTGTGCGGCAAGCTCCAGCGTAAGGCCGCCGAAATTGTAGTAAGAGTAGCGCCCGGCGTAGTCAAAGCCGAGGATCTTGCGCACCATCGGCCACAGCAGGATGAGCATGGCCACCATGCTCATCAGCCCGAACAGCACCAGATTGCGCACCTGCACAAGCGCCTGCTTTTTCTGCCCGGCCCGGGCAATGCGCACGCTGCTTACCAGCACCAGAACTGCGTAGGCAAAGTAGTAGCCCACCACAAAGTATAAGTACCACCGGCGGGAGAGGATGATGGCTGCCGTGGCGGCAAACAAAAGGCAAAAGCGTACCGGCTCCAGTTTTTCAAACCGGAAATCCAGCGTGAGCAGCAGAATGCTGAAGGCGAAGATGAGCCCGAACCAGTCCGGCTGGCTGAGCATGGCGCTCATGCGCAAAAAAGGGAAGGTGACCATCCACGTCATGCCCATGAGGAAGTACCAGAAGCGGTTTTTCACCCGTAGCATCTGCCCCACCTTGATGGTAAGCCCCGCCAGCAGCACCAGCAGCATGGGCAGAACGCTGAACACCTGACAAAAGGCAAAGCTGTCGCCGGTGTGGTCGCTCAGGCAGAAGGGAAACTCCAGAAACAGGGTGATGAAGTTGGTATAGTCCTCGGCAAAGGAGCCGAAGATGAACTGGAAGCCCGCCGCCGGGCCTTGCAGAAAGGCAGCTTCGGCACTGTACTGTTTGCTGATATAGTTGAAATAATCCCAGATGTAAACAAAGCTGCGGCGGCCAAGCGCCCAGAAAAAATAGACCAGCGCCGCCGCCCACAGGCCAACAATGATTGCTTTGTGGAACAGGTCAAATTTTACCCCCGCCACCCGCAGCACCAGCAGCACACAGGCAAACAGTGCCAGATTGCACCACAGGCTCACCAGCGGAAAAAACAACCTGCTGCCGGGCACAGCCAGCGCAAAAACGGCCAGCAGCACTGCAGCTGCCGCCAGCGCCAGTATGCACTTTGCCGCAGGAGAAGTGCGCAGTCTGGTCAGAGTATCGGACATGGAACAAGAGCCCTCCTTGCAAAGTTTCACACAATACAGTATAACAACTCCCCGGGGCACTGTCCAGCACCCCGGCGGCGAAAAATGCAGAATGTCCCGCCGCTTTCAAAGCAGACGGGACATTTTTGCATAAATATTACTGATCGGAAACTTCTGCAGCGGTCTTAGCAGCCTTTGCCGCCTTGCGCTTTTGCGCCAGCGCCCTGTTGGCGCTCAGGCGGGCGGCGTCCGGGTTCGGGGCTTCCGGGGTAAGCCGCAGCAGATAGCTGCCCATGGCGGGCAGGTCCAGCGTCAGGGTGTAGTCCCTGCCGAACACGCCGCCGTCGGTGGTGTGGAAGTTCTGCTTGCGGTGCGCCTTGTGCACGCCGCCCCAAGTGCCGGCCTCGGTGTCCAGCACCAGCTCTGCGCTGCAGGGGAACTTGAGGTACAGGGGGAACTTTTTGTGGGCGTGGTCCTGCGTGTTCATGACGCAGAGCAGGTTCTGCCCGCGCCCCTTGCGCAGCCATGCGTACACGCCCTCGGCGCAGCTTTCGTTTGCCACCCACTCAAAGCAGTCCGGGTTGTACTCGCCATCGTAGAGGGCGGGCTCGGAGGCGTAGATGCGGCAGAGGTTTGCAAAGTACTTCTGGAAGGCATCGTGGAAGGGGTATTCCAGCAAATTCCAGTCCAGCTCCCGCTTTTCGTCCCACTCCCGGAAATGTGCCAGCTCGTTACCCATAAAGTTCAGCTTTTTGCCGGGATGGGTGTACATATAAAAATACAGGGTGCGCAGCTGGGCGCATTTTTCCGCGTAGCTGCCCCACAGCTTATCAATGATGGTCTTTTTGCCGTGCACCACCTCATCGTGGCTCAGCGCCAGCAGATACAGTTCGTTGTAGAAGTAGTGCATACTGAACAGCAGCTTGCCGTAGCAGCCCGGGCGCTCGCCGAAGGGGGTGGCAAAGTAGTCCAGCGTGTCGTGCATCCAGCCCATATCCCACTTGTAGTCAAAGCCCACGCCCTCGTAACGGGTGGGGGCGGTCACCTTTAAAAAGTTTGTGGAGTCCTCCGCCATGTAGATGCCAGTGGGCCAGCGCTCGTTCAGGCCGTGGTTCAAACTGCGCAAAAAGTTCACCGCGCCCTGATTCACGCCGCGGTTGGGGTCGCCCTGCCAGTACAGCGCCCGGGAGATGGCGTCCATGCGGATGCCGTCGCAGTGGTACACGTCCATCCACAGCCCGGCGGCGCTGCTCAGAAAGCTGCACACCTCCCGGCGGTAGTAGTTGAAGTTGCAGGTGCCCCACTCGCTCTGTCCCACGTCGCTGTCGTACTCGTACAGGTAGGTGCCGTCAAACTTTGCCAGCGCGTCGGCGTTGGCGGCAAAGTGCACCGGCACAAAGTCCATGATGACGCCGATGCCCATGCGGTGGCAGGCGTTGACAAAGCCCGCAAACTGGGCGGGGGTGCCGTAGCGGCTGGTCACCGAGAAATAGCCGGTGGTCTGGTAGCCCCAGCTGCCGTCAAAGGGGTGTTCTGCCAGCGGCAGCAGCTCCACATGGGTAAAGTGGTGCTCCAGCAGCCACGGGATCAGCTCCCGCGCCAGCTCCTCGTAGTTGTACCACCCGTCCGAGCCGTCCGGTCGGGTTGCGCCGGGCTTGTGCTTCCAGCTGCCGGCGTGCAGCTCGTAGATGTTCAGCGGGCGGTTGCGGCATTTGTCCCGCCGCTCCATCCACGCGGTGTCGTCAAAGGCAAAATCCAGCTTTGTCAGCTTGCTGGCAGTGCCGGGGCGCAGCTCGGTGGCAAAGGCGTAGGGGTCGCTGCGCATCACGGTGCTGCTGTCCGCGCCATGCACGCGGTATTTGTACAGATCTCCTTCCGCAAGACCGGGGATAAAGGCGCTCCACACGCCGGTATCGGCTTTTTCCATGGGCACGCCGCGCTCCCAGCCGTCAAAGCCGCCGCACACCTCCACGGCGGTGGCACCGGGTGCCCACACGGCAAAACGCCAGCCCTCGGCGCCGTTTGGGTCGGTGCAGGGGTGCGCACCCAGAATGCGGTAGGCATCGAAGCAGTCGCCACTGAAAAACGTGCGGGGGATCACAGGGTAATTCATGCAAAGATCTCCTTACTTCTCTATGTTGACCGGCGCGCCGTGCGCCGGTTGATACAAGGCTGTTTGGGCAAACTATCCAAGAAAAACGGCTGTTTACCGGCATGATAGCCGATAATCTTAGCAAATCTTGACAAAAATCGGCAAATTTTCACATATTTGCCAAATCTTGTGGTATACTGTTGCTACTGCCGTGCAAGCGGCGCAACTTTTTAAGCAATAGAACGGGAGCGAATGATCATGGCTTGGTATGACGAAGCAGTATTTTATCACATCTATCCGCTGGGGCTGTGCGGCTGTGCGCACGAAAACGACGGCCAGCCCACCCCGGGCGCTTTTGCAAAGCTGGAAGCATGGGCAGCCCACGCGGCAGCACTTGGCTGCACGGCCATCTACATCGGCCCGCTGTTCGAAAGCGGCTCCCACGGTTACGATACCATCGACTACCGTCTGGTGGACCGCCGCCTTGGCACCAACGAGGAGTTCAAGGCCTTTGTGGCAGCCTGCCACGCCCGCGGGCAGCGGGTCATCGTGGACGGCGTGTTCAACCATGTGGGCCGCGATTTCTTCGCGTTCCAGGACCTGAAGGCAAACCGCGAGAACGCCCGCTATAAGGACTGGTTCTGCGATGTGAACTTCTGGGGCAACAACGAGTATAACGATGGCTTTTCCTACGGCAACTGGGGCGGCTACAACCTGCTGGTCAAGCTGAACCAGCGCAACCCGGAGGTGCAGCAGTACCATTATGATACCGTCCGCTTCTGGGTGGAGCAGTTCGACATCGACGGCATCCGTCTGGACGCAGCGGACGTGCTGGATTTCGACTTCATGCGCGGGCTGCGCCGTCTGGCAAACGAGGTAAAGCCGGAGTTCTGGCTGATGGGCGAGGTCATCCACGGCGATTACAGCCGCTGGGCAAACCCCGAAATGCTGCACTCGGTCACCAACTACGAGCTGCACAAGGGCCTGTGGAGCGGCCACAACGACCATAACTATTTTGAAATTGCCCACACCATGCGCCGGCTGCAGGGACTGTGCCACGACACCCGGCTGTATCTTTTCTCGGATAACCACGATGTAGAGCGCCTGCCCAACAAGCTGCGCAACCGGGAGCACATCCGGCATATCGCCATTCTGGTGTACAGCCTGTGGGGCATTCCGTCCATCTACTACGGCTCAGAGTTCGGCATCGAGGGCAAAAAGGAGTGGGGCAGCGACTGGCCGCTGCGTCCCTGCTTGGAGCTCAGCGACTACGCTGATGCAGAACGTACAAATCCTGTTACCAGTGTATACAAAGCGCTGGGGAAATGCAAGGCTGAGTTGCCGGAAATGACCTACGGCGAGGTAAAAGAATTGCAGCTTACTACCCAGTGCTACGCCTTTGCACGGGTGCTGGACGGCAAGGCCGTGGTGGCGGTGCTGAACAACGGCGATACCCCCGCACAGCTGGAGTTCCAGCTGCCGGTGGAAACCGCCAAGGTCACCGACCTGCTGGCGGACACCGTGGGCGCGCAGGAGGTGCTGGTCTCTACCGAGTGGAACCGCATGAAGGTGCAGCTGCCCTCCAATTACGCCACCCTGCTGAGATTGGAATAAACCCACGCTTAAGCCTTCACCCCTTGGGGACAGATTTCCCCCGGCCGGGGGAAAATGTCGCGCAGCGACAAAAGGGGGAGCGGGTGGCGCGCAGCGCCGGATGAGGGGTAATTCCCCGTAAGCTGCTGCTTACCTGCGCCCTCATCAGTCACCTGCGGTGACAGCTTCCCCCGTCCGGGGGAAGCCTTCAGAGGAAAATTGATTCCCGTGCCTGTGGCTGGAATAACCTTGCACATTGCGCCGCGTTTTGCTACAATAAGGAGAGAAAAGTCGTTTTACGGAAAGGAAGCCTGACCCTCTATGAATGCAGCACAGCGCAGAGAACGCATCCTGACCCGGCTGAACAGCGCCGGTGCCCCCTTAAGCGCCAGCACACTGGCGGCAGAACTGGGGGTGTCGCGGCAGATCGTGGTAGGGGATGTGGCGCTGCTGCGCGCCGGCGGGGCGCAGATCGATGCCACCCCCCGGGGCTACCAGCTGCACCCGGTGGAAAAGGGCTATACCGGCATTCTGGCCTGTGTGCACTGCACGCAGGAGGAGATGCGCCGGGAGCTGTACACCGTGGTAGATCAGGGCGGCACGGTGGTGGATGTGGCGGTGGAAAACAGCCTTTACGGCGAGATCCGCGCCACCCTGAACCTGTGCAACCGGTACGATGTGGACAACTTTATCCGTCAGGCAGCCGATGCGCCCGAGAGCCTTTTGAGCCGCATGACCGGCGGTGTGCACCTGCACACCCTGCGCTGCCCGGACAAGGACACCTTTGCCCGCATCCGCGATGCTTTGGAGCAGCGGGGGCTTTTGTACCGCAAGGAGTGACCCTGCTCCGCTTATACCCAGTATAAAAAGGCTTGTGGGGCTTGTCTATCCGCAAAACCGGAAAAATGTTGGAAAATCAACAAAAAAGCAAAAGAGGTGGGTTTTCTGGATATCCGCATTGAAAAGACCGAGCGCGCCATCAAAGAAGCCTTTATGGAGCTGCGCCGCGAAAAGCCGGTGGAGAAGATCCGTGTCAAGGAGCTGTGCGACCGCGCCTGTATCAATAAATCCACATTTTACGCCCATTATCAGGATATCTATGCGCTGGCCAACGCCATGGAGGACGAGATGGTGCACGCGGTTGTGGAAAGTCTGCCCCGCCTGACCGCCAGCGATGTGAGCGAGCGTACCGAGTGGCTGACGCGGGAGATGTTCCGCGCCTTCACCGCGCATCAGGCCGAGATCAGCGTGCTGTTCTCCGGCTCCCGGCAGGGGCTGTTCATCAACCGGGTGGAGCAGGCCATGTGCCAGTGCATCGCCCAGACCGACCCCACCTTTGAGGCAGACGTAGTGCGCAAGGTGGTGCTTTCCTTCTGTGTACAGGGGTGTTACTACACCTTTACCAGCTACTGCGGTCAGATGGACGAAAAACGCCTTGTGACCCTGCTTGCCTCCATCGCCCGCGCCGCGCAGCGGATACGGATGTAACGGGGCTGATTTTGAATGCGCGCCGCTGTGCTCTGCGCATCTTCAGAGGAATTGGTTTTTTATTTGGGATTCAGAAAAGCCTGCGGGCTTTTCTGAATCCTTTTTTCACGGGTGGGGTCGTAACCGAAAACGGCAGTTGCACCCCTCCCATAAAAATACAAAGTCGGGCAGTCTGCGGGCTGTCCGATTTTTTTGTTTTTACGGAGGGAGACACACCTTGACAAAACTACCAAAAAATAAGACGAAAATTCGTCATCTGCACTTTTTTACCAGATTTTTTAAGAAAGAGTTTACACTATGCCGGAAACAGTGGTATTATATAAAATAGTATATCATGGCGTAAAATGCGCCTGCGTACGCCGGGAGGGTATTGGCAAGATGAAGAACAAGATCTCGCGCCGCAGCTTTCTGGCGGCGGCTGCGGTCTCGGCAGCGGCACTGGCCGTGTCCGGCTGTGATGCAAAAACGAGCAAAAAAGAAGTGACCGACATCACGGTGTGGAACTACTACAACGGCGACCAGCTGGAAAGCTTCAACCGCCTTGTGAGCACCTTCAACGAGACCATCGGCAAGGCAAAGGGCATCCGGGTGTCCAGCTCCAGTCAGGGCACGGTGAACGATCTGGAAGCCAACGTGATGGACGCTGCCGAGGGCAAGGTGGGCTCTGCGGAGATGCCCACCATTTTTGCCGCCTACGCGGATACCGCTTATAAACTGGATCAGATGGGCATGGTGGTGGACCTGAAGGACTACCTGACCGAGGATGAAAAGGCCGCCTTTGTGCCCGGCTATATCACCGAGGGCGATTTTGACGGCAGCGGCAGCATAAAAATTTTTCCGGTGGCAAAATCCACCGAGCTGATGTTCTTTAACGATACCGACTGGCAGCGGTTCTCAAAGGACACCTTTGTGCGTTACGGTGCCCTTTCCACCATGGAGGGTGTGACGGCGGTGGCCGAACAGTACTACAACTGGTCCGGCGGCAAGGCGCTGTTTGGTCGGGACGCGCTGGCAAACTATATGATTGTGGGCGCAAAGCAGCTGGGCTGCGAAATTTTTGAAGTGCACAACGGCAAAATGACCCTGCACTTTGACCATGATGTGGTGCGCAAACTGTGGGATAACTACTATGTGCCCTTCGTCAAGGGGTATTTTGCTGCGAATGGCCGCTTCCGCAGCGATGACGTAAAAACCGGCGCACTGCTGGGCTGTGTAGGCTCCTGTGCCAGCGCCACCTTCTTCCCGAAGCAGGTGATGCCCGGGGACAATCAGGTCCACGATATCGAGATGAAGGTGCTGCCTGCGCCCCGGTTTGCCGGGAGTGAAAAGGTGGCGGTGCAGCAGGGCGCCGGCATGGTGGTCACCACCGGCACCGAGGCCGAGATCAACGGCGCAGTCACTTTTTTAAAGTGGCTCACCGAGCCGCAGAATAACATCGCTTTCGCGGTGGAGTCGGGCTATCTGCCGGTGACCACTGCCGCCAACGACATGGACGCCATCCGCGCAAGCGGGCTGGAACTGACCGACAATATGGAGCAGGTCCTTTCCGGCGCGGTGGAAACAGTGCGCAAAAACGAGCTGTACACCCCTACGGCCTTTGCAGGCGGCAATGCAGTCCGCAAGATACTGGAATACAGCATCGGCGATCAGGCCAGTGCCGACCGGGACACGGTGCTGGAACGCATCGCCGCAGGCCAGAGCGCGGAAGCAGCCATGGCAGAGTTTCTGACCGACGACTATTTTGAGGCGTGGTATCAGGCCACCCTTGCACAGTTACAGCAGTACGAGGGCTGACCGCCCGCAAAAAAGACGGAAAGGGGGCAGGGCGATGTTTGACGCATGGAAAGAGCGCCAGCGGCAGCGCTTGAAAAACAGACCGGAAAGAACCGTGTTCTACAATATTTTTGCCACCATGATGCTGGTGCTGGTGGTGGAGCTGCTGATGGCGGTCGCCAGCATCCTTGCCGTCAACGTGACCGGGCAGCTGGACGAAAACGCCAAGGATCTGCTTACCATGCGGGTGCGCAACCGCGCCAGCTATGTGCAGGAGATCCTGCGGAACGCGGAGGATCTGGATCAGCTGAGCGAGCAGATCACCGCCACCACCCAGCAGCTGCTGAAAAGCGGCGATATCTCGCTGGATACGCTGGATAACAGCAGCGAGCAGAGCGATGCTTTGCTGGTAGCGCTTGCCCCGCAGCTTCTGGACACCCTGCGCACAAAGCAGGTGACCGGCATCTTTCTCATCCTGAACACCCATGATCTGGACACCTGCGAGGTGGGCAAAAAAATGCCCGGCATCTACCTGCGGGATATGGACCCGGACGCCCGCCCTTCGGAGCGCAACAGCGACCTTTTGCTGGAACGCGCCAGCGCCACAGTGGTAAAAGAACTGGCCATCGGCACGGATAAGGGCTGGCAGCCCGCTTTCCCCTATCAGGGAGATACCAAGGGCGGCATCCTGCGCACGGTCTTTCAGACCGCGTATAAGAGCGGTGCCAGCCTTTCGGCGGAAAGCTATGGCCGCTGGACCACCAACTCCTACTGTCTGGCAGGGGACGACCGGCACGCCATTGCCTACTCGATGCCGCTGATCCTGCCGGACGGCACGGTATACGGCGTGGTGGGCGTGGAACTGCTCACGGACTATCTGCAAACAAAACTGCCCTTCACCGAGCTGGACGAGGACAAGGCAGGCACCTATTTTATCGTGACCACTACCGATGATGCGCTGACGGACGGCGTGCTCTCCCTGCGCAAGACCGTGACCTCCGGCGAGGATCTGGTAACGGCGGATGCACCGCTGGGCGTTTTGAACTGCCGCAGCGACGGCAACGGCGGCAACTGGGCGGAGCTGAACGGCAAGCGCTATTATATGGTGCTGGAGCCGCTGCTGGTGTATAACCGCAACGCGCCCTTTGCCGCCGAAAAGTGGTTTCTGGCCGGTACCATGGAGCAGTCGGTGCTGCTGGCTTTTTCCGACCGGGTGCGCGAGGTGCTGCTGGCTACCTTACTGTTCACGCTGGTGCTGAGCGTTTTGGGCAGCCTGCTGATCTCGGCACGGCTGGCCAGCCCCATCAACCATTTGTACCGCGAGGTGATAGACGCGCAGGAGAAAAAGACCTTCCCCCGCCTGTCACGCACGGCCATCCGGGAGGTGGACCGCTTTGCCGAGACCATTACAGAGCTGAACAGGGAGCTGGTGACCAACTCCACCAAGTTTTTGCGCATCATGGATATGGCCAGTGTGGAGATCGGCGGCTACGAGCTGCGCACCGACACCGGCAGCGTGTTCGTGACCGATAATTTCTTCTCCCTGCTGGGCAAGCCCGAGATGCAGGGCGAGCCGCTGAGCGTGCGCCGCTTCGAGGAGGTGCTCAAGGACATCCGGGAAAAGAATCCCTGTGACCACACCGCCGAGGGGGACGAGCTGCTGACCATTCAGCAGCCGGACGGGGTGCGGTACATCATGCTGCGCAGCACCATCGAGGGACACGCTAAGATCGGCCTTGCCGAGGACGTGACCGCCGCTGTGCTGGAGCGGAAGCGCATCGAGCACGAGCGCGATCACGATATCCTGACCGGGCTGTACAACCGGCAGGCCTTCAACCGGGTGTGCACCGAGCTGTTCGCCGCGCCGGAGCGCATGGGCGTGGCGGCGCTGATGATGATGGATCTGGATAACCTCAAGCACATCAACGATACCTACGGCCACGACTGGGGCGACCAGTACATCCGCCGCACCGGTCAGTGCCTGCGGGACAATACCCCCGCCGGGACGGTGTGCGCCCGCCTTTCCGGCGATGAGTTCCTTGTGCTGTTCCACGGCTACCGCAGCCGGGACGCAGTGCGGGAAAAGATCGACTGCCTGACGAAGGCCATGCAGCAGAGCGTGGCGCTGCTGCCCAGCGGCAACGCTTTGCACATCAGCCTTTCCGGCGGCATCGCGTGGTACCCGGACGATGGGCAGGACTGGGAGACCTTGAAAAAATACGCCGACTTTGCCATGTATCAGGTCAAGCACGCCGACAAGGGCCGGGTGGAGGAGTTCGACATCGGGGTGTACAACCGCGAAGCCTATGCTGAGCGCACCCGCAGGGAGTTCCGGCAGCTGCTCAGCAATGCGCAGGTGTTCTACTGCTTCCAGCCCATCTTCTCGGCGCGCAGCGGCAGGGTAGTCGCCTACGAGGCGCTGATGCGCTCCGACCTGCCCACCCTGCGCTCCCCGGCCACCATCATGAAGCTGGCGCGGGAGCAGGGCGCACTGTACGAGATCGAGCGCATCACCTTTACCAAGGCGCTGGAGACCTTTGACAGCCTGTGCCGGGCGGGCAGCGTGTCCGAGGATGCCATGCTCTTTGTCAACTCCATCGCCAACACCTGCCTGTCGCATGAGGACGGCAAATATATAAACAACCATTGGCACGAGCTGTGCCGCCGCATGGTCGTCGAGATCACCGAAGAGGAAGAAATCGACTACGAAGCACTGGAGAGAAAGCGCAATGCACCGGGCTTTTCCGGGATGTTTGCACTGGACGATTACGGCAGCGGCTATTCCAACGAGAATACGCTATTGCAGCTTGCACCCCGGTTTGTCAAGGTGGATATTACCATCATCCGTGGCATCGACACCTCGCCGGACAAGCAGCAGATCCTGCGCAATGTGGTGGCCTACGCCCACCCCCGCAGCATGAAGATCGTTGCCGAGGGCGTGGAGACCGCCGCCGAGCTGCGCACGGTCATCGAGCTGGGCGCAGACCTTTTGCAGGGCTATTTTCTGGCACGCCCGGCCATTGTGCCGGGGGATATCGCGCCGGAAGCAGCGGGGATCATCCGGGAGTTGCAGCGCCGGAAAAAAGACTGAAATACAAGCCCTCCCGGGCGCTGCGGCGCTGGGAGGGTTTTTGCAACGGAGGTAAAAAGATATGGTTCAGGTGGATCTCATCACCGGCTTTCTGGGCGCAGGCAAGACCACCTTTCTGCGCCGCTATGTGCGGTATCTGGTACAGCAGGGGCATAAGGTGTGTATTCTGGAAAACGACTTCGGCGCGGTGAACGTGGACGCCATGCTGGTGCAGGAGGTGCTGGGCCCCGGCTGCGATGTGGAGACTATCAGCGGCGGCTGCGACTGCGATACCCACCAGCGCCGGATGCGCACCAAGCTCATCGCCATGGCCATGCGCGGCTTTGACCGTGTAGTGGTGGAGCCCAGCGGCATCTTTGATGTGGACGAGTTTTTCGATATCCTGCGGGACGACCCGCTGGACCGGTGGTATCAGCTTGGCAGCGTCATCGCGATCGTGGACGCCCTGCTGCCGGAAACGCTTTCGCCGCAGGCAGAGTACCTGCTGGCTTCCGAGACCATGAACGCGGGCCGCGTACTGCTGAGCCGCGCCCAGCTGGCAGCGCCCGCCCAGTGTGCTGCCGCCGCTGCCCACTTGGAGCGTGCACTGGAAGCCGCAAAATCTTCCCGCCGCTTTGCACCCGGGGAAATCCTTGCCAAGGACTGGGATGCTCTGACCGATGCCGACCTTGCTGCCCTTGCCGCCTGTGGCTACCGGCAGGCCAGCTGCGAAAAGCTGCATTTTGACCAGCACGCGGCCTTTACCTCCCTTTGCTTTCTGGAACTGCACCTCACCCCACAGCAGCTGCAAGCCGCCGCACAGCGGCTGTTCGCCGCGCCCGAGTGCGGGCAGGTGCTGCGGGTCAAGGGCTTTGCGCCCGCCCCGGCAGGCGGTTGGCTGGAGCTGAACGCCACCGCTGCCGGCTGCACCCTTGCGCCCATCCCGCAGGGGCAGGAGGTAGTCATCGTCATCGGCGAAGGGCTGGACAAAGCCGCCATTGAAGCAAAATTGAAGGGCTACGAAAGTTAACTTTTGCAGCGTGACCCGGCGCAAAAGCCTTCACCCCTTGGGGGGAAGGTGGCTGCGAACGCAGTGAGCAGACGGATGAGGGGTGATTTCGGCAGTATCGCCCTCATCAGTCACCTGCGGTGACAGCTTCCCCCGACCGGGGGAAGCCTTCATTCGGAAAGTTGATTTTCTATTTTCAACTATAACAAAATACATTGTGGAAAAACAGGAGGGAGCATCATGCAGGAAGTACGCGCAGCCGTTATTGGCACCGGGGTCATGGGGCGCAAGTATGCCCAGATGATCGCAGAAGGAAAGGCGGGCGCATTGCGCCTGACCGCCGTGGTCTGCCGCAGCGCCGGGGCGCAGCAGTGGGCAAAGGATACCCTGCCGGATACGGTGCGGGTGTGCCCCAGCGCCGAGGAGCTGTACGCCCACGCAGAGGAGTTTGACGCCGTGCTGGTGGTCACCCCGCACAAGACCCACCCGGCGCTGGTGATGCAGGCTTTTGCCCACGGCAAGCACGTCTTGTGCGACAAGCCCAGCGCAAACGCGCTGGCACCGGCGCTGGAAATGAACCGCGCCGCCGAAAAAAGCGGCCTTGTTTTCGCCATGATGTTTCATCAGCGCCGCTACAAAAAGTATATGCGGCTTAAAAAATTACTGGATGATGGGGCGCTGGGCGAGGTCAAGCGGGTGCAGCTGGAAAACAGCCGCTACTTCCGCACATGGATGTACCACCGCTCCGGCAGCTGGCGTTCCAGCTGGGCAGGGGAGGGCGGCGGTGCGCTGCTCAATCAGGGCCAGCACATTCTGGATATCTGGCAGTGGCTGTTCGGAATGCCGGAGAGTATTTATGCCGTGATACCCTACGGTAAGTATAACAATTTCATGGTGGATGACGAGGCTACTCTGCTGATGGAGTACCCGCAGCAGCGCACGGCAACCTTTATCCTCTCCACCGGCGAGGGCAGCTACACAGAGCGGTTGGAGATCGTGGGCACCAAGGGCACTGCCCTGCTGGAAGAGGACACCCTCACCCTGCACACCTACACGCCAGACACCGAGACCTACCGCCGCACCGCCGATTGCACCGAGCGCCAGCAGCTCACCGAGACCACCACCACCGAGCAGTTCGCCCCGCAGGCAGAGCCTTACCCGGAGATGCTGGCAAACTTTGCGGACGCCATTTTGCACGGCACACCCCTGACCGCCCCCGGCGTGGAGGGCGTGCGGGCGTTGGAGCTGACCGATGCGGCTTACCTGTCTGCATGGCTGGGGGAAAAGCTCACCCTGCCGCTGGATGCAGACCGCTTTGAACAGGAGCTGCAAAAGCATATTCAGGAGGAACAGGCAAATGGCTAAGCTGCGGTTTGTAGTAGTAGGCTCCGGCTGGCGGTCGCTGTTTTACTGGCGCATCGCGCAGGCGCTGCCGGAGCGGTTCGAGCTGTGCGCCATGCTTTGCCGCACCGAGGAAAAGGCCGAAAAAATGCATCGGGAGTACGGCGTGCCGGTAAGTACCTCGGCGGAGCAGTGCACTGCCCTGCACCCGGACCTTGTGGTGGTGGCAGTGAATAAAGCGTCCATCGCCGCCGTCAGCACCGAATGGCTTGCCCGGGGCTTTGCCGTGCTGTGCGAGACCCCGGCGGCACTGGAGGAGGACGCATTGCGCGCCCTCTGGCAGCTGCACCAGCAGGGCGCAAAGCTGCAGGTGGCGGAGCAGTACTGGCTGTACCCCACGCTGGCAAAACGGCTGGCAGCAGTGCGCAGCGGCGCACTGGGCACGCCGCAGTTTGCCCGGCTGTCGGTGGCGCACGGCTACCACGCGGTCAGTCTGGCGCGGCAGTTCCTGAATGCCGGGCAGCAGCCGGTGCGGGTGACCGGCCGCAGCTGGACGGAAAAGATCATCGAAACGGATTCCCGCTGGGGTGCGGTGCATAACGGCGCACTGGTGGAAAAGACGTTGCAGCAGCACACGCTGGAATTTGCGGGCGGCGGCACGGCGTTTCTGGATTTTAACGGCGTGCAGTACCACTCTTACCTGCGCAGCACCCACACCAATGTGCAGGGGGAGCGGGGCGAAGTGTTCGATGATACCCTGCGCTGTCTGGATGCCGCCGGGGAGCCGGTGTGCCGTCAACTGACCCCGCTGCCGGACCCGCTGGCAGCTGCCGCCGCGCAGGCAGGGCTGAACGAGGACGAGACTGCCATCGCCTGTTTTCTGGACAGGATGCAGGGCTATCTTGCCGGCGGGGCAGAGGTGTACCCGCTGGCAGATGCCTTGCAGGACGCCTACCTTGCCCTGCTGATGGAGCGCGCCCTTGCCGCCCCCGGCCAGCCGGTGGAAAGCACCCCGCAGCCGTGGAACACAGAAGAACAATAAAAGAGGCTCAGGAGCACCTGTCGGCGCTTCTGAGCCTCTTTTCACGATTGGAGCCGTGACGGCAACCAGCCAGTTTTCCGTAGCAGCCCTTTCCGTGAAAACGGGACAGCGGAGCGTCCGCAGACGCTTCGCTGTCCCAAAATTATAAATATTTTTCCGCTAAAAATGCCCAAAGCAACGCGGAGGGCATTCAAATCGTTATACCCAAAAAGGAGCGCAGGATCACATCAGGTCGATCAGTGCTTCCACCTCGTCCATGCGGGTGGCCCAGCTGGTGGCGATGCGTACCACGGTATGGGTGTCATCGAACTTCTCCCAGAAGCCGAACTTTGCCTTGCCTTCCAGCGCAGCCAGCTGGGCATTTTCCAGCACAAGGAAGATCTGGTTGGTGGGGGAGTCCATAAAGAAGCGATAGCCCTTTTCCGCAAAACCGGCTTTCAGGCGGTTAGCGGTGATAATGGCGTTTTTGCTGATGGAGAAATACAGGTCATCGGTGAACAGCACGTCAAACTGGATGCCCAGCAACCGCCCCTTTGCCAGCAGTGCGCCCTGCTGCTTGACCATGGTCATAAAATGCGCCGGTGCGCCGTGGGGGAACACCACAGCCTCGCCGCACAGCGCACCCACCTTGGTGCCGCCGATGTAAAATACATCGGTCAGCCGTGCAAGGTCGGCCAGCGTCACGTCCGTGCCCTCGGCAGCCAGACCGTAGCCCAGCCGTGCACCATCGAGGAACAGAGGCATCTTATACTCCTGACACACAGCGTGCAGGGCTTCCAGCTCTGCCTTGGTGTACAGGGTGCCGTACTCGGTGGGGTGGGAGATGTATACCATGCCGGGGAACACCATGTGGTCGTGGTTGTCATCGGCGTAGAAGGTGGCCACCAGCGCCCGCAGCTCGGCGGCGTCCAGCTTGCCGTTGTGCTGGGGCAGGGTGATGACCTTGTGGCCGGTGTACTCGATGGCACCGGCTTCGTGCCCGGCCACATGGCCGGTGGCAGCAGCCACTACGCCCTGCCACCGCTGCAGCATGGACGCAATGACGATGGCGTTGCTCTGAGTACCGCCGGAGATGAACTGCACGTCGGCCTCCGGGCAGGCGCAGGCGGCGCGGATCTTCTCCCGGGCGCTGGCGCAGTAGGGGTCGGTGCCGTAGCCGGAGACCTTTTCAAAGTTGGTCTCGGTCAGCTTTTGCAGAATGGCGGGGTGTGCACCCTCGCAATAGTCGTTTTCAAAATACAGCATGGCAAAACGCTCCTCTATGTAATTGTAAGAAAACAGTACCTCTATTCTACATCGCCGCGAAAACCCTGTCAAACCCAAAACGGCGCACGGTACACGCAAGGCACCGCAAAAACGCTTACAGGATACCCGGTGCGACACTATGTTGACCGGAACCACAGCCTACGACAGTTTTTTACGAAAGTATGATTATTTCCAGAAATACGAAAAGTTTTTCAAAAAAGTGCTTGACAATTCTGCTGCATCTGGTATAATAACTATCGTTCCGAGCGTCACAGCTCACGAACACAACAGAATATGCGGATATGGCGGAATTGGCAGACGCGTTAGATTCAGGTTCTAATCGGGGCAACTCGGTGGAGGTTCAAGTCCTCTTATCCGCACCATCTTCTGAAAAGACCTTGTAAACTTTTAAAGTTTACAAGGTCTTTTTTTGCTTTCCGGCAGAAAGATGCTCGTCGAACTTCTTCGTTCTCTGCGAATAGTCCGACGAGTGTTTTTTATTTGCTGAAAGGAACCCGCTATGGAAAAAATCAAAATGCAGCCGACCCGACCGGAAGATGCCCTGCTGACCGATGCCTTTGCTGACTTTTTGGAAAAGTGCAGAGCTAAGAATCTGTCTGAGAAAACGCTGAACATCTATACTGTCCACTTCAAGTTCTTCAGGGAATACCTCAGCGACCCGGATAAAAAGGCTTCTGACATCACGGAGGATACCTTAGAAGGCTTTATCCTCTATCTTCAGAACCGGGGCTGTAACGACATCACGGTTCAGTCCTATATGAGGGGAGTGCGCTGTTTCTGCTATTATCTGATGGAAGAAGGGTATCTCCAGCGCTTCAAAATCAAACTCCCCAAAGCGGATAAGCGTATCAAGGAAACCTACACGGATACCGAACTGAAGAAACTTCTCAAAAAGCCGAATGTAAAAACCTGCGAGTTCAACGAATATAAGACCTGGGTGTTCTCCAACTATCTTCTGGCGACTGGAAACCGTATCTCTACGGTTCTGAGCCTTCAAATCAAAGACCTTGATTTTGAGAATGAAACGATTCAACTGAACAAGTGTAAGAACCGCAAGGCTCAAATCGTGCCTATGGCTTCTTCCCTGAAAGTGATCCTGAAAGAATACCTGACCTACCGGAAAGGCTCCCCTGACGATTATGTATTCTGTAACTCGTATGGAGGAAAGGGTGATATTCGCTCCTATCAGGAAATGCTGGCGAAGTATAATCAAAAGCGTGGAGTTTCCAAGACTTCAGCTCACCTGTACCGTCATACCTTTGCGAAGCGCTGGATACTGAATGGTGGAGATATTTTCCGCCTTCAAAAGCTTTTAGGTCATAGTAATCTGGATATTGTAAAAGAATATGTAAATATGTTTGGTCGTGACCTGACGAAGGATTATACAAGCTTTAATCCGCTGGATACGCTGGGGACTGTTCGGACTGCTGGAAAAATCGGGTTTGGAAAATGATTCCCGGAGGTACGGAGGTAATATAAAAGTTTTTGCTTCTTTTTAAGTAAACCCTCGGGTTTACATAGGCTATTTGAGTGGATAACGGGCTTATCCTAACGGAACGCCCTATCCACTCAAATAGGCTGCGCTAACGCGCAGCTTAAGAAAAGATTTTTCTGTTGTTTTTATGTAGTAAATTGGGGACTAGAGAGAATGATAAAATAAAGTTAGAAAACTTAGAAACTCTGAAAGTCAGAAAGCCTAGCCCTATAAAACTGTTGCCGTTCTCACTATATCTCGCTATGGAAAAACTGTCGCCTGTAGGCACCAGCCTTGCGAAGCAAGGTAAATAGACCCCCAAAGCTTTACTTTCGGAAAATTATCTCCGTACCTCCGGCAGGCATCAAATCTTACCGTCCGTATAGGAGAATAAGAGCTTCAGCATATTTACAGCTAGTTCTTTTTCTTCTACCGTCTTTCCACGAAAAAGCTGAGTAAGGATATTCAGGTTGTTATCTTCATCGGTTACAATATAGTCCGTCAAGAGAAAATCTACTGTCACCCCCAGATAATTCGCCAGAGGAATCAGCTTGTCCAGCGTAATACAACGCTCACCACGTTCAATCTGACCTAAATAAGCGGTAGAGATACCCACTTTTTCCGAAAGCTTCTCTTGGGTAAGATTCAGACGCAGCCGTTCTTCCTTAATACGTTTTCCCAGTCTGGTATAATCCATAAGCGCACTCCTCAATACAGCTATCAGCATAAGAAAATGATACATTTCGTCGGCATCAGTGGTAATATGCTGAAAGCTGTATTTTCGTAGGCTTATAGTTGCTTTTCTTGCAAGGCTATGCTATTATGAGGGTAACATACAAAAGGAGGGCGAGTTTTATGAAGGTCGTTTTAAGCCGAAAAGGAATGGACAGCAGAGCGGGTGGCATCCCCAGCCCGATTTTACCGGACGGCACGCTTTTGTCCCTTCCTATTCCAAACGAAAAAAGCGGTGTCCCCTATGGAGATTTGGTCTATAAGGGGCGTACTTATCAGCAAATTATCCAGCAGATTCACCCGACTTTTGATTTTCAGAAGCATCCGTTCTGTCACCTTGACCCGGATATTTACGGTGTATTAAAAAATACGCACGCCGGGTGGAAGCCTGCTTTTGGTCAGTACGAAATCCCGGCAAAGCATCTGGATGGGCAGGGCGTAGACGTAGGCGATGTCTTTTTGTTCTATGGAATGTTCCGTAAGACCGAAGCACTTCCAAATGGAACGCTCCATTTTGTAAAGGGCGCGCCCATCCAGCATATCATCTATGGCTATATGGTGGTAAGCGAAATCCTGAAAGACCAGGATAAAATCAAAGAGCTTTATCCGTGGCACCCGCACGCAGCGAGTACGGAACACCCGGACAACCGCCTCTACCTCGCTACGGACTACGGCGTGTTCGAGAACCGTGATTCTCTCCTTCTCAGTAAACCGGGTCAGCCGAACCGTCGGCTTTGGAATTTGCCTGCTTTCTGCGCCTCTCGTGACATCTTCATTTCTTGGCAGGGTAAGAATACCCCCGTGCTGGTAAATGGTCACGCAGAGCTGAACTCCGCTTGCCGGGGTCAGGAGTTCGTCATCACCGCCAAGACACCAGAACTCGAAAAAGAACTCCGGAAGTGGGCGGAAAGCCTGATTGGACACGCGCTAGCCTGAGCAGGAGGACAGCGGGATGGATACAATACATTTTCTCTATCCAGACGAAAACGGCTGTATTTACTGTAAGCGAATCAACGGCTTGATAAAGATTCTCCCGATGAAAACGCCCTGTCTTACCTGCGGAAAGCTGGCGGGAACGATTCAGGGCGCAGGCTGCGAGTGCGTATGGAACGACTTCGATTTTGAAAATGGCGGGACAGTCGCTGTCTTTGACCCGTTGGCGGAGTATGACCGTATTAACCAGTTCAAGACTGTTCCCAAGAAAAAACGTTTGGCGGTCTGGGAGTATCGGAATGAATGGGCGCATTCAAAATATGTACAGGCGCAGAACGAAGCCTTTTCTGAACCGGAGCAAAAGCCCTCAGCCCGGCGGGAGAAACGCCGGGAAAAGCTGATGGGGGAAGTACGGACGTTGAGGGAATCGCTCAAGGAGTACGGAGTAGAGCCGCCGGTTGGCTTTCCTTATGTCAGCGAGAAGGATATGGAAGACTGGCTGGCTCTCTGGCAGAGATTCAAGAGCAAATAAGCATTCAGAATTGAACAATCCAACATACGAAAGAGGTACGGAGATAAAAATCCGCACCTCTTTTCTGTTGATTTCTACATTTTAAGGTCATTTTCCAGTTATCCCATTTCTTGACATTTATCGCCGGATAGTTGCATACACTTTATTCAGAAAGGTTGTATCAACCGACTAAAAGAAAAACGATGCCGGAGGGAAAATGATTATGGCAAAGAAAAAATCTACAGAGACAGCGGAAAATGCAGTGGTCAATCAGGAAAACAAGGAGCCGAAGAAAAAGCAGGAGGACATCCTTCTGGAAATGATTCAGCGGTATCGAATCTCCCATACAAAGAACGGATTCTTTATTCATATCCCCAAAACAAACGGAAAACTGGAAGCCTACAATTTGAACGACAATCGGCTGAAAATCAAGCTCAAAAGTATGTTCAAGGATGAAGTTGGAGAGTTTCCGCCAGACGCAGTTGTCCAGAATTGCTTACAGTATACGGAAAGCCATGCGATGGAACTTCCGTTGGAAGAGGTAAAGTACCGAATCGCTTCACGCGATAAATCGGTGATTTACGACTTACAGAATGGAAAGTGCGTTGTAGTAAATGAAAAAGGCTGGCGAATCGTAGATAATGCCTACCCGATGTTTCTGAAAGGCGCGGATGAAATCGAACAGGTAACACCTATTCACGGCAGCGGAAAGAAGGGACTTGACCGAATCGACCGCTATTTGAACCTCTCGCCAGAGGAAAAGTTCCTGCTCAAGGTTTATCTTGTCACCTGCTTCAACCCGGACATCACTTTCCCGTCTGTCAGTATCAACGGAACAAACGGCTCCGGTAAGAGCACCCTTTCCAGAATCATCAAGAAAATCATCGACCCTTCTTCCAATGAATTGGAAACGCTCCCGGATACGATTGACGACCTGCGGGTACGCCTGAATCAGGACTACTATCTCGCATTTGATAACCTGTCCAGTATCAGCAAAAAACAGAGCGATTTTCTCTGCGCGGCGATTACAGGTGTAACAAGTTCCAACCGTATGAAGTATACGGATAACACCATCAACAGCGTTTATATCAAGCGTGGTATGTGTCTGAACGGTATCTCGCCCTTTGTTCAAAAGGCTGATTTGGCAGAGCGTGTACTGTTCTTTACCGCTAAGCTGATCAAGGATACTTCCCGTATCAGCGATATGACGTTCTGGAAAGACTTTTCTGCTGATTTACCGTATATCTTGGGCGGTATCTTTGACCTGTACTCGAAGGCAATGAAAATCCTGCCGACTGTCAAACTTCAAAAATTACAGCGGCTGGCAGACTTCCACCTTTTTGGATATGCAGTAGCTGAAGCGATGAAAACGGGGCTGGGCAAGAAGTTCAATGAAGTTTTGGAGGATAATAAGACCCGCCAGATGGAGATCACTTGTCAGAACGCCATGATTATCTCTCTCGTGGAAGATTTTTTGAAGAATGAAGAAGATGAGGGCTACTGGAAAGGAACGATGAGCCTGCTTTATAAGTCGCTCAAGGATTTCATGAGCCAGCAAAATATGACGGAGGAAATTTACAATCCCCGGACGTATCCCAAAGAAGCAAACCACCTGAGCAGGGCACTCCATCAGTACGAAGCTGCATTTGCGAGCAAAGGCATCCATTTTCAGAGTAAGAAAAATAGCAAGGGCAACATGGAGATTGAGATTACAACGGACTGGCTCAAAGACGACATAGGAACTATCAAACGTGTACCTATCATCACCTCCAAGACGTGACCTGATTTTTCGATTTAATAGGGAAAAGGGGCACCAGCATTCAAAGCGCTGGTGCCCCTTTGGCGTTAAACTGCTATTAAAAAATCACTTAAAAACGAGAAATCGCTTTCTTAAAACTGGTTTTCAGCTTATGAAAGACTCTCATTGGTTCCTTGCTCTTTCTTCAAGCTGAACTATTTAAGCGTATCCACTTTACTTTTAATAAAATTTCCGGTATGATAAATTTAAGAGCAGAACGAGTTTTCATAGAGAACGGCTCAGATAACCCCTATGAAAATTTGGAGTTTTACGAGTGAAAGCTGAGAAAGTCTTACGAGGGTCAAACCCGCCGGGAAGATGAACAAAAACCTCTGAACGTGAAAAACGGTTGGAATTCCATAACGAAACCTGACTGAGAAAGTAATATCCGTACCAACAGAATATGCGGATATGGCGGAATTGGCAGACGCGTTAGATTCAGGTTCTAATCGGGGCAACTCGGTGGAGGTTCAAGTCCTCTTATCCGCACCAAACCATGAAAATCTGAACCTTTTCTCGATAGGAGAAGGGTTCGGATTTTTTGTATTCTTTGGAAAACAGAACGAATCCCTTGCTTCCATCGAAAAGCGTCCCAAACCTTATCATAAGAAAGCACGACAGACCACTGTAAGAGTGCCGTAAGGCAGAAAGGACACAAACATGAAGTATGCTGGACAATACCATTTTGAGCTGGTGTTGTCCAGCATTTTTTTGGAGTCATCCCAATAGTTGCATAAACCTCCGGAGAGGTGTAAAAATTGAACCGATCCATAAAAAGTAGAAAATAGAAAAAAGCCTCCCCGTGTAGGATAATAGAACTACACGAGGAGGTTTTGCTATGTCCGGAAAATACGTAAATCGTTATGCCTCGCACGCCTCCCGGAGAGCAGGCAGCAGCTCATCCAGCCGCCCGTCCAGTCCGAAGGACTTCTCTTTGATATTGTCCGCAATATAGATCTCCCCCAGATTGATGGTCACATAAGTGGCGTTTGGCTCGCTGGCCACCAAGCGCATCATCGGAGCCTTGATCAGCTGATTACGCCAGCCAATGCCCAGCTCCAGAACCACCAGTTTCTTCCCGTGGTAGGTTTTCAGAAAGGTTTGGAACCGTGCCTGAGCAGCGGTATCCGGAATCATTCTCTGACCCGCGCCCATGTGGATGTCCATGGGACCTCCGCACTTGGGACAGCGCGGCACCAACTCTGTAGGCACATGGCCGCCCTGTTCGGCAGCGGATAATTTTTCGGCCACCTCTAAACTTGAATAGAGGGTGTCGTGGCAGGGGCGGGCACACTGCATCGTAAACCAGTTGCCCTCGATCACGTCACCTTCTTACTGCTTCAAATAGGCCAGCAGGGCT
The DNA here is from genome assembly GCF_003482185.1 of Faecalibacterium sp. OM04-11BH. Classification (NCBI taxonomy): domain Bacteria; kingdom Bacillati; phylum Bacillota; class Clostridia; order Eubacteriales; family Oscillospiraceae; genus Faecalibacterium; species Faecalibacterium sp. OM04-11BH. Next base: position 54,595 of record NZ_QULS01000005.1, read on the forward strand.
TCCGCCGATGCCTTGGCCCCGCCCAGGCTCCGCATATCCTCGCTGAAGGCGTGGGCCGTCTCCTTATAAGAAGGTTCGATCAGCAGCTTGAAGATAGCTGCTTTCAGTCCCTCGCTGGTGATGGCGTTTTTATCCGGAAAGGCGCAGCCAAGGCCCAGCTTCTCGATCTGGCGGGCGGTGATAGCCTGTTCTTCCATCTGGGGAATGGCGATCATGGGCACGCCGTAGTAGATGGCCTCGCCGGTGCCGCCCATGCCGGCGTGGGTGATGAACACCGACGCCTGGGACAGGATATCCAGCTGGGGCACCATCTGACCGACTTCCACGTTGGCGGGGATGTCCTTCAGGCTGGCGGGGTCGATGGAGCCGAGCGCGGCAAAGACGTTGATGTCCAGGTCCCGCACTGCGTCAAACAGGATAGGGTAATACTCCAGCCAGTTGTTGAAGGCGGTGCCCAGGGAAGAGTACAGCAGGGGTTTGCCGTTGTCGGGGGCCTTCCAGCTGCCGAAGGCGGTCCGCTTGCCGATCTGTACCCCGGTGAACACGAAACTGTCATCGAAAGTCTCGTAATTGGGAACCAACTTTTTCTGCATCATGACCAGGTTGAAGTCCCCGTGGCCGTCGAAGATTTCCTTGACGGTCAGCAGGCGGCAGCCATATTTTTCGGCATAGGTCTGGGCCAACTGCGCCGCGGCTTTGCGCAGAGGGTGGTCCGGCGGGCAGTTCTCGAACCCGGCGGCTACCGAGTAGCTGTCGTTGGAGGGGTAGCTGGTGTAGAGCATGACGTTGGCAACCTTGAGGTTGTCCGCCGCGATTGTGCCGGCAATGCCCGCAAAGTCGTGGACGACAGCGTCGGGTTTGTCGTTTTTCAGGGTGTCCAGCACAGTGTCGATGTAGGCTCCTGCCTCGTTTAAGAACAGGAAGGGCACCGCGGCGGCCACTCCGCCGTCATCCTCTTTCTTTTCGCCGTCCTCATTATGCTTGTCGTTTTCCGCCATCCAGGAGGGTACGGCGACGAACTTTGCCCCGGTGGGCTCGATGATAGTGCGGAAGGCTTCAGTGGTGAAATAAGTCACCCGGACGCCTTTCTTCACCAGTTCGGTGACGAGGGCCAGGGTAGGATTGATGTGCCCGAAGGCGCCCAGCGATACGAATGCGATATGCATACAAAAACTCCTTTCAAACAACAAAACAGCCATGCAGGCAGCGCAGGACGTTGCCCGCACGGCTGCGGGGAAAATAGGTGATGGCTTATTCTGTCAGGCCGTTGTTGGTGATCACTTTTTGATACCAGTAGAAACTGTCCTTTTTCACCCGGGCGCACTGCTTGGGATCGGTCTCGGTGCGGTCCACGTAGACTAAGCCGTACCGTTTGGCAAAGCCCTGGTGGCTGGACACCACGTCTACAAAGCTCCAGGGGCAATAGCCGAACACCGGCAGTCCCTCGTCAATCATGATGGCCAGCTGTTCGATGTGCTCTTTGAGGTATTCGATGCGGTAGGGATCATGGATCTGGCCGTCCGGGCCCAGTGTTTCGCTATAGGCCATGCCGTTTTCGGTGACGATCATGGGCAGACGGTAGCGATTATAGACCTTGCGCATCCCAATATGCAGGCCCATCGGGTCGATGCCCTTGTCCATCCACTCGGTTTTGCGCAGGTGGGGATTATCACAGATGTCGAAGGCGTCCGACACCCAGAAGGGCGGCTGGTCGTAGTTGACGGGACCCTCCTTGGCTTTGGCGCAAATGCTGAAATAATAGTTGATGCCGATGAAGTCGGGGGTCGAGGCTTTCAGCACGGCTGCATCTTCGGGCAGCGTCTGGGGGTAAAGTCCATGACTCTTTAAGTAGCTGGCCACATAGGGCGGATATTCGCCCCGGACACTCAGGTCGAGCAGGTAGAACTCCATCAGTTCTTCGGCGTTCTCGGCAGCCAGAACATCCTCGCTGCGACTGGACTGGGGATAGACCACCTGGATAGCACACACCGGGCCGATTTGGGCTTCCGGGTCAATCTGCCGCAGCAGCGAAATAGCCCGGTGCTCGGCCAGCGAGACATGATAGCTCATCTGGTAGATGTTCTGCAGGTTCTTCTGCTTGTCCTGCTCAAAGTTGCCGTTCATGATGCCGGCGGCGGTGGCGATGAGCTGTTCGTTCACTGTGACCCACCGCTTGACGCGGCCCTTGAAGTGGGTAAAGCAGACCTCGGCATATTTCAGATAGGCGTCGATCATCTTGCGGTCGAGCCAGCCGCCGAAGGCGTCCACCAGCGCCTGCGGACACTCGAAGTGATAGAGAGTAACGAGCGGTTCAATCCCTTTTTCCAACAGATAGTCGATGAGCCTGTCGTAAAAGGCCAGCCCCTCGGGGTTGGGGGTGCAGGTGGCATCCGGCATGATGCGGCTCCAGGCAAAGCCCATCCGGTAGACCTTCAGGCCCAGCTCGGCCATCAGATCCACGTCCTCTTTCCAGTGGTGGTAATGGTCTGCGGCCACTTTGTTGTCGGCGATGCCGGGGCGGCGTGCCCCCAGATCGGTGGTGGCAACGCCTTTGCCGCCTTCGTTGTAACCGCCCTCTACCTGAAAGGCGCTGGTAGACGCGCCCCAGAGGAAATTGGTGGGGAAAATCATTTGTTTCGTCAAGTCGATAACACCAGCCTTTTTGATTTTATGGTATCACGCAGTCAAACGCTCTCCAAATCTTTTTGGGAAAAGCCAAACAGATAAGTCAGAACAGCTGCCACGATCAGAGAAGCAAAGGAGGCTACCACGCCAACCACAATGTTGGCATTGGTACCACCCACATAGCCCAGCAGAGACAGGAAGTTGGGGGAGGTCATTGCATATCCCTTGAGGTCGAATATGCCGGCGATGGCGCCGCCCACAAAGCCGCCAACGGCCATCGTTACAAAGCAACGAGTAAAGCGGAAGCAGATGCCATACAGAGTGGGTTCGGTGACGCCGCCCAGAATGCCAGAAGCGAAGGCTGCAAAGGAGGTGCTGCGGTCATCCTTATTTTTCAGGCGGAGCGCTGCGCCCAGAGCCACACCGAAGCATGCCCAAGTCGCAAAGTTGCCCGCATTCATGGGGCCGCTGATGATGCCGGTCTCGAAGAAATCGGCCATCATAGGCATCATCAGAGCCAGGTGCATACCGCTCATAACCAGGAACTCCCACAGAGCGGCGATGACAGCCACGCCGAACCAGCCGGTGGTCATGCCAAACCAGGCAAGACCGCCGCTGATGGCATTACCCACAATGGTACCCAGAGGTGCCAGCAGGCAGAGGATAAAGGGCATGGAAATAATCAGGCTGAAGAACGGGGTAAAAACGCTCGTCAGCAGGTCGGGCATGAACTTTTTGACAAGTTTATAAATCAGGCAGAACAGGGGCACCGACAGCATAACAGGCAGAACAGTCTGGGCGTAATTGGTCACGGTAGCAGGGATGCCAAAGACCGTGAACGTTTGACCGTTGGTGGCAAAAGCCGCGAAATCGGGCACCATTAGAACACTGCCGATGAAAGAACCCAGCATACCGTTGACACCCAGCTGTTTGGCGGCATTGTAACCCACCAGAATAGGCATAAAGTAAAACGCCGCATCGTACAAGAAATCAAACAGGATATATAAGTTGCTCTCCAGGGTGTACAGTCCCAACAAGTCGGGGCCAAAGATAGAGTTGACAGCACGGAACAAGCCTCCGGCCAGCAGCACCGGGATCATGGGGGTCATACAGCCTGCCAGATAGCCCATGATATTCTTACCCACCTGCTTGGGGGTCAGCTTCCGTTTGGTGATGGCGGCATCCTGGACGGCAGCAGCATCATCCTTGACGGCGGCGCTGGCGCTGATGCCTGCCAGCTTGCACAGTTCCTCATACACTTTCGGAACATTGGTGCCGATCACGATCTGGTACTGCTGGCCGCCGCGCACAACACCCAGCACACCGGAAATCTTTTTCACCTCATCGTCTTTGGGGAGGCTGTCGTCTTTCAGATACAGACGCAGGCGTGTCATGCAATGGGTGGCATCCTTGAGATTGGCCGCTCCACCTACCGCCGCCAGAACCTGCTCGGCGATCTTTTTATTGTCTGTCATACTGATTCCTCCTATTTTAAGTCAAATCATCGTAAGTGACGAGCTGAACATCCTGCTCCGCCAGCCAGGCGCGTACCTCGGGCCGGCAGAGCATAGAAGTTTCTCGTAAACGGGTGGTCGTCATGCTGGAATGGTCCAGCAGATAGGCATCGATATAACCCGGATGGAAGACCATCAAGTCACACCCGCCCTCGTGAGCATTTGCCACCGCGTCCTGCACGCCCGTAAAGGGGGCGGTCTCGTATGCCTTAAAATCTCTTGGCATATAGGCGTACACTTTGGTGTGGCGGAAGGTTACTGCCTCGCCGGGACGGCCCATCGCAAAGTAGGGCAGGCCGTGCCGCTGGGCAACGATTTCCAATCCCTGAAAGAAATTGGCGCTGGCCACTGCGTGTCCCTCAAAATAGCTCGGTTCGCGGCCGGTCAAGGCTTTGAACTGGCGATACTGGGCTTCGATCTCCTCGATCGCCTCGTCCAGCACCACAAAGTCACGGCCTTCTTTGGCGGCCTCTCGGTAGGCGCGGCTGGGTTTGAACTCTCCTTCCGGCGTACAGAGGCTGGGGATGCGAGCGGGGTCAGTCAACGGCCGGCCCACACAAATGTTGGTGTGCTGCCCTAGACAAAGCTGGCGGCCATACAGCAGCCCCAGTCCGTGGACAGCTGCGGGCATATTGGTCATCACACCCACTGAGCGCACCAGTCCGGCTGCTACCGCCGCCGCAATGCCGCAGTTGATGCCTTCAGAGTAGCCAAGGTCATCAGCACGGATGAGTAATCGTTTCATGGTTTTGTCCTCTACAAAGAAAAAGTTACAGTTTTTGCTTTTGGTTCTTGCTTCATTTGTTTCAATACCAAGGTTTTCACGACTGGCCAGTCTGATTTCCTCTTTGCACTAAAATTATAACATAATTGGAACTTGATTTGGTTGCAAATACAAGTGCGCCATTTCAGATTGGTAGCGCATGTTTCAATTTCTGAAAAGCGAAAAACTTTTTTATCGTTTTTTGTGCGCTTTGACAAAACAAAAAGGCCGCAGGGCGGTTAACCCTCGCGGCCTTGCTGTATTTTTTGCTATGCTTTACTGGAACGCTTTATCGTATGCCTGCATATAGCCCATGACGATCAGGTCGTTGGCCATGAGGGCTGCATATTTGCCCACGTCGTTGCGGTTGGTGGTGCCGCATTGCAGGATGAAATCGGCGGTGTTCAAATAGGGGCTGGCAAGGTTCTGGGTGATGACCAGAACCTTGCAGCCGCTGGAAATGATTGCGTTACAGATGTCCGGGTAACGAGTCGGGTAGCTGCCGCCCACGCTGCAAATGATGGCAAAGTCGTTTTCGGTCAGGCTGCGGGCGCACTCCAGCTGAGCGGCATAATCCATGAACAGCTCGACATAGCGGCCCATAATCATCATTTTACTTTGGAAGTAGTGGCCGATGTCCCACAAAAAGTGGTGGGAGAAATAGGCCGCCTTGCCGCAGCCGTGCAACACCCGCACAATGTCGGGGATGACTTCGGCGTTTTCAGGCGTGATGGTAGCATAGATGTTGCTGATCAGCGCGTCTCGATAGAAACCGATGGCCATTTCCTGATTGTTGTGCAGCATGGTGTAGAACTGTCGGGAATAGTCGGTCCTCATGGTGAAGTCCTGCTCCAGCCAGGCCTGGAACGCTTTGAAACTGTCCATCCCCAGAAAGCGGCAAAACCGTGAGATGGACGCCTTGGAGGTATAGCACAGGTTCGCGATCTGGCCGAGAGTCATCCCTTTGAGCTGGGGGTAATGCTTGAGCAGAGTCACTGCGATATCATAGTTTGCGTCCCGTTCGGGTGTGGTGCTCACAAAACTGAGCAGCCTGTCTGCCAGAGAACCCATCGCTCTTGCTTCGCTCATCGCTGCTGCCTCCCCTCGCCTTCTCAAAGTGTTTTTATTGTATCATATTTGACAGCGAAATGTCAAAGAAGCGTATTGTTTTGAAAGAAAGTCATACCAAAAATAACGGCGGGCAGCCGAACATCTGCCTTTGGTGTACAAGAACAGGTAGTGTTCAAAAAGAACACCACCAGACGGCACTCAAAAGCTTTGCAATAGGACACAAAATATGGTATATATTATACGAAATGCAATACGGTTACATCCATCCCCATCCAGAGCGAAGGGAGGCCCTCCTATGACCGCTGTAATCTACGCCCGCTATTCCAGCGACAATCAGCGCGAAGAATCCGTCGAAGGCCAGATCCAGGAATGCACGGCGTATGCCGAAAAGAATGGCATTATGCAGATTTGATTCTAAACGGCGAGCCGGAAGAATATTTGAAAAATACGGCTGGGAGCCGTGGGTTAGAAGATTAAGGACAAAATAAAAAACAGGATGCGCCCTGCGGACGCACCCTGCAAAAGACCACAGACGATAGCGATATGTACAACAGGGAGTTCCCCAGTGGGAACTTCCTGTTTTTCGTTGTTTGCATGATGAGCCTGCTCTGCCTGCCACGCGGCAAACTCCCTCTGGCCTTCCTCGCTGTTCCAGCAGGCAAGGATGGCCGGGTAGAATGCCCGTGCCAGACGGTCGATGACTTCATCGGGATAGGGGGAAATGTTTGTGGACTTTTTCTTTTTGTTCAAACGCACGCTCCTTTGATCGTCCCACCGCAGCAAAGCCGGGCAAGAAAATCAAAGTTCCATTTTTTATCAGGCGCAAGGGCGCGGATGCTTTCCGCCCTGCACTTGCGGCTGGTGGCTCGTTGATGGCTTACAAGTGCCTGTCGTTATGCGGTCTTTTCTTCTTCAAGGGCTTCTGCAAGAGCCTTTTCCAGATAGGTTTCGATTTCAGTCAGGTAGTTAGCAGGTCGCTGCATTGCGAAGCGGAGAACCTTCTGCTTTTCCGGGTCAGTGAAATAGCTGGGATTGTTTTTGAGCGTTTTCTTCCATGAGTTTTTCATCATTTCGGTCGCACGGCTCAAAGATTTGTAAACCTTCATAAACTCGTCCGGTACTTGATAGCACCGAAATTCTTCTGTTTGTGGTGTGGGCATGGGAACGGGTTCCGCTTTTTCAGGTTCAAATTCTGCGCTGGCAGATTCCAACACTTCCAATGCCTCTGGGTGCAGGATTTGAGCAAGGACATCTGAACGATGCTCGGCACTTGCCTGCACGAGTTTGGACATTTCTTCGTTGGTAAACTTCACTTCGCCGGAAAAGACTTTCTGCTTGATGCCGGGAGAGAGATTATCTGCAATGTCGATGCCTCGTGTATAGTGGCTGGCACGAAGAACCGAGGCACCCACTTTTCTTTGCTAAAGTGTACTGATTGCCCCGAAAGATTTTTGCAGCTTTCTTCTCGGCTTCGTACTGCTTCCCAAGCAGATAGCGTTTCTGTTCGGGACTCAGGTTTCGCCGTCCCAACTGATTCCGGCAAATCCACGCAATGGCTTCTTCGCGGTTCTCAAATCGGAGCGGCGTGGTGGAGAAATAAATCTCAGGATGCTTCTGGAGGATGGCATAACGGTTGTGTCCATCAACAAGGGTATTGTTCCAGACAATCAAAGGAGAGAGCAGCTTGCCTTCTTTGAGGATGTTTTCTTCAAGCTGTTTAAATTCATCATCGGTCAGAGGAGGGATCTGGGACTGGAACTCCGGGTCGATTTTCAGGTTGATCATTCGCACACTCCTTTATCTCTCCTGCTGCGCCGGTTCTTCCTCCCGGAAAAAGGACGCAACATTCTGCTTTGCGGTTTTCAGCTTGAGAAGTTTCTCTTTGGCTTCTTTGTACTGCTCGTAGAACTTTGCCTTTTCGGATGCCAGCTGCGCATACTCGGCTTCCAGCTTTTTCGGGTTGGGCAGCTTTGTGATGTTGTTTGCCTTGAAATAGGCTGCTGCCGCCCGGTACGTTGTCAGCTCTGCACGATGCTGTTCCTCAAAGACTGCGGGGCGCTTGGCGATCTTTAACTGCTGGGCAACATTCTTGGTACTGGTGTAGGCTGCGACGTGATAGCGCAGCTCTTTGTTGGCTTTCATGCGTCCTTCGAGGTCTTTCACCACTGCCAGTGCGTCGTGATACTTGGTTTCCAGTTCGGTGATGCGCTGGTTCAGGGCGTCCTCGTCGGTCAAGCCCTTTTCCTGCAAAAGCTTCACGGTCTGTGCCATAACTTTGAGATTGTGTTTCGTGAGCCAACGCTTATAGCCGATGCCCTTGCCCTCGGTCATTCTCGACTGGATGTCGATCAGTTTCCCGATGGTATCCTGCTTGAACTGCGCCTTGGGTTTGCGTTCGGCGTTTGCCTGCAACGTGGCAAGCACTGCTGCCTTATCGAACTTGTCACCGAGATGTTTCGCTCGGATAAACTTCGTTCTGCCAGCGGGCAGATAGCTGAGCTGCCCACGGCTTTCCTTGACCGTGATGCCGTACTGCTGCATGAGCCTATCGGAAAATTCTTTAAAACTCGTTGTGCGGTACAACACCGAAGAAATCTGTTTCCGCAAAGTTCGCGTTTGCGAAGCAACAAAAGCCCCAGTGAGGCTTTTGAGTGACCGAGCGGTTTGCGCAGCAAATGGAGGGGCCTCGCCCCGACAAGCGACTTTCACGGTTTCAAACTTCTTCTGCCGGGGATGCTGTCCGGTTGCGGTAAGGGATGCGTTCTCACGGTCAAGTTTCAACTGGCCGCGCCTACGCGCCCAATACTCGGCTTCGCTCACACGCTCCTTCGAGCCGTTGAGCAGGTCGATCTGGTACAGTCCGGCACCCTCGCACAGCTCCATGACCTCAACACGCAAGTGCCGCATGGTCTGGGCTGTGCTGGAGTGCTTCATGCCCTCACGCCAATCGCGGGGCTTCTGCATATAGGGCTTGCGCCCGCTCCATGGTCAGGCCGTTCTCTACTGCGTCCTTCGGGTCGAAGCTGATGATATAATGGTGGGTCTTCACGTCCGCAGACTGTTCGTAAAACAGTATTCAACAAATGACACGGCAACTGGATGTCAGGATTGGTTACTGTTCACTCCGCTAGGCCTAAAAAGCATTAAGTCCCATGACCACACCGCCGAGGTGTTGGCCATGGGACTTTTTGTGTCTGGGAGCGGCACACCTCTATCGAGGTGTAACACACTAGACTTTGTTCCAAAGTCGTGTGCCAAAGGAGATTACGCTCCTTTGAAATTTCCGTTATCATAGAGGAAAGAAACAATCTATTAACTTTCCCATGCAGCAACAATGCTTCTTTCTGGGTTTTGAGGGTCAATAGTCACCTTTATAGGTGTTCCCTTGCTCACGAGAGGCTTGAACCAAAACCAATGGGACTGTCCATAATAAGTGTCTTTTCCAATCTTGTATTGGTACCGAATCACCCAAGGATAAATTACATCTTCATCAGCAAGGTGATAGGTACTCATGTGGAATTTTATGTGAACCCTTTTTACTGCATTAACTTTTCCGGAAACAATCTTTCCGTTTTTCAGCAGGTCTGCTTTGCGGATGTCTGTAATCCATGCTACCCCGATAATTGCCATAGCAATAAGCCACGCAGCTATGAGTGCCCCGATTCCAACTTGCTTATAGGCGATAGAAATCAGAAAAGCAACAAAAATCCCAACAGCACCAAGAATATGGAGCAAATCTTTAGAAAAGAACTTATGGATTTTTTTCATGGAAAGACACTTCCTTTCTTGGTAGACAACATTATTTGTTCTATTGTATCATATGCTCTGTGTTTTTTCAAACCAAGTCAAGTGATTGGTGAAACGACATGAAATAATTGCATCTCATGACAGGTCACCAAAGATAATTGGATTTTTGCAAAAAGAGGAGTAGTGTATCGTCGAAGGATGTGTTATACTCAGTCCATGGAACAATTATGAACTTTATTGTTACTCGGCAGGGTTTGGGGCAGGCACGCCCCAACAAGATCACTTGGAAAACTCGCAAGAGTTTGAGAAGTGAAGTCCCGGATGGACAGGAAATTTTCAAGAATTGAAAATTTGTGGCCACGGGACGGTTCTTGCCCTCTACCGCTGCGCTCAAAACGCATTTCCGGGAGTTGTTTCCGAATTGTTAAGACGCAAAAATAAGTAGAGAGTTCCGCTGCTCGTGTATGTTGATCGCCGTTTGCTCCGAACGAAGTTCCTGCCCCTGTTTGTGCAGCGGCGTTTTCCGGCTCGCTCACAGAAAGTGTGAGGTCGTGGCACAGTATCACGTTCAGACGGCTTATGAAGGGTTCAAGGTACAGTATGAAGAAAGCCGGGCGCAGTGCGGACACTACGTCCTGCTTCTTTCAAGCACAAGAGCAACACTTTGAAGCTGTGAAGTCAACAACCGAAAACAAATTTTGGAAGATTGAACAACCACATAAGATTTTATTTGTGAAAAAGAAAAATACCGCCCACGCAGCGCAGCGATGATTTTGTCGGGTGAATCGGCGGCAAAATAGATCGGATGTGTTGCGGGGCGGTAAATTCTTTTGCGGACTTTCCCTCACTGAAGTGGTGGGTCTCACGGTGATAACCAACCACTTTCTGTGGCTGTGTTCAAAATGAACACGACCACATCTTGTGGATGACTTGTAACCAATCCACAAAATCAGTGGGACTTTCGGAAATAATAGCATATTCTCTGCAAGGTGTCAACACTTTAGGAGAATGAATACATGAAATAGGCAAAACATACACAGTACAAGTGGAAAGCAACACTGTGTTTTAGAAAAACTCTTAATTCTCGCAGTTCAATCGAACTTTCACGGTAAAAGTCCGATTGCGTATAATCATTGTACCATAGACAGTAGTCTTAATTGAATGGAGCATTCATATTTAATCAAGCAAGAATAACGTGAACAGCGCGGTCATACTCGGCAATGGCGCGGTTAGCCCATGGCGGTAGCCCCCCTGCGGGGCAAAAACAACGGTCTGGCTATCAGTGAAAAAGCACGAAAGACCACTATAAGCGTGCCGTAAGGCAGAAACAACACAAAAAAGAGGGCTGGCAGTGCCAGCCCTCTTGACATACCCGGCTATCAAAAGCCCGGTTTTTTGAAGCAAAGCTAAAAAGCGGGGTCAGTTTTACGGTTCGATCACATTAAAGGTCTTTTCAAACTTGGAGGCATACGCCAGCAGACGCTTCAGGACGGTGGCATCGCCTGTGATCTGGACCTGACCCGCCTGCTGACCGGTCATCAGAGCAAACAGTTGCAGCCGCCGACAGGTAACGGACGCCTGCGCATCCGGGCGGTTCTCGCCCGGATAGGTCAGCAGCACGCCGTTCTTGCGGGTGACATAGAACTGCTCGTTCTCATCCGTTACGGTTAAATTCAGGGTCAGGTCATCGTTCTGCGCAGCGTTGGCATCGGTCAGGATGGCGATATAGTCCAACAGCATGGAGACCGTCATTGCGCGCATACTGTTGGTGAGACCATTCGCCGTGCGGGCACGCCCGGACAGATTGCCGTTCCGCAGTTCCGCTGCGCCCATCAGATACGCATTGCGCCACGCACCGGACTCTGCCTGATAACCCAACTGCTCCAGCGCATCGGCGCACAGGTTGCGCGCCTTCTGGTTGGATGGATCTGCAAAGACCAGCTCCTTTGTGATCTGCGCCACCCACTGATACTCGCCCTTGTTGTAGTCCTTTTTTGCCCGAAGCAGAACGGCTTCCGTACTGCCGAGATACTCCACCATCTTTTTTGCTGTTTCGCTGGGCGGGAGCGGGTCCAGATTGACCGGGTTCGCATCGTACCAGCCCAGATATTTCTGGTAGATGGCTTTGGCGTTATGCGGCAGCGTGCCGTAATACTGGCGGGTATACCAGACTTTTTCGAGCGCATCCGGCAACGAGATCATGGCGGCGATCTCGTTGGAGGTGTACCCCATGTTCATATAGTGCAGGGTCTGGTCGTGGATGAACTTGTAGATCGCAGCCGTGTTCAACAGATACTCGTGGATCTCCTCGCCCCAGTGCGGCCAGTTGTGGCTCTGGAACACCACGTCGGTCTTGTCACAGAAGCGCTGGTCAGCCTCGATGATGTACTTCGCCCAATCGTTGGCATCCCGCACCTGTGCGCCACGCAGGGTGTAGAGGTTGTGCAGGGTGCCGGTGCAGTTTTCGGCCATCCAGAGGGCACGGTACTTCGGGAAATAGGCGTTCATTTCGGCAGGGGCTTCGGTGCCGGGGGTCAGCTGGAATTCGATCTCCAGCCCGTCGATGGTCAGCTTTGGAACATCTTCCCCGATCTCGTAGGTAGGAGCGATGAGGGTCACCGTACCGGTAGACTGTCCCATGCCGATGCCGATGGAGAGTGCTCCTTTCTCTCCTTTTTCCAGCACTGTACCATACTGATACTGCGCACGCCGGGCCATTGCGATGCCGGCATAGACGTTTTCGCTGATGGCGTGTTTCAAAAATCCTTCCGGTGCAAGGATGACCGTTTTGCCCGAGGCAAACTGTTTGTCAATGGAAAGGCTGGGGTCCGCTACATCGTTCCGGTCGATCGCACCCTCTGCGCCGCCAAAGTGATCCACATGGCTATGACTGTACAGCACAGCTTTGACATCCAGCGGTCCGAACCGGTTTTCCATCAACGCTTTTGCTGCCTGCATATTTTCTTTGCACATCAGGACATCAAAAATGATCCAGCCGTGGTTGGTGCGGATGAAGGTCGCATTGGCCATATCAAAGCCGCGCACCTGATAGATGCCGTCACATACTTCAAACAGACCGGCTTTGGCGTTGAGTTGGGTATTCCGCCACAGGCTGGGGTTGACCGTATCCGGCGCATCGCAATCCAGATCGCCATAGCTTTGCAGATCCCACGCCGTTGTTCCGTCATCGTTGTAAATGACCCTGCCTTCCTGATCGTCCAGCAGGCCGCGCGTTGCATTGTCAAATTCCTGCCGGTCGGAAAAATCCAGTTTGCTGTACCACTCCGCATTTTTTTCTGCGGTACAGCTCGTCGCATCCTGCGTCGTCCCCGGCTTTGAAGGGTCGCTGAAGAAATCAGCGATAAAGTTCAGGCTATTATTTTCGGCTTCGCTTCCGGCTGCATGTGCAGACAAGGATACTCCGCACGCCAGCATTGTAGCAGCCGAAGCTGAAATAAAATTCCGACGGGTCATTTTCATAGCAGGATCCTCCTTATTACGGATCAGTTTGTGCGGACGACCGGCGGCTGCCAGTCTGTCAGTGCGGCGGCATCCGGTTTATAGATACGAAGGAAGAGGTGGAAATCTCCCTCTCCTACCGGCAGCCAGTTGGTCGTGTCCGCCGGTGCCTCTTTGGAAAGGGTGATATCGATCGAGCCGTCCGGATTACGGTGCAGACCGGAGCGGTCGTTGACGCAGTAGCGGTCAATGGGGTTTTCAATGAGGAAATCGTTCTCCCCGTAGGCGGTCACCGACCAGAAGCCCTTTTCCAGTGTGGGAGGATCTGCCTCGATATGCAGCGTATAGGTCTTTTTGCCGGTCAGGACTGTGCCGGTGCTGTCCACATCTGTTTTAGGGTAGATGGCAACATCGGTGGTGTTGGCACCCAGACCCCGCAGCGCAACCATGGCACGGTAGGTATATGCTGTGCCAAAGTTGCCGATGGGGTCGCCGAAATAGGTCCACTGACCCATCTGGCGCGTATAGCCCTTCGATTCGCTCAGCAGCTTTTTCTTCAGCTGGAGCAGCATCAGCTTCCAGCGCAGCCCGCTGAACAGACCCAGCGCCTTGTCATCGAACTTCTCGCCGGGGCCGATATGCAGTGCTGCAAGCTCCCGGAGTACCGGCGCATCTGCCGCAGCGGGCGGGTTGGTTTCCATCAGCTGATTGGCGGTATCAAAGAATTCCTTTGCGTCCATAGCAAGAACGTGCTTTACCGGCACAAAGTCATTGGCAGGGTCATAGCTGCCTGCGGGGGCGGTCCATCCACCCGCCTGATAGGCGGAAAGCGGCATCAGCTGCATCTTATCCTGAATAGCCCGGACGTTGGGCAGGTCCTCCTGTCCGGAAAGCACGATGCGGGCAATGGTCCAGACCATCGTGGTAGGCACATCAATGCGCTGCACCCCTTCCGGCAGTTCGCCCTGCCAGTCTGCACGGGTAATGGCATAAAGCCCCGGCGTTTCCAGCACAGCGGCGGTGTTTGTCCACGCGTCCAGCACCTGTACATTAAAAAAGCGGTCGGTCTGCGGCACGCCGTAGATCATTGGTTCTGCGCCGACATCCAGAAACGCCTGCGTATAGATGGTATCCACATTCGGCGTAACCACGGCACGGGTCGTTGCATCTGCCAGCTTTTCCGCATGGATGAACTGGTTGATGGGGGCTTTGTTGCTTGTAGCTGTGCGGGTGTTTGTGGAAGCCGTCCGCGTAGCATCCATGATCACCAGCGGAAAGGCGTACAGATACGCCTGCTCCAGAAGGTTCTGTGCAGCCAGCGTCTGCTGTGCGGCTGCGGCTTTCTCTACGGGCAAAAGTGTAGCTGCGCAAACCACCGCAGCCGCAGTAGAAACGTTCAAAAAATCACGGCGGGTCATTTTCATAACATGAAACCTCCTGTTATGTCTTTTGCTTTATGCGCCTTATGGGAAAAAACCATTTGGCTTTCTGTGTTCAGAATACATGGAGCTTGCCTGAAAGTCAATTGTTTTTGCGCTTTTCACGTCAAAATTGTGAAAGTGGACAAAGCTGCTTGTGAACATCGTTGTCTATGCGGCAGTTTCGCGTATCGTTCCGATCCAGAGCATTCTCGACCTGATCCGTATCCATACAAGCGGACGGGAGTATGCGTTCCATAAACCTGTTGGAAGTCAGATCATGGTCAGCATTCTGCTGATGGTGTTCTGGCTGTCCGCAGCGTTGCTGCCGATCTTCTCCTTTATTCGTAAAAAAGCATCCAAGGGGGATATCTTATGAAAGATAAAATTCTGGAAGCAGTGCAGATCTCCAAAACCTACGGGGAAGGAGAAAGCGCTGTTCATGCCCTCAGAAATAGCGACCTGACCCTTGAAAACGGTACATTTGCGTCCATCATCGGTTCCAGCGGCAGCGGAAAATCCACGCTCCTGAAAATTCTGGGAGGACTTTTGCCACCCACCACCGGTAAGGTGCTGCTGGACGGTCAGGACATTTATGTAATGAATGCGGAGCAGCTGGCACAGGTGCGGCGGCAAAAGATCGGCTTTATTTTTCAGGACTTCCGGCTGTTCCCGGAGTACACGGTGCAGGATAATATTCTGATCCCGTTTTATCTCGACCATAGAGCGCCGGATGAACAGATGCTCCATAAGCTGACCGGAATCTTGGGTATTGGGGGCAAGCTGCACTCCCGCCCCGCGCAGCTCTCCGGTGGACAGCAGCAGCGGGTGGCGATCGCCCGTGCACTCATCGCAAAACCGCGCATCGTTTTTGCAGACGAGCCTACTGGAAATTTGGATACGCGGACGGGCGAGGATACGATGCGGCTGCTGATGGAATGCGCTGCGGAGTTTGGACAAACGCTTATCGTTGTCACGCATAACCCGGAAATTGCGCAGAAGGCGCAGCAGGTCATTCGGATCGAGGATGGGTGGATTACAGGAAATGTATAAGTTGGACACGGGAGGCGTTTGTACAGCGTACCAGCCGGATGCCCTAGAATTACTCGATTGCGACTACTAATGAAAAAGATATCTCTGCAAGATAATTCTAAAAAGTCTTGATTTTCCTATCAAAACATGGTATATCCATTATACGAAACATTGCTTTAAAAGAACACTCCACCGTTCAATGATGTGTAAATGGGAGGTGCCTGCCATGACCGCCGTAATCTATGCCCGCTATTCATCGGATAACCAGCGCGAAGAATCCATTGAAGGCCAGATTCGTGAATGCACGGCCTATGCGGAAAAGACTGGCATCACCATCGTCAAGCACTACATTGACCGTGCCATCTCTGCTAAGACAGACAACCGCCCGGAGTTTCAGCAGATGATAAAAGACAGCGACAAGAAGCTGTTTGACATTGTGCTGGTCTGGAAGCTGGACCGCTTTGCCCGAAACCGCTACGACAGTGCCCGGTACAAGACCCAGTTGAAGAAGAACGGTGTCAAGCTCATGTCGGCTACCGAGGTCATCTCGGATGGCCCGGAAGGCATCATTCTGGAATCGGTGCTTGAAGGCTATGCGGAATATTATTCCGCTGACCTGTCCGAAAAGGTCATTCGCGGCATGACGGAAAACGCCCTGAAAGGCAAGTTCTCTGGCGGTGCTATCCCTTTCGGCTACACTATCAATGCAGACCGCCGCTTTGAAATTGACCCTCTCACCGCACCTTTTGTAGCAGAAACCTTCCAGCGGTACAACGACGGCCAGACCATGCGAGAAATTCGGGATTGGCTGAACGAAAAAGGTATCAAAAACAAGCGCGGTGGGCCGATGAGCTTCAATGTTATTCAGCATATGCTGAGCAACCGCCGTTATATTGGTGAATTGAAGTACCGGGACATCCTGATTCCCGATGCGATTCCGCCCATCGTGTCCGTGGAGATTTTCAATGAGGTGCAGGAGAAGATGTTGAAAAACAAGAAAGCTCCTGCCCGGAGAAAGGCAGAGGATGATTACCTGCTCACCACTAAGCTGTTCTGTGGTCACTGTGGTGCGCTGATGTTTGGCGAAAGCGGCACAAGCCGGACAGGTGAAGTTCACCGCTACTATAAATGTGCTACTGCCAAGAAGCACAAGGGCTGTAAGAAAAAGACCGTCCGCAAACAGTGGCTGGAAGATCTGGTGGTCAACCAGACCATGCAGCTTGTCCGGGATGATGCCGCCATGGAATCCATCATCGCCAAGGTCATGGAGCTGCAAAACAAGGAGAACACCAACATTCCCCTCTATGAGAAACAGCTTCGAGATGCGGAATCTGGTATCCAGAATATGCTCAATGCGATTCAGGCCGGTATCCTGACCAGTTCCACCAAGGAGCGGTTGGAACAGCTCGAAGAAACCAAGCGTGAGCTTGAAGCCCGCATTGCGGAAGAAAAGCTGGCAAAACCCAAGGTCACGGAAGATTTCATCCGCTTCTGGCTGCTGCGGTTTCGTAAGCTCAACATGAACCAGAAAGATCAGCGGCAGGCATTGGTGGATACATTCATCAATTCGATTTACCTGTATGACGATAAGGTTTTGATTACCTTTAACTATAAAGAGGGTACACAGACCATTCCTTTTGAAAAAGTAGAGGAATCCAAAGCAAAGGGAAATGGTTCGGATTTTGATTGCGTAACTGCACCACAAAAAGACAGCTTTTGATAGCTGTCTTTTTTGTTTTGTATGGGGTTTCGACGACCGCTGCCTGCGAGCAAAGACTTCCCCCGGTCGGGGGAAGATGTCGCATAGCGACAAAAAGGGGAGTACAGGAAGGCGTTGCCCGCGCAGCGTTCTGATTTTTCAAAGTGCTGCCAAGCGGCCGGGCTTCCCTTTTCCCCGCCGGAGCCTTTTGCTTTTGCGGGGATTTTTGCGCCCGATTTTTTTACAAAAAATTCACTCTGGCAGGGTTGCCGCCGCATACCGGATGTGCTATGATGAGGTGCAAAATTTGAAGCGGAGCGATAGATTTTGATTTGTCGAGCTCGCGGAATCAGGAGGAACTACCCATGCAGAAGAATTATGTACAGGAAATTCTGAGCATCATTCACAGCGGTCTGCCCAAGGCAGAACTGGCCGAAAAACTGTCGGATTACCATGAAAAGGATCTGGCGGATGCGTTGGAGGTACTGACCCCCGCTGAACGTCAATCGCTCTATTCCATTCTGGGCGTCGATACCGTTGCCGAGATCTTTACCTATCTGGACGATGCCGAGCCGTATCTGAAGGAGCTGCCCAGCCACGAAGCCGCAAAGGTCATTTCCAACATGGACTCGGACGATGCGGTGGACGCACTGGAAGACCTTGACGATACCGATAAAAACGAGATCGTCAACAAGCTGGACAAAGACTCGGTGGAAGATGTGAAGATGCTGCTCTCTTATGACGAGGATGAGATCGGCAGCAGAATGACCACCAACTACATCTCCATCAAAAACGATATGACCATCCGGCAGGCGATGAGCGAGCTGGTAAAGCAGGCCGGAGAAAACGACAACATCTCCACCCTGTATGTGGTGGACGAAAACGAGCACTTCTACGGTGCCATCGACCTGAAAGACCTCATCATTGCCCGGGCAGAGGAAAGCTTGGAAAGCCTGATCGTCCGCTCCTATCCCTATGTCACGGACCGGGAGCAGATCAGCGATTGTATCGACCGCATCGTGGACTACGCGGAGCGCAGTCTGCCCGTGCTGAACGATGCCGGTAAGCTGGTGGGCATCATCACCTCGTCCGATGTGGTCGAGCTGGTCGATGATGAGATGGGCGATGATTACGCAAAGCTGGGCGGTCTGACCGGCGAAGAGGATCTGAACGAAAGCGTATTTGAAAGTGTGAAAAAGCGTCTCCCGTGGCTGATCGCATTGCTGTTCCTCGGGATGCTGGTCTCCTCGGTCGTCGGCGCGTTTGAATCGGTGGTAGCGGTACTGCCGGTGGTCATCTGTTTCCAATCCATGGTGCTGGATATGGCCGGTAACGTTGGCACCCAGTCGCTGGCTGTTACCATCCGCGTGCTGGTGGATGAAAACCTGACCCTTTCCAAAAAGTTGCAGCTGCTCTGGAAGGAGACCCGCGTGGGTCTTTTGAACGGTGCCATTCTGGCTGTGATGGCCTTGGGCTTTCTGGGCTGCTACATCCACTTTTTCAAGGGCTATGTCTGGACCTCGGCCTTTTTGCTGTCCGGCTGTGTCGGGCTGTCGCTGATCGTGTCCATGGTCATTTCCAGTCTGGTGGGCACGCTGATCCCGATGCTGTTCCATAAGATCCATATCGACCCGGCGGTCGCCTCCGGCCCGCTGATCACCACGATCAACGATCTGGTGGCGGTCGTGGTCTACTATGGCCTTGCCATGGTCGTGCTGATCGATCTGTTCCACCTTGCATAATGGGTGCATCCAGCAGGGCGTTCCCTCCGGGGAGCGCCCTGTTTTGCGTTAAGATGTTTTTTCCGCTGAAAATGCTCAGAGGACATTCAGGCTCGTCCCAGCCCAAAGAACAGTCGTGAACAAAAGAAAAAGCGACGACCCGTGCAGGTGGGTCATCGCTTTTCTCGTCCCTTGCGGGACAGGCAGGGTAAATGATAAGAAGGTAAATGAAGAAAATAGCAAGGTGAAAAACAAAAGCGTGTGCGGAGCCGAATTTGCTGCTCCAAAGTGAAGATGTATCCAAGTTTCGTTTTTGTTGGATACAACATACCACTTTGGAACAGAAATTGCAAGAGGTTTTTTAAAATTTCTCCCAAAAAATACGCGGGAAATCGCATTTTTGTAGAAACGCACAAATTTTACGGAAAGTTCCCGGCAAACTGACGAACAAGCATAAAAACGGAAAGCCTGCCGGAAAACCGTGCAGGATACCTTTATAAAACCGGCGGGCAATGGGAGATAGGCATGGAAAGCGGATTTTCGTGGGATGTAGCCTGCACCGCTTTACAAGTAGCCGGTGGTGTGTTAAGATGGACACATCTGCTGCAACCGGAAAAATGCACGCGCCGGGCAGCGGCGGCGTACCGGGAAAGTGCCTAGTGCCGGGAGGGGAGAAACGAATGACAAAGCTACTGCATGGCAATGAAAAAACCAGCCTGAACGGCGGGCGGGAGCCGCTGTTCAGCCAGAAGGAACTGCTGGTATTGGCCGTTCCGCTGCTGGTGGAGCAGCTGCTGGAAGTAACGGTGGGCATGGCCGACACCATGATGGTGTCCCGCTGCGGCGAGGCGGCCATCTCCGGCGTCAGTCTGGTAGATATGATCAATAACCTCATCATCGTGCTGTTTGCAGCGCTGGCTACCGGCGGTGCGGTGGTGGTAAGTCAGTATCTGGGGGCAAAGGACCGCCCGGATGCCGACAAAAGCGCCGGTCAGCTGCTGCTGCTCAGCGGCTTGTCCGGTGTAGTGATCGGCGTGATATGCTTTGTGCTGGCCCGCCCCATGATCCGGCTATTCTACGGCTCTATTGACGCTGACGTGCTGGACGCGGGCGTGAAATATTTGCAGATCATCGCCCTCAGCTACCCGTTTCTGGCGCTGTACAACGGCGGTGCGGCACTGTTCCGCAGCATTGGCAACTCCAAGATCTCCATGCAGATCAGCTTTCTGATGAACATTATCAACATCGTGGGCAACGCGGTGTGCATCTTCGGCTTCAAAATGGGGGTGGACGGTGTCGCGTGGCCCAGTGTGGTATCCCGTGTGGTGGCTGCGGCGCTGATCCTGCGCAAGTGCTACCGGGAGGATGCGGTGCTTACCGTGCCCAAGACCCTGCGGCTGGACGGCGGCATGGCAAAGCGCATTCTGGGCATCGGTATCCCCTCAGCCTTTGAGAACAGCCTGTTCGAGGCCGGACGCATTCTGGTGGTGAGCATGATCTCCACCTTCGGCACGGTGCAGATCGCAGCCAACGCCGTGGCCAACAATCTGGACGGCATGGGTGTCATCCCGGGCAAGGCCATCAGTCTTGCCATGATCACGGTAGTGGGGCGCTGCATCGGTGCCGGCGACCACGAGCAGACCGTTTACTACACCCGCAAGCTGCTGCTGTGGGCTTACATTACCATGGGGCTTTCCAACGGCGCGATCCTGCTGTTCCTCCGGCAGCTGGTGGGCATCTACGCCCTTTCCGGCGAGACGATGGAGCTGGCCATCACGCTGGTCACCATCCACGCGGGCTGCGCCATTATCTTCTGGCCGCTGTCCTTCGTGCTGCCCAACGCCCTGCGCGCGGCCAACGACGTAAAATTTACCATGGTGGTGTCCATCCTCAGCATGGCATGCTGGCGGCTGGGCTTCAGCTATCTGCTGTGCGTCCGCATGGGCTGGGGCGCTGTGGGCGTGTGGGTGGCTATGGTCATCGACTGGACCTGCCGCGTGACCTGCTTTGTGCTGCGCTTCCGCAGCGGCGCATGGAAAACAAAATATCAGGCATAACAATAAGGAGAAAAGCATGAAACTGATCAGCTGGAACGTGAACGGTCTGCGCGCCTGCCTGACCCACGGCTTTGCCGAAAGCTTTGCCGCGCTGGACGCGGACATCTTCTCGGTGCAGGAGACCAAGATGCAGCCGGGACAGGCAGATTTTGCGCCGGAGGGCTACACCGAATACACCTATTCGGCCGAGAAAAAGGGATACTCCGGCACAGCCTGCTGGTGCAAAACGGCACCGCTGGCAGTGACCACCGGCATCGGGCTGGAGCAGCACGACCACGAGGGGCGGGTGCTGACGCTGGAATACCCCGGCTTTTATCTGGTAAACTGCTACACCCCCAACAGTCAGGACGGGCTGAAGCGGCTGGACTACCGCATGGAGTGGGAGGACGCCTTCCGGGCATACCTGCTGGCACTGGACGCAAAAAAGCCGGTGATCCTGTGCGGCGATTTGAACGTGGCGCACACCGAGATGGACATCAAAAACGCCAAGACCAACCGCATGAGCGCGGGCTTTACCGATCAGGAGCGCGCCAAGATGACCGAGCTGCTGGCGGCGGGTTTTGCGGACAGCTTCCGGGTGGTGCACCCGGACGAGGTGAAGTACAGCTGGTGGAGCTACCGCTTCCACGCACGGGAAAAGAACGCGGGCTGGCGCATCGATTATTTTATCGTTTCCCGGCGCATTGCAGACCGCATCCGCGCCGCCGAGATCCACAACGAGATCTTTGGCTCCGACCATTGCCCGGTGGAGCTGCAGATCGACCTGTAATATAAGGAGAAGCCAATGCTGAAAAATTATCTTCTGATCTTCCTTATCTCCATGGTGCCCATCATTGAGCTGCGCGGGGCCATCCCCATCGGGCTGGGCATGGGGCTGCCGGTGCTGCCCACCTACCTTTTGTGCGTGCTGGGCAACATGATCCCGGTGCCCTTCATCTACCTGTTTGCCCGCAAATTCCTTATCTGGGGCTACTACAAGCCCCTCATCGGCCCCATCTGCCGCTTTTGCATCAACAAGGGCGAAAAGGGCGGCCGCGCACTGGAAGCCAAGGCCGGCAAGGGTCTGACTGTGGCACTGCTGCTGTTCGTGGGCATCCCGCTGCCGGGTACCGGTGCGTGGACGGGCACGCTGGCAGCCTCCATTCTGGATATGAAGTTCAAGGACGTGCTGATCGCCTGTATGGGCGGTGTGCTGCTGGCGGGCATCATCATGGGCTTGGCAAGCGCCGGGCTGCTGGGCGCGCTCAGCGGGCTGTTTGCGGCAGGCTGACAAAACGCGGACGCTTTTGTCGTGAAAAATGCCGGTAGCTTTTCCGCCCGGAGTGTGTTAAACTAGGTAACAGTTGTGTAAAGACAGGGATCTGCTCCCGGTCAGAAAGGACGTTATAGAACATGGATCAGGCACTGAATCAGAAAATTGACGCATATATTGCGGAAAATAAGGAGCAGCTGCTGCAGGACATTGCAGCGCTGGTCGCCATCGACAGCGTGGAGGGCACCCCGGAGGAGGGCGCACCCTTCGGCGCAGGCCCCCGTGCAGCGCTGGACAAGACGCTGGAGCTGGCAGCGGGCATGGGCTTTGCCACCCGCAACTGCGAAAACTACATCGGCTATGCCGAGCTGGCCGGTGCGGACCCGGAAAAATATCTGGCTACCATCTGCCATGTGGACGTTGTGCCCGTGGGCAACGGCTGGACGGCAGACCCCTTTAAGATGCGCATTCAGGACGGCTGGCTGCTGGGCCGCGGCGTCTCGGACGACAAGGGCCCGATGATCGTTACTCTGTACGCGCTGAAGTTCCTCAAAGAGCAGGGCTACCAGCTGCGCTACCCCATCCGTGCCATTGTGGGCGACAACGAGGAGACCCACATGAACGATGTGAAGTACTATCTGGAAAACTACCCCGCCCCGGTGTTCTGCTTTACCCCGGATGCGGAGTTCCCGGTGTGCAACGGCGAAAAAGGCCACTTCGGCGGCAAGATCGTCAGCCCGGTGTGCAACGGCGTCATTGCAGAGTTTGAGGGCGGTGTTGCCAACAACGCGGTGCCGGACCGCGCCAGCGCACTGGTCAAGACCGATATCCGCAAGCTGAAGAACGCCCCCAACATCACGCTGGAACCGGAAGGGGACGGCGTACGGGTGCGCGGCTGGGGCAAATCCGGCCACGCCGCTATGCCGGAGGGCACGGTGAACGCCATTGGTCTGGTGGCGGAGTATCTGCTGGACAACGGCCTGTGCAACGATGCTGAGCGCGCTTATCTGGAGGCACTGCGCAAACTGCACAGCTCCACCGCAGGCACCGGCCTTGGCATCGACTGCGCCGACGGCCCCTTTGGCCCGCTGACCATCATCGGTGGCCGCATTTATATGGAGGACGGTAAGCTGGTGCAGACCATCGACAGCCGCTTCCCCACCTGCACCAACGGTGAAAAGCTGACTGCACAGGTCACTGCTGCACTGGGCGAGGGCGCAAAGCTGGAGGATGTGGACGCAGCCGAGCCGTTCTATATCGCAGCCGACAGCCCCGCCATCCGCGCCTGCATCGACACCTACAACGAGGTGACCGGCGAGAATGCCACCCCCTTCACCATGGGCGGCGGCACCTATGCCCGCCACTTCCCCTATGCCGTCAGCTTCGGCCCGGAGCATGAGGATGTGAAGCTGCCGGAGTTCGGCGGCCCGATGCACGGTGCCAACGAGGCTGCCCCCATCGACAAGCTGCTGGAGGCCGTCAAGATCTACATTCTGGCGCTGCTGCGTCTGGAAGAGGTCGACTTCTGAGGTACAGCATGAACGTGCTTGTCATTGACGGGCAGGGCGGGGGACTGGGCCGCCAGCTGGTGGCGGCTCTCAGCGCCCAGTGCCCGGACATCCGGCTGGTGGCCGTGGGCACCAACAGTGTGGCTGCGCAGGCCATGCACAAGGCCGGGGCGCAGCGCGCCGCCACCGGTGAGAACGCCGTGGTGGTGAACTGCCGCAGCGCGGATATCATCGTGGGGCCCATCGGCATCGTCATTGCAGATGCGCTGCTGGGGGAGATCACCCCCGCCATGGCCACGGCGGTGTGCCAGAGCAGTGCCACCCGGGTGCTGATCCCGGTGAACCACTGTGAAAACTATATCGTCGGCGTGCCCGACCAGCCCATCGGCAGCCTTGTAGCTGCCGCCGTGCAGAAGGTGAAAGCCCTCTGCACCGGGGAAGGCTGCTGAAAATTTCTACAAACAAACAGGCGGCTGTACAAAATGCTGTACAGCCGCCTGTTTAGTTTATTCAGCGCATATTGCTGGTGCGATGCTCCATCAGGTAGGTAGCCTGCAGGTCTGCGATGTGCAGTTTGACCGCCAGCGGGTACTTGTCGTAAGCTTCCGAGATGGCAAAACAGCCGCCCCGGGCCGCATCGTCAAAGCCGCCCATGTGCCAGCGGATGGCAACCGCTTCCTCCACCTTCAGCTTCATGAACCGCTCGATGAGGAACACGCTCTTTTCGCCGTGACCGTAGGGAAAAAGGTCGTCCACACTGTAAAAGGGCGCCTTCTCCCACTGTCCGGTGGCTTCGTTCTTCACGTTGCGGGTGCCCAGCTTGTAGTAGTTGGCCTTGCACAGATCGTGCAGCAGGGCACAGATGGCGTAGCTCTCCTCGCTTTCGCCCTCGGTGAAAAAGCTGTCGTGCAGCGCGTGGTAGACGTTCAGACTGTGCATACACAGCCCGCCCTCACAGGCTCCGTGAAAGCGGGTGGACGCCGGTGCGGTGAAAAAATCCGTCTTTTTGTCCAGCCAGTCCAGCAGCTTTTCGCTGCCCGGGCGGGTGACATGCTGCTGCCACACGTCCAGAAACTCTGCGCGGTCGCCCCCGCTCACAGCTCCATGTCCTCCAGAATGCCCTTGAGGATGGCCAGCTCGTCGTGGCTCAGGGAGATGCCCTTGCCCATGCGGGTGCCGTCCGGGGACCAGTCGCGGATGTCGTACTTGGGCTCGCCGTCGTTCCAGCTGATAAGGTTCAGCTGGCGCTCCCAGCCGCGGGGACGCTGGCTCAGCACGGCTACACGCTGGACAACTTCGTATTTGATCTCTGCCATATTGCAAAACCTGCCTTTATGTTTATATGCTACCATAATAAGGGAAGTGCGGCGAGATTTCAACAGGTAAACTGAAATATTTTAAAAAATTTTTGTTACGCTCAGCCGTAAGGGGCGTCCTCGCGCCATTCCACCAGTTCCAAAACGGCGGCGGTGTCCTCATCCGGGGCAGGGTGACGGCTGTGCAGCTTTTGCTTTGTGCTGAACAGCCCCGGCGCGTAGTGCGCCATCACACTGGTCTGCACGTCCCCGGCCAGAAAGGCGGCGGCGTTTTTCTGGCGGCAGGCCATGGGGGTGCCGTCTGTCATGGGAACGCCGGGCTTTTCGGGCTGCGGCAGTTCCGGCGGGGGCAGCTGGGTGCCGGGGGCGTCCGGCGCAGCAGGGGGCTGCAGGGGCATACTGCCCAGCGGCGGGGCGATGCGGGTGCTGCTTGCCTGCGGGGCGGCAGCGGTGCCGGGCTGGTTTTCCAGTTCGTGGCGGATGAAGGGTTCCAGAGAATTCATCAAAATTCACCTCCGCCCCTAGTGTGCCCCGCCGGCGGCGTTTTACACCCGCAGCTCTACGGTAGAGCCGCCGGTGCGGGCCTTGTGCACCACCACCTGCCGGTCGATGCGGTCTTTCAGCGCCCCCACATGGGAGATGATGCCCACCAGACGGTCGCCCTCGGTCAGGCCGGAGAGCACCCGGATGGCGAGCTCCAGCGATTCCTCGTCCAGCGAGCCGAAGCCCTCGTCTAAGAACAAGGTGTCCAGCCGGATGCCGCCGGCGCTGCTCTGCACCTCGTCCGAAAGGCCAAGCGCCAGTGCCAGCGAAGCCTTGAAGCTCTCACCGCCGGAAAGGGTCTTTACGCTGCGGCGGGTGCCGTTGTAGTGGTCGATGACGCCAAGGTCCAGCCCGGACTGGCTGCGCTGGTTCTCTGCGCCGATGCGTTCCAGCTCGTACTGCCCGGCGGTCATCTGCATCAGGCGGGTGTTGGCGTAGCGCAGAATGCGGTCCAGATAATTCATCTGGATGTAGGCTTCCAGTTTGATCTTCTGCTTGCTGGTCAAAGTGCCGCCCGCCGTAGCAGCCAGTGCGCTGACCCACTGCCACCGGCTTTCCAGCGTCTGCCGCGCTTCGGCGGCAGCACGGTACTGCACCGCTGTTTTGCGGTTGGGCAGCAGTTGTACCGAAAGCTGCTTTTCCCGGCTGCGCAAAGCCTCCCGCGCGGCGGTCAGTTCGGTCTGCTGTGCGGTAAGCTCCTCGGCGCTGCGGGCGGGCAGTTCCTTTTGGGCGGCGGTCTGCTGTGCGGTCAGCGCCTCCACAGCAGCTTCAGCGGCGGCAACGCTCTGTTCGGCCTGTTTCAGCTTGCGTTGCGCCGTGTCCATACCGGTGCGCAGGGTGCGGCGGTCGGCTTCCAGCTTGTCCAGCGCCGCCTGTGCGTCCGCACGCCGGGGATAGGGCAGAGCGGCGCGCCGCTCTGCGATTTGACCCTCCAGCGCGTCTGCACTTGCACTCTGGGCGGCGGCGCTGCGGTCAGCTTCGGCAGCGGCCTGTTCCAGCGCCGGGCGCTGGCGGGTCTTTGCCTGCCGGTCAGCTTCCAGCTGTGCCTTGCGGCGGCAGTCGGCATCTGCCTGTTGGCACTGGGCGGTACAGTCTGCCTGTTCCGTCTGCAAAGCAGCCGTTTCCTCAGCCAGAACGTTGGTCATCAGGGCAAAGGTGAGGGGGACCGTGCCCTCGGGGGCGGTAAAGCGCTCCGGCAGCAGGGTCTCGGCGTCCCGCCGGAGGGAGGTCTTTGCTTCGTTGGCAGCAGCCAGTGCGCTCTGGGCGGCAGCGCTGGCGGTCTGCGCCTGTCGGTCAGCGGCGGCAGCGGCCTGCCGTGCAGCTTCCACCTGTGCCTGCGTGGGCGCGGTATGGGGCAACAGGGCGCGGGCGGGGTGATGGGTACTGCCGCACACCGGGCAGGGTGCGCCCTCGACAAGGCTTTCGGCCAGCAGCCCGGCCTGTGCGTCCAAGAATGCCCGTTCCAGCGTATTCTGCCGGGCGCGGGCTTCGTCCTGTGCGGCGGCAGCGGCGCGGTAGCTTTCCTGCGCCTTGTGTGCGGCCTTGGCCTGTCGCTGGCAGTCCGCAAGGCGCTGTTCCAGCTTTGCCAGCGCTTCACCGCGCTGGCAAAGCTGGGCGCTGCGGGTTTGCAGCACCAAAAGCCGGGTGTCCGCGTCTGCCAGAGCCGCAAGTTGGGACTCGGCGGCAGCAAGGGCGGCGTTCAGACTGTCCAGCTGGGTGCGCCGCTTGTGCGCCTGCGCCGCCGCCAGCTGGGCGGCGTCCCGCGCTTCTGTCCGCTGGCGGCAGAGGGTGTCCAGCGCGTCATAGGCCGCAAGGGCGCTCTGCGCCTGCGTCACCTGCGCGGTCAGGGCATCCAGCTGCGCAGCGTCCCCGGCGTGGCGGTCAGCTTCGGCGCGGGCGGCATCCAGTGCGGGCTTTGCGGCGGCAAGCTCTGCCTGCCGGGTAGCCAGTTGCTGCGCCAGTCGCTGCGCCTGTGCGGCGGCACCCAGCTGCTGCTGTACTTTGTCCAGCTGGGCTTCGGTGATGTGCAGGGCGGTGCTGGCTTCTTCCAGCGCCGCAGCCTGCCGTGCGGTGAGGGCGTCCAGTAAAGCAAGCGCCGTTTCCGGCACGGTCTGGGCGCACAAGGCGCGCAGCGCCTCGGCGTCCGGGTCCTCCGGGCTGAATTGCAGCCCGCCCAGCAGGCTGTCCAGTTTGGCGTTCTGGGCGGTGCGCTGCTGGTTCAGCGCGGCGGCTTCGGCCTGTAAGCGCTCCTGTAACTGAGCATAGCGCTGGGTGCGGAACAGCTTGCGGAAGATGCGGCTGCGCTCCTCGGTGGAGGCGTTGAGCAGCTTTGTGAACTGCCCCTGCGCGATGAGTACGATCTGGGAAAACTGGTTATAGTCCAGCCCGATGATCTCCTGCACGGCGGCGGTCACGTCCTTTGCCTTGGTCACCGGCGGACGGGTGTCCGGGTAGGTCAGAGTGGCATCTGCCTTTTCGGTGGTCATGCCCTCGCCCCGGGTTTTGGGACGCTGATACTCCGGGTTGCGACGCACCGTGTAGCGCACGCCATGCACCTCAAATTCCAGCTCCACAAAGGTGGGGGTCTTGTCGTCTGCGTACTTGCAGCGCAGCATGGAGCCCTCCCGGATGCCGCTGCTGGAATGATCGTACAGCGCATAGGTGATGGCGTCAAAAAGGGTGGTCTTGCCCGCACCGGTGTCGCCGGTAATAAGGTATAGCCCGCCTTTGCCCAGTTTTTCAAGGTCGAGCGTAGTCTGGGCGGCATAGGGGCCAAAGGCCGAAAGGGTCAGTCGCAGCGGTCTCATACGGTGTCGCCCTCCTTCCAGATCTCCTCGATCAGTTCCTGGCAGAATGCCGTCTGCTCGGCGGTCAGGGGCTGGTTATTTTGCAGCTGGTAAAAGGCAGCCAGATGTTCCAGCGGGGAGATGCTCTCGGTGCGCTCCGGGGCGCTGATCTCCTGCTGCTGGCGGGTGCGTTGGTTATCGTAGTCCAGCTGCATCAGGTTGGGGTAGATGACCCGCAGCCGCGCCAGCGCATCCGGTACATCCTGCTCATCGGTCAAGGTGATATACAGATAGTCGTCCACGGCGGTGCCCTCGTAGCAGCGGCGGTCGGTCAGCTCCATGTAGCTGCCCCGCAGCCCGCGCAGCTCGTGCCGGGGGGTCAGGGGCGCGGTGGTGATGTGCACCTCGCCCTTTGCACCCAGCTCCACAAAGGTGGCGCTTTTGCGCTGCCCCGCCTCCGAGAAAGAATATTTCAGCGGCGTGCCGCAGTAGCGCAAGGTCTCCCGCCCCACCTTCTGCGGGCTGTGCAGATGCCCCAGCGCCACATAGTCAAAGGCATCGAACAGGGCGGCGTCCACGCTGTCCACCCCGCCCACTGAGGGCTCCTCGCTCTCGCAGGCGGCAGCACCCGCCACAAACTGATGCGCTACCAGCACGCTTCGGTGGCCGGGGTCCGGGGTGCAGTGCCGCAGCACGCAGGCAAGGGCGTCGTTGTAGCTCTCAATAGGCTCGTCCGGCCAGACGTGCCGCACCATGGCGGGCTTCAAAAAGGGCAGTAAGTACACATCCACCGTGCCGTGGGCATCCTGCAAGGGGATGGGCTGCGGCGCACCGGTGAACACCGGGCTGACGTAGACCCGGCTGTCGGCCAGCAAGGCAGAGCCAAAGGCCACCCGGTCAGCAGAATCGTGGTTGCCGCTGATGGCGAATACCGGCAGCTTCCGCGCCGCCAGTTGGGTCAAAAACCAGTCCAGCAGCCGCACCGCCTCGGCAGGGGGAACGGGCTTGTCGTAAAGGTCGCCTGCCAGCAGCACGCCGTCCACAGGGGTGGCATCCAGCAGGGCTAGAATTTGTTCCAGAATATACCGCTGATCTTCCAGCATGGAAAACTCGCACACCCGCTTGCCCAGATGCAGGTCGGACAAATGCAGAAAACGCAAACAGGAACACCGCCTTTCAAAAAATGCTTTGTCCTATTATAACGCAGCCGCCGCTGCGGGCGCAACCAAGGAGAACAGAAAAACGGACAACTGCTGTTTGCCGTTGCGACCCCTTCTGTGAAAATGGGACACCGGAGCGTCCGCAGACGCTCCGGTGTCCCGAAATTTAAAATGATTTTTCCGCTGAATATGGCCAAAGCGCACGCGGAGGCCATTCCAAATCGTTTTACGGTCTGCGTATATCAGAACATCTTTTCCCAAGTGGCGTAGCCCACGCTGCCGTCTGCCGTCAGACCGTTGCGCCGCTGGAACCGCTGCACGGCGGCAGCGGTGGACGCACCATACTTGCCGTCATCTTTCAGCCGCTCGCCCAGAGAGTTGAGCTTCTGCTGTACCAAACGCACCGTGCCGCCGGAAGAGCCGGTGTGCAGCACGATGCCGGGGTATGGCACCTTCAGCCCGTGCTTTGCGGTGTAGCGGGTGTAGAGCACGTTCCATGTGTTCTGCCCCACCTTGCCGTCCATGTTCATCTTGTTCTTCAGTTGGAACTCCTGTACGGCGCGCTGGGTGCTTGCGCCGAATTTGCCGTCCGCCTTCAGCGCATCGTACCATGTGCAAGCATCGCGCACGCCGTTGAGCCACGTCTGTACAAGTGCTACGTCCGGCCCGGAGGAGCCGCGCTGGAGCAGGGAATAATAACCGGGAATCGCCATAGAGGGATCCCTCCTTTCCCTCCATGCTATGCTCCGGCGGGGTGCGGCGTCACCCTACCAGCAGCACCGTCTGCCGCCGGGCGGTCAGCCGGTGCGCCCAGTCCACCAGCCGGAAGCGCAGGATATACTGCCCGCAGACAAGGTCGTTCTCCGCAGGCAGGGCGTAGCCGCCCTGCGCAAAGCTGCACAGCCCCGGGTACAGCACACACCACCAGTTGCGCCCGCCGCCGCTGCCGATGTCGATGCGCACGGCATCGTACCGCCCGGCGGGCAGCTGACCGGTGGGGTAGCGCCGGGCGGGAAAGTACATATTCACGAGATACACCCGCACCGGGGCACGGATGCCCTGCGCGGCCAATGCCCGCTGCGCCGCCAGCTGAAACTGCAAAAGCCGCCCCGCCGCCCATGCCCGCGCCTCCGGTGCGCTTTGCGCCGGGCACTGCTGCATCACGGCCAGCACGGCGTCCCGCACCCGGAGCTTGGCACTCTGGTCGGCCACGGCATTGCTGGCTGCCCGGATGTGCAGCCGCAGGGTGTCGGCGCACAGCGCTGCCCCTGCATCCAGCTGGGTGCGCCCCCAGCACAGCCCCTGCAAAGCGCCGCATAGCGCAAAGCCCGCCAGCAAGCTGGCGCACAGCAGCCGCATTTGCCGGACGGAAAGCGGCTTTAAGAAAAAACGCACCATAAAAACAGACCCCTCTTCTGGAAATGATAACCAGAGGATGGGTCTGTTGCGGCGGGGTTATACAAAAAAACTCTCCGCCATTACTGCAAAATGACGGAGAGGGAGTTTATGTTAGTTCTTCAAAGACTGCATGGGTGCGGGCAGGCGGCCGCCGCGGTTGATGAACACCGAGGGGTCGTGGCTGTTTACCGGCATGATGGGACCGTAGCCCAGCAGGCCGCCGAAGTCCAGCACCTCACCGGCCTTGCGGCCAATGGCGGGGATGACGCGCACGGCGGTGGTCTTGCTGTTCACCATACCAATGGCGGCTTCGTCCGCGATCAGGGCGCTGATGACGGCGGGGGTGGTGTCGCCGGGGATGATGACCATGTCGATGCCCACAGAGCAGACGGCGGTCATGGCTTCCAGCTTTTCAATGGTCAGGCAGCCGATCTCGGCAGCGTGGATCATGCCGGCATCCTCGCTGACCGGGATAAAGGCACCGGACAGACCGCCAACGTGGTTGGAGGCCATCACGCCGCCCTTCTTCACGGCATCGTTCAGCAGGGCAAGGCAGGCGGTGGTGCCGCAGCAGCCGCAGGTCTCCAGACCCATCTCTTCCAGAATGTTTGCCACACTGTCGCCGATGGCAGGGGTGGGAGCCAGCGAAAGGTCGATGATACCGGCGGGCACGCCCAGTGCCTTGGAGGCAAGGTTTGCCACCAGCTGACCCACGCGGGTGATCTTGAAGGCGGTGCGCTTTACCAGCTCTGCCACCTCGTCGATGGGGGCGTCCTTGGGCAGGCGTGCCAGCGCGGCGCGCACAGCGCCCGGGCCGGAAACGCCCACATGGATCTCGCAGTCCGGCTCGCCGGGGCCGTGGAAGGCACCGGCCATGAAGGGGTTATCCTCCGGGGCATTGCAGAACACCACCAGCTTGGCAGCGCCGATGCACTGACGGTCGGCGGTCAGCTCGCTGGCCTTCTTCACGGCTTCACCCATCAGCTTGATGGCGTCCATATTCAGACCGGCCTTGGTGGCGCCGATGTTCACCGAGCTGCACACGATGTCGGTTTCGGCCAGTGCGCGGGGGATGGACTCGATCAGGCGGCGGTCACCGGCAGAAAAGCCCTTGTGCACCAGTGCGCTGTAGCCGCCCACAAAGTTGACGCCCACCTTTTTGCCGGCGGCGTCCAGCGTCTTTGCAAAGTCCACGGGGTCTGCCTCTGGGCAGGCACCCAGCAGCATGGCAATGGGGGTAACGCTGATGCGCTTGTTGATAATGGGAATACCGTACTCGGCGCTGATGTGCTCCACGGTGGAGACAAGGTTCGCAGCCTTGGTGGTGATCTTGTTATAGATATTCTCGCAGGCCTTTTTGGGGTCCGGGTCGATGCAGTCCAGCAGGCTGATGCCCATGGTCACGGTGCGCACGTCCAGATTATCCTGCGTGAACATCTCGATGGTCTCCAGGATATCCCCGGTGTTAAACATACTCATAGCGGTTGCGGGCTCCTTTCCGGCTCAGATGGTGTGCATGGCGTCAAAAACTTCCTGACGGGTCACGTTGATCTGCATCCCCATCTCGGCGGCAAGCGCATCGGTGCGCTTGTGCAGCTGGTCATGGTCAACATTGCAGTTGGAAAGATCCACCAGCATGATCATGGCAAACATCCCCTGCAGGATGCTCTGGGTCACATCCTCGATGTTGATGTTCAGTTCGGTGCACAGACCGGCCACCTTTGCGACAACGCCCACGGTATCGTGTCCAATGACGGTAATGAAAGCTTTCATGGTTTCCACCCTCGTTTTCCTTATAGTGATTGGTGCCGCCAAAGACCCGGCACACGCTTACCCTTCCAGTATAGCAGATTTAGCAAATTTTGAACACACTTTTTGTAAAAAAGAGCAGAATCCAAGGGCAAAAGACATTCTATATAAAAATCAAGTGCATTCTGCCGGGGCTTGTGCTATACTTATATTTAATTTCCCGCGGATTTCCGTGTAGAGGGTTGATAAGGAGTATATGACAATGGAACAGCTTTTGAAGATTCTGGAAAACAACGCCCGGCTGCCCGTGGAGGACATTGCCACCATGCTGAACAAATCCCCCGCCGAGGTGGCGGCGATGATGGATCTTGCCCGGGCACAGGGCATCATCAAGGGCTACAAGACCCTTGTGGACTGGGAAAAGGCCAAGGTGAACCGCGTGGAGGCGGTCATCGAGCTGAACGTCAGCCCCAAAAAGAGCCGCGGCTTTGATGAAATCGCTGCCACCATCGCCGCCTTTGACGAGGTGGAGAGCGTGCTGCTGATGAGCGGCGGGTACGACCTGCAGCTGGTGATCAAGGGACAGACCTTCCAGGAGATCGCCCTGTTTGTGGCAAAGCGGCTGTCGCCGCTGGACGATGTGCTGTCCACCGCCACCCATTTTGTGCTGCGCACCTATAAAAAAGAGGGGCGGCTGTATCAGGATGAAGAAATTGATGAAAGAGAGTGCACGGTGCTGTGATGGATTATGATAAACTGATCGCGCCTGCCGCCAAGGCCATGCGCCCCTCCGGCATCCGCAAATTTTTCGATCTGGCCGCCGAAATGCCCGAGTGCATCAGCCTTGGCGTAGGCGAGCCGGACTTCAAGACCCCGTGGGCTGTGCGCGAAGCCGGCATCGAAAGCCTTGAGCATGGCCGCACCCGCTATACCTCCAACGCCGGTTTAAAGGAACTGCGCGCCGAGATCAGCCGGTATCTGGAGCGGCGCATGAACCTGCGCTACGACCCCATGCGGCAGATCCTTGTGACCGTGGGCGGCAGCGAAGCCATTGATATGTGCATCCGCACGCTGGTCAAGCCCGGGGACGAGGTGATCATCCCGGAGCCCTGCTTTGTGTGCTACGAGCCCATCACCACCCTGTCCGGCGGCGTGCCGGTGCACGTTGCCTGCCGTCAGGAGGACGAGTTCCGTCTGCGCGCCGAGGCGCTGAAGGCAGCTATCACCCCCAAGACCAAGCTGGTCATCATGCCTTTCCCCAACAACCCCACCGGTGCGGTGATGGAGCGGGAGGATCTGGAAGCAGTGGCCGAGGTGCTGCGCGGCACCGATATCATGGTGCTGTCGGACGAGATCTACGCAGAGCTGAACTACGGTCTGCGGCCGCACGTTTCCATTGCCACCCTGCCCGGTATGGCAGAGCGCACCATCGTGGTGAACGGCTTTTCCAAGAGCTACGCCATGACAGGCTGGCGGCTGGGCTATGCCTGCGGCCCGGAGGCTGTCATTAAAATTATGACCAAGATCCACCAGAGCGCTATCATGAGCGCCCCCACCACCAGCCAGTACGCCGCCATCACCGCCCTGAAAGAGTGTGACGGCGAGATCGACCGGATGCGGGACGAGTACAATATGCGCCGCCGCTTGGTGGTGCGCAGCTTCAACGATATGGGTCTGACCTGCTTTGAGCCCCGGGGTGCGTTCTACGCCTTCCCCTGCATCAAGAGCACCGGCATGAGCAGTCAGGAGTTCTGCACAAAGCTGCTGGAACAGAAGCACGTTGCCATCATCCCCGGCGATGCCTTTGGCGCTTCCGGCGAGGGGTACTGCCGCGTTTCCTACGCTTACAGCGTGGAGCACCTGACCGAGGCACTGAAGCGCATCCGGGAGTTTTTGGTGGAAAACAACATCTACCATGGCAACTGAGGAGGAACACAGATGGAACGGCGAGAGCGGAAAAACGCAGTGACCGTGCTGGCCCCGGCCAAGCTCAATCTGGCACTGGATGTAGTGGGCCTGCTGCCCAATGGCTACCACGCGCTGGACATGACCATGCAGACCATCACCCTGTACGAGCGGGTGATGCTGCGCCGCAGCGCCGGGCTCAGTCTGCGTCTGCCGGGCAGCCTTGTGCAGCCCAACGATAAAAATACCGCTATCAAGGCGGCGCTGGCGTTCTTCCACTACACCGGCCTGCTGGCGGGGGTGGATATCACCATCTACAAAAATACCCCGGTGCGGGCGGGCATGGCAGGCGGCAGCGCAGACGCAGCCGCCGTGCTGGTGGGTTTAAATGCCCTGTACGGCGCAAAGCTTTCCATGAGCGAATTGTGCGCGCTGGGCGCAGGCATCGGTGCGGACGTGCCCTTTGCCCTGATGGGCGGCACCTGCCGGGTGCAGGGCGTGGGTGACCTACTCAAGGCGCTGCCCCCTGTGCCGGACTGCTGGTTCACGGTGGTGATGCCGGACTACGGTGTGTCCACCCCGGAAGCCTTTGCCGCCTACGATACCGTGGGCAGCAGCACCCACCCGGACTGTGAGGCGCAGGAAAAGGCCATCCGCGCCGGAGACTTGGACGCCGTATGCGCTGCCGCCGGGAATGCACTGGAAGAGTGCAGCGGCGCAAAGGACAACGAAGCAATCAAAGCCCTGCTCCGGGCGCACGGCGCTGTTACCGCCCTGATGACCGGCAGCGGCGCAGCAGTGTTCGGCGTGTTCCGGGACGAAGCTGCCGCCAGAGCCGCCGCAGCGGCAGCAAAGCGGCAGTGGCCGCAGGTCTACGTTGCCAAGCCCGACCGCGGCGGTGCCCGGGTGATCCGCTAAAAAGTATAAACCTCCTTCCTGCAGGGCATACTGGCCCCAAAGGAAGGAGGTCTTTTTTGTGCAGACCTTTTACAAAATCTGCCTGCTGCTGCTCATTGTGGGCGGCGTGAACTGGGGGCTCGTGGGGCTTTTTCAGTTCGACCTTGTGGGCTGGCTGCTGGGCGGCAGTACCTCGGTGTGGTCCCGTATCGTGTTTGCGCTGGTGGGCTTGGCCGCCCTTGGCTGCATTCCGAATCTGTTCAGCGAGGAACCGGAGGAAGAATAACAAAACGGCTGCTGCACTTTTGCGTGCGGCAGCCGTTTTCAGGTTATAGCTTTTCCAGCGAAAATATAAAATATTTTCTGCGTGGTTTACTGGTCGTTGTCCACATCATCCCAGCCGATAAGGTCGGGCAGGGTCAGCGTCTCGTCCGAGCAGTGGTGGCTTGTGCGGCGCTGGTCGGCAGCTTTCGTATGGATCACCTCGCGGGCAAGCTCCCGGATGGCAACGCAGTCCTCCGGCAGGTCGGTCTGGCTGCGGCCGGAGTGGGTGAACAGGATCTTGCCCTCGTGGCCGACGATCAGGGTCATGGGCAAAATCTGCGGGGCATTGCGGTCGTAGTGATAACCGGCATCCCGGGCACTTTTGTAGATGCGCTGGGCAGAAAAGCTCCAGCTCAAAAGCCCGCGCGCCTGCTCCACCCCCAGATAACTGTATAGCACACCCGGCGCATCGCAGATGATGGGAAAGGGAAACTCTTTCCCCTGCGTAGCCTCGGCCACCGCGCGGGGCGCTGAGCGCACCACGCAGGCCAGCCGCACACCCCGCAGCCGCGGCAGGGTCTTTAAGTAGCGGGTCAGGTATTCCCGGGTGACCGGGTGGTCGAACCCGGGCAGAAAGATCATGCACAGGGGCTCGGTGCCCTCGCACAGGGCGTAAAAATCGTTGCCCGGGGTGGTGGGGGTGTCAAAGGTGAACCGGGGAATGGAAGTACCAACCAGATGCTCAGAACTCATGCCGCAATTGCACATCCTTTCAAATGGTGATAAAAAAATCCACAGCCGTGCCCTGTGTTTGCAGGGGCACAAGCGGTGGATTGGATTACTATAAAGATCCCGCCCGGTCGTCTGCGGCCAATCAAACCTACCCTTACGGACAGGTGGGTGCCCTGTCTCCGGAATCACGCTTCCTCATCGAACCTCCATGGTCGACCCATGGCGGGGAGGTCTGCAATCCACCGGAGAACTCCGGGCTCCCGTTGAATGATTAGTAGGATCATACAAACCGCAACAAATCGAGCCGGGCAGGAAGTCTTGCACGGTCAATCCGTCAAAGGACTTACTCGATATCGTAGTCCTCGCTCAGACGCTGCTCAAACAGCTTGCTGACTTCCATCAGCACCTCGTCGTCCTCTACAACGTCCAGATATTCGCCTTCGTCATCTTCCCCGACACTCAGGATCACCAGCTGGGCGTCCTCGTTCAGGTCCTCTTCGTTCTCGGCGTATTCCACAACAGCCAGATAATGCACACCCTTGTGGTCCAGTGCATCGATCACCTCAAAGGTGACCTCGTTGCCGTCCTCGTCCTCAAGGGTCATCAGGTCGGGCTGATATTCTTCTTCCGTATTGGGGTTCTTGATCTCGTCAGACATAATACGCTCCTGTATTGCTTCATCACAAAAAGCAGTTGATGCTGCGGGCTGTACCCCGCTTGGTCTGTTTATAGTGTAGCGTGTTTTGCCCGGTTCGTCAAGATGCTTTTTCGCACAGAATTCACCGGATAAATTTTCACGCAATTTCCTCTCGCACTGCCGCGCAGAATATGGTATACTACTGGTTGAATCTTTTGCGCTGCGCTGTGCAGCGTTGTAGTACAGTATATGGAACAGGGAGCGGGAGTATGTTGAAAAAATTCGGGGCGGTCTGTCTTGCGGCGGTGCTGCTGCTTACGGGCTGCAGTCTGCGGCCGCAGGAAAACGGCAGTAAAGTCCAGAGCATCAGCCGCCCGGCGGTGGAATCGGCAGAGCTGCAATTCACCCACCCGGCAGCGGGGGACACGGTTGCGGTGTTCGATACCTCTGCGGGTGTTTTCCGGGCGGTGCTCTTCCCGGAAAAGGCCCCGCAGGCCTGCGACAACTTTATCGGCCTTGTGCAGCAGGGCTACTATAATGGCCTTACCGTGAGCCGGGTGGAGAACCAGTTCGTGGTGGAAGCCGGGCAGGGCGCAGACGGCAAGGGCTCTACCATCTGGAAGGGCAGCCGCTACCCGGTGGAAGCATCGGACAGCCTGCACCACTACGCCGGGGCGCTGTGCATGGGCGTGGACGCTTCCGGCGCGTGCGCCAGTGTGTTCTATGTGGTGGAATCGCTGCCGGGAGAACAGTCGGTAACGCAGGAACTGACAGACCAGATGAACGCCGCCGGTTACCGCGCCGAGGTGGTATCCGCTTACCAGACGGCGGGCGGTGCGCCCTATCTGGACTACACCGACACTGTGTTCGGGCAGGTGTACGAGGGTATGGACATCGTGGACACCATCGCCCAGACCGCTGTGGACGAAAGCCAGAAGCCCACCACCGAGATCACCATCAACAGCGTGAGCATCGAGACCTATCAGGGATAAATAGTAAAGTCAAAAAAATGATGCCTGTGCGTGAGCACAGGCATCATTTTTTATATCTCCCCGGGGTGCTCCTTGCGCCATGCAAGGTAGTCCTCTAAAATCACCGTGGCGCTGACCGAATCCAGAATCTCCTTGCGGCGGCTGCCGTAGGTGCCGCTTTCGTCCAGAAGATCGGCGGCGGCGCAGGTGGTCTGACGCTCGTCCCACATCCGCACCGGCAGGCCGCTCCAAAGTTCCACGGTCTTTGCCAGCTTGCGGCTCTTGGCGGCGCGCTCACCCTCGGTGCCGTCCATATTCAGCGGCAGACCGATCAGAATCATCTCGGCTTCGATCTCCTTCGCCACCTCGCATACCCGGGCGGCAACTTTGTTGCGGGCCTTTAAGGTGATCTGGGGCGTGATGGCGGTGGTCAGAAATTCGGTGCGGTCGCAGGTGGCAAGGCCGGTGCGGCTGTCTCCGTAGTCAACGGCTAAAATCTTCATACAAAGTCCCTTTCCGGTGTGCAGAATGTTTTTTTCAGTGTACCACAGCGGCGGCGGGATTGCAAAGAAAAGCGGTGGTTTTATCTTTGCTTTCGTGTTACAATAAAGACAAAAATCAATGAGCGGGAGGAGACCGAAATGCTGAAACTGGTTCTGGGTGCTTCCGGCAGCGGCAAGACCACCCTGCTGTATGCCCGCATCCGCGCCCGTGCCGAGGCGGGAAAGCGCAGTATCCTGCTGGTGCCGGAGCAGTTCACCTCCAGCACCGAGGCACGCATCTACCGGGAGCTGGGGGATGCCCTTTCCGGCATGGTGGAAAGTTATTCCTTCACCAGTCTGGCGGAGCATATCCTTGCGGCTCTTGGCGGCGCGGCGGTGCAGACCCTGACCGATGCCGGGCGGGCGGTGCTGGTGCGCCGTGCGCTGGAGGAATTGCAGGATAACGTGCACTACTACTACCGCCACCGGCGCAGCGCGGCCTTTTGCCAGATGGCAGCCGAGACCATCGACGAGCTGAAAAGCGCCGGGCTTTCCGGGCAGCAATTGCAGGAGCTTGCCCGGGACTGCGGCACCGAGAGCGCAAAGCTTGGCGAGCTGGCGCTCATCTTTCAGGGCTACGAGAGCCTGCTGGCGGGCACCGGCATGGATCCCGCCGACCGTCTGGAGCTGGCGGCTGACCGTCTGGAAGCCGCGCTTGCCCGGAACGAGCTGCCGGACTTTTTGCGCGAGCGCGAGGTGTTCATTGACGAGTTCGACACCTTCAACGCGCCCAAAAAGCGGCTGATGGGCGCGATGCTGGCCGCTCTGCCCGCCGTGACGGTGGCACTATGCGAGGACGGTGCACCCATGCAGCCCGGGGATTTGGAACTGTTCTCCGGTGCAAAGCAGGTGGCGGCGCAGCTGCGCCAGCTGGCGCGCAAAAACGGCGCACAGGTGGCAGCGCCGGAGCTGCTGCGGCGGGACCTGCGCCACAAAGACGCCCCGGGCCTTGCCGCCTTGACTGAGCTGCTGGAGACCGGCAGCTGCACCCCGCCGGAAAGCGCCCCGGAGCTGCGGCTGTTTGCCGCTGCCAGCCGGGAAGAGGAAGCCCGCTGCGCCGCTGCCGCCATCCGCCGCCTGATGCGGCAGGGGGTGCGCTGCGGAAAGATCGCAGTGGTCTGCCGCGATATCAGCCTGTACCGGGCTGCGGTGCGGTACGAGTTCCGCATGGCAGAGATCCCACTGTACTGTGACGAGCCCACCACCCCGGAGTTCAGCGCCCCCGCTACGGCGGTGCGGGCACTGCTGGCACTGCTGCGGGGCGCAGACATGACCGAGCAGCTGACCGTGCTGGCCAAGACCGGCCTGTGCGACCTGACCGAGCCGGAAGTCTGCGCGCTGGAAAACTACGCCTACACATGGTCGCCCAATGCAGCGGCGTGGCGAGCAGAATTTACAAAAAGCCCCCGGGGCTTCGGTGACGCCGAGCTGACCGAGGAGGATACCCAGAACCTGACCCGCGCCGAAAACGCCCGCAAAAAGCTGGTGACGGCGGTGGATACCCTGCGCAGCAAGGTGCGCAGCGCCAACGCCGAGCAGATCAGCCGGGCATTGTATTTCTGCCTGAAGGAGCTGGGCGCAGAGGGACAGCAAGCCGCGCAGGTGGAGGATATCCGCACCGCCCGGGGCATCCCGGCGGCAGAGGAAGCCGCCCGCGAGTGGAACGTGGTGATGCAGCTGCTGGACGAGATGGCACGGCTGCTGGGCAGTCAGGGCATCACCGTGCCGGAGTACGAGGATCTTTTCAACCTGCTGCTGCGTTCCTCCGACCTTGGGCACATCCCGCAGACGCTGGATGCGGTGGTGCTGGCAAGTGCCGGCAAAATGCGTCTGGATGCACCGGACTATGTATTTGTGCTGGGGCTGGCAGAGGGGGAATTTCCCTGTACCCCCGCAGAAAGCGGCCTGCTGACCCACGCCGACCGCGACCTGCTGATGGCAAAACAGATCGACCTGCCGGACTGCTTTGAGAACCGCGTGGTGCGCGAGCAGGTCTGTTTTTACAAGGCCCTTACTGCCCCGGCAAAGGGGCTGTGGATGAGCTGGCCGAAAGGGCAGGGGCAGACTCTGTGCGCCGCGCTGGAGCCCATCGTGGAAGCATTGCAGCCCGCCGCGCCGCAGCTGGAACTGATCGACCTTGCTGCCACCCCCGCAGACGGCTTAGACGTGTTGGGCGGCGGCTGGCCGCTGACCGAGCTGGAACGTGCCAGCCTGACCGAGGCGCTGCGCGCCCCCGGCGAAGGGGTACAGGCGCCCCGGGGGCTTGCCCTGTTGCAGCGCATGGAGCAGGACCCGCCCCGGCAGGTGCAGGATCTGCCCACGCTGGAAATGCT
This sequence comes from Faecalibacterium sp. OM04-11BH, assembly GCF_003482185.1. Taxonomy (NCBI): domain Bacteria; kingdom Bacillati; phylum Bacillota; class Clostridia; order Eubacteriales; family Oscillospiraceae; genus Faecalibacterium; species Faecalibacterium sp. OM04-11BH. The sequence continues at coordinate 95,694 of NZ_QULS01000005.1, forward strand.
GCTGGGCAGGCGGCTGCACATCTCGCCCAGCCAGCTGGAAAAATACTATACCTGCCGCTACGGCTACTTTTTGCAGTATGTGCTGGGGCTCAAACCCCGCCGCCGTGCGGAGCTTTCGGCAGACCAGAGCGGCACGCTGATGCACTGGGTCTTGCAGATGGCGCTGGACCCCCACCCCGGGGAGGACAACCCCTGTGCCGGGCTGCGCCCCTTTTTGGAGTTGGACGATGCCGCCATGGCTGACCTTGCCGCTGCGCTGGTGGATGAGTACGCGCGGCGCTATCTGCCGGAGGATACCGCACGCTTTGCCTACCTGCTCTCCCGGCTGAAAAAGAGCATGACCAGCCTGCTGTGCTACCTGCGGGACGAGCAGAACCAGTCCCAATTCAAGCCTGTGGCCTGTGAGCTGAAAATAGGCCGGGGCGAGGATGCAGTGCCCGGGCAGGTGTACCGCCTGTCGGACGGGCGCACGGTGCAGCTGGTGGGCACGGTGGACCGCGCGGACGAGTGGATCGAGGACGACGGCACCCGCTGGGTGCGGGTGGTGGACTACAAGACCGGCAGCAAAAAGCTGGACTTGAAAGAGGTCTACTGCGGGCTGGACTGCCAGATGCTGCTGTATCTGTTCAGCCTGACCCGGGATTCCGGCGGGCGCTTTACCGGCGCACAGCCGGCGGGCGTGTTGTATCTGCTGGCCGACCCCGCCCCCCAGACCCTGCCCCGCGGGCAGGCTGCCCGGGCGGTGGAGTACCAGCTGGACGGCCTTGTGCGGGACGAGCAGAAGATCTTTGACGCAATGGATGCGGACGAAACCGGCAAGTATCTGCCTTTCGGCTACCGCAACGGCGCACCCAGTCCCTACCAGAAGGACAAACGGGCGGACAGCGCAAAGCTCAGCCGCATCCAGCTGCATCTGGACGACCTTGTCACCCAGATGGGCGAGCAGCTCTACGGCGGGCAGATCGACGCCGAGCCGCTGGTGGTGAGCAGCAGCAAAAGCCCCTGTACTTGGTGCGATTACAGCTTTATCTGCTGCCACGAGACCGGGCTGCACGAGCGTGCGCTGGAAGCCCCCGCAAAGCCCTTTGAACCTGAGGAAGAACCCGAAGAAGAGGAGGAACAGCCGTGAGCGGACCCAAATGGACCCCGGCGCAGCAGGCCGCCATTGCCGACCGGGGCGGTGCGCTGCTGGTAAGCGCAGCCGCAGGCAGCGGCAAGACCGCCGTGCTGACCGAGCGGGCGGTGCAGCTGATCACCGACCCGGAGCAGCCGGTCAACGCCGACCGGCTGCTCATCGTTACCTTTACCAACGCGGCGGCGGCAGAGCTGCGTGCCCGCATCGGGCAGGCGCTGCTGCACCGCAGCCAGCTGCAGCCCGGCAACGCCATGCTGCGCCGTCAGCGGATGCTATTGCAGCGCGCGCCCATCTGCACCATTGATGCTTTTTGTCTGAACCTGCTGCACAAGCATTTTCAGGCGCTGGATATCCCGCCGGATTTTGCCCCGGCAGATCCCGGTACCGTGCAGCTGCTGCGGGGCGCGGCGTTGGCTGAAACGCTGGAAAACGCCTACCGCGACCCGGATTTCTGCGCCTTTGCAGACCTGTACGGCAAGGGACGCACGGACAAGCCCGCAGGCGATGCCATTTTGCAGATCTACGATTTTCTGCGGGCACTGCCGGATTATGACCGCAAGCTGGACGAATTTCTTGCGCCTTATGAACAGGAAAACGGCTTTGCCGATACCTGCTGGCACGATCTGCTTCTGGCCGAAGCTGCCCGCTGCGCCAAGGCTGCGCGGGAGCTGCTGAAGGCAGCACTGGCCGACTGCCATGCGGATTTTGCGCAGGAGCAGGCAGCTGCTGAGGAAAAAAAGACCCCCTCTGCCCGGGCAAAGGCACAGGCCGCGGTGGCAGAAAAATACGAGGAGGCCGGTACAAGGCTGGAAAAAACTGCCGCCCTCTTTGCGCAGGCGGAGCAGCTGGCAGCTGCCGGGCAGTGGGACCCGCTGTACGATCTGCTCACCCCCTATGTGCTGGGCATGGAGGAAGCGCCCGGCCTGAAAGGCATGAAAAAGCGTCTGGGCGGCGACCACAAGGCGGAGATCAAGACCCGTTCGGACGAAGCTGCCGCTTTGTTTGAGCAGATGACCCAACTCATCTGCTGCTCCGAGGCCGAAGCCGAGACCGACCGGCAGATCACCCTGCCCCGGCTGCGGGCGCTGTTTGCCGCTGTGCGGGACTTCGATGCCCGGTTCACGGCCAGAAAAAGGGAGCGCAAGCTGCTGGAATTCAGCGATTTTGAACACCTTGCCCTGCGCCTGCTGCGCACCCCGGAGGGGGTGCCCACTCCCCTGTGCGAGAACATCCGTCAGGACTACGCCGCCGTGATGGTGGACGAATATCAGGACACGAACGCCTTGCAGGATGCGCTTTACCGCTGCCTTGCCGCCCCGGCGGGAGATAACCTTTTCCTTGTGGGCGATTTGAAGCAGAGCATCTACCGCTTCCGGCAGGCAGAGCCGGGCATCTTCCGGCAAAAGCTGGACAGCTGGCCGCTGCTGCCGGGCGCAAAAGCTCGTCCACGCCCGCCGGAGGGCACCCCGGGCACGGACGCACTGCTGGCGCTGGATGCAAACTTCCGCTCCGCACCGCAGGTGGTGGCGGGCATCAACTACCTCTTTGAGCAGCTCATGACCCCGGAGCTGGGCGATACCGCCTACGGCGACGGGCAGCGTCTGGTCTGCGGCGCGCCCGGGGAATATCAGGGCAGCGTGGAAGTGCAGTTTTTGCCGGACGATGAGACGGAAACCGATGCAGGCTGGATCGCCGAACGCATCGCGCAGCTGGTTTCTGCCGGAGAGCCGGTGCGGGAGGGCAGTACCACCCGCCCAGTGCGGTACGAGGACTGCTGTGTACTGCTGGCAGCGCGCACCGAGTTCCCGGCCTATGTGGAGGCACTGACCGCCCGGGGCATCCCGGTATATGCCGACGCCCGGGAGAACCTGATGCTTGCACCCCACATCCGTCCCCTCATCGCCCTGCTCAAGGTCATCGACGACCCCTCGCAGGATATCTATCTGGCTGCCGCCATGCTGGGCCCCATGTTCGGCTTTACAGAGGATGACCTTGTGCGACTGCGCGCCCGCAGCCGTCAGGTGTCGGCAGAGCCGGACAAAAAGCCCGCCCGCATCAGCCTGTACGGCGCGCTGCTGCTGGCGCTGGAGGACCCGGCAGACGATCCCTTTACCGAGAAGGTGAAGGACTTCTACGCCCACCTCACCGCCCTGCGGCAGATGGCGCGCAGCGCCCCGGCAGAGCAGCTGCTGGAAGAGATCTTTGCCTCCACCGGTTATTTGGCGGCGCTGGGCGTGCTGGAAAACGGTGCCCGCCGCCGGGAGGATGCCCGCCGCTTTGCCAACTTCTGCGCCACTTCCGGTACAGGCGGCATTTCGGCGCTGGTGCGCGCCATTGATGCCGCCGCACAGGCAGGCAGCACCGGACAGGACACCGTACCCAGCGGGGTGCACCCCGGGTGCGTGTCCATCATGACCATCCACCGCTCCAAGGGCTTGCAGTTCCCGGTGGTGTTCGTGGGGGATACAGCCCGCAAGTTCAATGCCTCGGATATCCGTCAGCCGGTGCTGGTGCACCGCACTTTCGGCGCAGGGCTGCGGCTGCGGCCGGAAAACGGCGAGGGCGCCTACAAGACCGCTGCCTACACTGCGCTGGCCGCTGCCCACGCTAAGGAACTGCGCAGCGAGCAGATGCGCCTTTTGTATGTGGCGCTCACCCGTGCACAGGATAAGCTCATCCTCACCGTACCCCTGAGCAGTGGCAAGAGCGCAAAGCCCTTTGCCAAGGCAGCGGCTTTTCTGGCTGCCGGGGCGGGAGCCACACTGCACCAGCAGGCCAACAGCTTTGCCGACTGGCTGCGGGCGGCGCTGTTGGTGCACCCGGACGGCGGGGTGCTGCGGCAGCTTTCCGGCAACCGGGAGCTGCTGTTTGTGCAGACCGAAAGTACGATGGCAATCAAAGTGTGCGACGATGCCGTGCAGCTGTCCGAGGAAATAGATACAGATACGCCGGACGAAGCGCCGGAGACCGACCCGGCACTGGTTGAGACCCTGCGGCAGAACTTTGCATGGCAGTACCCGGCGGCAGCGCTTGCGCAGGTGCCCGCCAAGGTCAGCGTGACCAGCATCGTGCACAAGACCGAACAGACCACGCTGGAGCGCCCGGGCTTCCTTTCCAAGGACGGCCTGACCGCCGCCGAGATGGGCACCGCGCTGCACGCCTTTTTGGAGCACGCAGACTTTGCCCGGCTGGCTGCGGCCAAGGCCGCGGGCACGCTGGACGAGGCCATCCCGGCAGAGCGGGACCGTCAGGTGGCATTGCAGCTGACCGCCCCGGAGATCGCGGAAAAGCTGGATGCGGTGTGCATCCGCCGTTTTGTGGAAAGCGAAGCCTTTGCAAAGATCTGCGCCGCCGAGCAGGTGCTGCGGGAGCTGCCCTTCATCACGGCGCTGCCCGCCGGTGCAGTGCTGGCGGCGCAGGGGCACGAGGAACTGCCCGCTGCCGCAGACGCGCAGGTGCTGGTGCAGGGCATTGCCGACCTTGTGCTGGTGTACCCGGATCATCTGGAACTGCTGGACTACAAGACCGACCGCCGCAAGGCGGAAAGCGACTTCCTGCGCGCCTACCGCGCCCAGCTGAACCTTTACGCCATTGCCATCGAAAAGCGCTTTGCGCCAAAAAAGGTGACCTATAAGGGCATCTACTCCTTTGCACTGGGCAAACTGATCGAGGCGTAAAAGGGAAAAGTCATATTTTTTCCAAAGAACGCATAAAAAGTGCTTGACAGGGCAGGCAAGGCGTGGTAAAATAACCGGGTAAAGAAAGCAGCTACGGCCTGTGCCGCGCTCGCCTTGTGGGAGAATGTCCCCGGGCTATACCCGAAACAGCAGCTTATTCCTTTGCGAATGCTGCGGCTTTGTGTGAAATTTCGCGCGGCTGTCCAGAATATGGGCGGCCGCGTTTTCTATGCCAAATATTGCAACACTATGGATTTTGTTTGGAGGTGCATTCATTATCGCTACCGCTGGAAAGTCGAAGGAACTGGAGATCAACGGCCAGATCCGTGATCGTGAGGTTCGCCTGATCGGTGCAGACGGCGAGCAGAAGGGCGTTGTGTCCATTCAGGTGGCCATGCGCGCTGCAGAAGAAGCCGGGCTCGATCTGGTAAAGATCGCACCGCAGGCTGTGCCGCCTGTGTGCAAGGTGCTGGACTACGGTAAATACCGTTTTGAACAGCAGAAGAAGGAGAAGGAAGCCAAGAAGAACCAGAAGGTTGTCGAGGTCAAGGAGACCCGCCTTTCGCTCAATATTGACACCAACGACTTCAACACCAAGCTCAACCAGACTGCCAAGTTTCTGGCAGCCGGACACAAGGTAAAGGTTTCGATCCGTTTCCGCGGCCGCGAAATGGCGCACAGTGCTCTGGGCGCAGACGTGCTGAAGCGGTTTGCCGAGGCGCTGCCTCAGGCATCCACCGATAAGCCGCCCGTGCTCGAGGGCCGCACGATGTCCATTCTGCTGATCCCGAAACCCAATAAGGACTAATTTTAGGAGGAAACTAAAATGGCTAAGATGAAACTGAAGACGCACTCCGGCGCTAAGAAGCGCTTTAAGCTGACCAAGAACGGCAAGATCAAGCGTGGTCATGCATTCCGCAGCCACATCCTGACCAAGAAGACCACCAAGCTGACCCGTGGCTACCGTCAGCCCAGCTACGTTGATAAGACCAACGCAGCTACCATCAAGAGCATGCTGCCCTACGCCTAAGAGCGAGCCGCAGGTACACAAAACTTTCTACGAGATACTAAAGGAGATATAAAAAATGGCACGTATCAAAGGCGCAACCATGACCCACAAACGTCGTAAGAAGATGCTGAAGCTGGCCAAGGGCTTCTACGGCTGCAAGAGCAAGCACTTTAAGATGGCCAAGCAGCAGGTCATGAAGAGCGGTAACTACGCTCTGGCTGGCCGCCGCATGAAGAAGCGTCAGTTCCGCAACCTGTGGATCTGCCGCATCAACAACGCAGTTCGTCCTCTGGGCATGAACTACTCCACCTTCATGGCTGGCCTGAAGAAGGCAGGCATCGAGCTGAACCGCAAGATGCTGTCCGAGATGGCCATCAACGATCCTCAGAGCTTTGCCGCTCTGGTCGAGACCGTGAAGAACGCCTGATAAAGACCTTGCATCGTGACGCCCGCGCGTATACGCGGGCGTCCGTTTTGTATCCGGGCATTTTTTGCGGCCAGGGAAACAAGGCAACGGGGCAGCGCCCTGCCGCAGAAATCTGCGGCAGTCGCTGCCCTTTTTCTATTGTATCCAAAGCAGAACGCATACACACCTGTTCAGGAGGAACGCATGGACGAAAAGATCACCAGCCGGGAAAACGCAAAAATAAAATATGCCTGCCGCCTTGCTTCCAGTACAGCATTCCGCCGCGCCGAGGGGCGCTTTCTGGCCGAAGGGCGCAAGCTGTGCCCGGAGCTTTGCCGCGGTGCAGAGCTGGAGACCCTGTTTTATACCGAAAATGCACTGGAAAAGTGCCCGGAGCTTGCCGCTTTGCCGGGCGAGCATTATCTGGTAGAGGATCATGTGGCGGACAAGCTGGCAGACGTGGGCACCCATCAGGGGGTGTTCGGGGTGTTCCGCACCCCGGTGCATACCTTGGAGGAGGTGCGCCCCGGTGGGCGGTATCTGGCACTGGAGCGGGTGCAGGACCCCGGCAATGTGGGCACTTTGCTGCGCAGCGCAGCGGCCTTTGGCTTTGACGGCGTTATCCTGAGCGAGGGCTGCGCCAGTGTCTACGCCCCTAAGACCCTGCGCGCCTCCATGGGCGCAGCGGTGCGCATCCCGGTCATCGAGACCGGTGCCATGCCGCAGGCCATCGCTCTGCTGCGGGAAAAAGGCATCACCTGCCTTGCGGCGGCGCTGTACCAGTCCCAGCCGCTCAGCGCGGCAAAGGCCGGGTACCCCGGCGGTGTCTGCGTGGTCATCGGCAGCGAGGGACAGGGTCTGACCGACGAGACCATCGCCGCCTGCAACAGCACGGTGCGCATCCCCATGACCGACCGGGTGGAAAGCCTGAACGCCGGCATTGCGGGCAGCATCCTGCTGTGGCATTTCCGGGAGGAGAGCCTGTGACCGGGCAGACCAGCCTGTTCCCGCCGGAGCCTGCACCCGACCCGCTGCTGTGCTGGCTGTGGCTGGCGCAGGTGCTGGGGCCCGCCAGTCTCCACGCCGGAAAGGTGCTGGATGCCTTTGGCGGCGCACAGGAGGCGTGGGAAGCGCGGGAGACCGAGGAATTCCGGCAGGCGGCAGGGGATACGGCCTTTAAGCGGGCAGCACAGCTGGATGCAGAAAGTTTCCACACGCTGGTGATGCAGTGCGATGCCCTGCGGGTGCGCATTCTGCCCTTTGACGACCCGGACTACCCGCTGGCGTTTTCCCGCATCCCGGATATGCCGCTGGTGCTCTACTGCACCGGCGACCCCTGCTGGCTCAACGAGCCCGGGGCGGTGGGCATCGTGGGCAGCCGAAAGCCCACGGAATACGGTCTGAACGCGGCGGCAGATATCGGCGGCGAACTGGCAAAAAACGGAGCTGTTATCGTCAGTGGTCTGGCCGATGGGCTGGACAGCGCCGGACACCGGGCGGCAGTGAAAAACGACTGCCCCACCATCGCGGTGATGGGCGTACCCATCGACCGCACTTATCCGGCAGCCAATGCCGCTCTGCGGCAGAAAATCGAGCACAAGGGCTGCGTCATCAGCGAGTACCCGCCATACAGTGAATATATTGGCCCTACCTGCTTTTTGCAGCGCAACCGGCTCATCGCGGCGCTTTCCTCTGCCGTACTGGTGGTGGAGGCGCGGGAAAAAAGCGGCACCATGTCCACCGTTGCCCACGCCGAGCGCTACGGCAAGCCGGTGTACGCCGTGCCGGGCAGCATCTATTCCCCCAATTCAGCAGGCACGAACGGTCTGCTGCGGGACGGCCGCGCCCGGGCCGTGGCCGGCGCTGCCGACCTGCTGGCGGCGCTGGGCCTGCATACCCGGCAGGCAGCACCGGCGGCTGTAAAGCAGCCTGCACCCCTGAGCGATACCGAGCGCCGGGTGCTGGCGGGCATCGGGCCAAAGCCCGTGGGCATCGAGGAACTGTGCGTGAGCACCGGCCTGCCCATGTCCGCACTGCTGGGCACCCTGATGAAGCTGGAACTCACCGGCCGGGTGTACAAGCAGCCGGGGCAGCGGTATGTGCTGCGGTAAAATTGTGGAATATTTCCGCTGGTAAAGCACACAACAGCTGTGGTACAATAATATGAGCGAATGACCGTGCATCCCTTTGGGGGCACGTTGCAGATAGAGGAGAAAAGAAGAAATGGCGAAACTGGTTATCGTGGAGTCGCCTGCAAAGGCGAAAACCATCGGCAAATATCTGGGCGATGACTACGAGGTCACCGCCAGCATGGGCCATATCCGCGATCTGCCCGCATCTCAGCTGGGCATCGATGTGGAGCATGGCTATACCCCGCAATACATCAGCATCAAGGGCAAGGAAAAGCTCATCAAGGAACTGAAGAGCAAGGCCAAACACGCCGACGGCGTGCTGCTGGCGACCGACCCGGACCGCGAGGGCGAGGCCATCAGCTGGCATCTGGCCAATATTCTGGGGCTGGACCCCCACGAGCCCAACCGTGTCACCTTTGACGAGATCACCAAAAAGGGCGTGAAGGAGGGCATGGCCCACCCCCGCGCCATCGACGAGGATCTGTTCAACGCCCAGCAGGCGCGCCGCGTGCTGGACCGTCTGGTGGGCTATAAGCTCAGTCCGTTCCTGTGGCGCAAGGTGCGCCGCGGCCTGTCCGCAGGCCGTGTGCAGAGCGTGGCGGTGCGGCTGATCGACGACCGGGAAAAGGAGATCGAAAACTTTAAGCCCGATGAATACTGGAACGTGGACGCCACCTTGGGTGCCGGGCACAAAAGCTTTGTGGCACGCCTTGCCACGGACGCCAACGGCAAAAAGCTGCTGCCCAAAAGCGAGGCGGAGGCACGCGCCATTGAAAAGGGTTTGGAGGGCGCAAGCTATGTGGTGAGCGAGCTCAAGCGCGGCAAGCGCGCAAAGCAGCCCACCCCGGCCTTTATCACCAGTACCCTGCAGCAGGAGGCCTCCCGCCGCTTAGGCTTTACGGCCACCCGCACCATGCGCGCCGCCCAGACGTTGTACGAAGGCGTGGATATTGCCGGGCACGGCATGATGGGTCTGATCACCTATATGCGTACTGACAGTCTGCGTATCTCGGACGAGGCTGTGGCCGCCGCCAAGGAGTATATCGCCGGTGCTTACGGCGAGGCGTATATCTGCCCCTATAAGCGCACATGGAAGACCAAAAGCGCCACGGCAGCACAGGACGCCCACGAAGCCATTCGTCCTTCTGTGCCCTCCCTGACCCCGGACGAGGTGGACAAGAGCATCAGCGGCGACACTGCAAAGCTGTACCGCATGATCTGGAGCCGCTTTATGGCCAGCCAGATGGCAGACTGCCAGCAGGATACCGTGTCGGTCACCGTCAGTGCGGCGGATTACCACTTCAAGGCCAGCGGCTACACCGTGACCTTTGACGGCTTTACCGCCCTGTACGAGGAAGCCACCGACGAAAAGGAAAAGAAGGAAACGAACCTTCCCCCGCTGGAGCAGGGACAGGTGCTCAAGCTGCGGGAGCTGAAGAGCGAGCAGAAGTTCACCCAGCCGCCCGCCCGCTACACCGAAGCCACCCTCATCAAGGCGCTGGAAGAAAACGGCATCGGCCGTCCTTCCACCTACGCACCTATCATTACCACCATCATCGACCGCGGCTATGTGGAACGCGACCAGAAAAAGCTTAAGCCCACCCTGCTGGGCCGGGCTGTGGACGGGCTGATGCTGGAGCAGTTCCCCCACATCGTGGACGTGGATTTCTCCGCCCAGATGGAGAAGAATCTGGATAAGGTGGAAAGCGGCAAGGCCGACTGGCGCAAGACCGTGGACGACTTCTATCAGGGCTTTGAAGCCAGTCTGGAGCAGGCCGAAAAGAACATGGAGGGCAAAAAGGTCAAGGTGCCGGACGAGCCTTCCAGCGAGGTGTGCGACCTGTGCGGCCGTCCCATGGTCATCAAGGTGGGCAAGTACGGCAAGTTTTTGGCGTGCAGCGGCTTCCCGGAATGCCGGGGCACCAAGCGCCTCGTCAAGGATACCGGCGGCATCTGCCCCAAGTGCGGCAAGGGGCGTCTGCTGGAACGCAAGAGCTCCAAGGGACGCATCTACTACGGCTGCGAGCGCTACCCGGACTGCGATTTTATGACATGGGATATGCCGGTGGCTACCAAGTGCGAAAAGTGCGGCAGCACCCTGTTCCGCAAGGGCGGCAAGCTGTACTGCGCCAAGGAGGGCTGCGGCTTTGAGATGCCGGTGCCCAAAAAGGATTAAAGGAAAAACCAAATGAACGAGTACAAAGTAACCATTCTGGGCGCGGGTCTGGCGGGCTGCGAAGCGGCTCTCTGGCTGGCGGGCAAGGGCGTGCAGGTAGAACTGTACGAGCAGAAGCCCGTCCACTTTTCCCCCGCCCACAAAAGCGAGGGCTTTGCGGAGCTGATCTGCTCCAACAGCCTGAAGGCTGAGCGGCTGGACTCCGCCTCCGGTCTGCTGAAGGAAGAGATGCGCCGCATGGGCAGTCGGCTGCTGACTGCCGCCGAGGAGACCCGCGTGGCCGCCGGCGGTGCGCTGGCGGTGGACCGCGATGCCTTCAGCGCCGCTGTCACCCGCATGGTGGAGCAGTGTGAGAATATCACTGTCCACCGGGAGCAGGTGGAAACCATCGACGAGAGCACTCCCATTCTGGTAGCCACCGGCCCGCTGACCGACGGTGCGCTGGCCGATGAGATCGGACGCCTGACCGGGGACGAGCGGCTGCATTTCTACGATGCCGTTGCCCCCATCGTCACCGCCGAAAGTCTGGACTACAACAAGGTATTTGCCGCCTCCCGCTACGACCGTGGCGAGGCCGACTACCTGAACTGCCCCTTTAACAAGGCAGAGTACGAGGCCTTCCACGCAGCACTAGCCGGTGCGGAACGTGCCCCCCTGCACGATTTTGACACCGGTGCAGAGCAGAGCGCAAAGCCCGACCCGGACGCCCACGGCAAAAAGGCCGATACCGTCACTGTGTACGAGGGCTGTATGCCCATTGAGATCATGGCTGCCCGGGGTGCCGACACCATGCGGTTCGGCCCGCTGCGCCCGGTGGGTCTGGTAGACCCGAACACCGGCCACCGTCCTTGGGCAAATGTACAGCTGCGCGCAGAAAATAAGGAGCGCACCCTGTATAACATCGTGGGCTTCCAGACAAACCTCAAATGGGGTGAGCAGAAGCGGGTGTTCAGCATGATCCCCGGGCTGGAAAATGCGGAGTTTGTGCGCTACGGTGTGATGCACCGCAACACCTTTCTGGATGCGCCCCGGGTGCTCAGCGCCCAGCTGTGCCTGAAAGCACACCCTAACGTGTTTTTTGCCGGGCAGATCACCGGCTTTGAGGGCTATATGGAAAGCGCCGCCTGCGGTCTGCTGGCGGCACGCAATCTCTACGCCCACTTGGAGGGCAAACAGCTGCCCCCGCCGCCCGCCGATACCATGTGCGGTGCGCTGGTGCAGTATCTGACCACCGAGAACAAGAACTTCCAGCCCATGGGCGCAAACATGGGCATTCTGCCGCCGCTGCCCGCCGAGACCCGTCCCCGGGACAAGCGGCTGCGTTACATGGCACAGGCTGAGCGCGCTGTTGCCAGCTTCCAGCAGTGGCTGGAGGAAACTGCTCTGTAAGGCAAACCACCTGAAAGGAGAAAACAGGTATGAAGATCATTGTGGACATGATGGGCGGCGACAACGCCCCGCTGGCTGTTCTGGAAGGCGCTGCACAGGCCGTCAAGGAGTACGGCGTGCAGCTGATCGGTGTGGGCAACGAGGCGCTGGTGCGCAAAACTGCCGCCGAGCACAACATTCCGCTGGACGGCATCGAACTGGTGAACTGCACCGAGACCATCGAGATGTGCGACGAGCCCGCCCGCGCTATCCGCCAGAAGAAGGATTCCTCCATCGTGGTGGGTCTGAATATGCTTAAAGAGGGCAAAGGCGATGCCTTTGTCTCTGCCGGCAGCACCGGTGCGCTGCACGTTGGCGCAAGCCTCATCGTGCGCACCCTGCGGGGCGTCAAGCGCCCGGCACTGGCTACCATGGTGCCCGCAAAGCGGCAGGCTTATCTGCTGCTGGACTGCGGTGCCAATGTGGAGTGCCGCCCGGAGATGCTGGCCGCTTTTGCGGTCATGGGCAGCTGCTATGTGAACAAAGTAGAGGGACGCAAAAACCCCAGCGTAGCACTGGCCAACAACGGTGCCGAGGAGAGCAAGGGCACCCCCGTGCTGCGGGACGCCCACCAGCTGCTCAAGACTACCCCGGGCATCCGCTTTGTGGGCAATATCGAGCCGCGTGATGTGCCCAACGGCGAGGTGGACGTGGTGGTCTGTGATGGCTTTACCGGCAATGTCATCCTCAAGCTGACCGAGGGCGTGGCAAAGATGCTGCTGGGTATGCTCAAGCAGATGTTCCTTGCAAACCTTGGCGGCAAGCTGGCATATCTGCTGCTCAAGGGCGGCGTTACCGACCTGAAGCACCAGATGGACAGCGAGGAATACGGCGGCGCGCCCTTCCTTGGCGCAAAGCAGCCGGTCATCAAGGCACACGGCTCCTCCAAGGCAAAGGGCATCAAAAACGCTATCCGGCAGGCAAAGATCTGCGTGGAGAACGATTTGTGCGGCACCATGCAGTCCGCACTGGACGAGCTGGCCGCAGCGCAGAAAACTGAGGAATAAAAGGGAGTAAAAACGACCATGAGCCATCAGTTGGAAACTATCATCGGTTACAAATTCAAAAACCCGGAGCTGCTGGAGACCGCGCTTACCCACACCAGCTACGCCAACGAGAGCCGTACCCCGGTCAAGCATAACGAGCGGCTGGAATTTCTGGGTGACAGCGTGTTGCAGATCGTGTCCGCAGACTACCTGTTCCACGCCTACGCTGACCGCCCGGAGGGCGACCTGACCCGCATTCGCGCCAGCCTTGTCAGCGAGGGTGCACTGTTCCAGTTTGCGCAGGAGATCGACCTTGGCGAGTATCTGCGCCTTGGCCGCGGCGAGGAGCGCTGCGGCGGCCGCACCCGCCCCAGCGTGGTGTCGGACGCCTTTGAGGCTGTTATTGCCGCGTTGTATCTGGACGGCGGCATGGAGGTGGCGCGCAAGTTTATCCTACCCTTCATCACCGAGGGCAAGCACGCCGAGGCAGACTACAAGACCCGTCTGCAGGAGATCGTGCAGCAGAACCCGGAAGAGCGCCTGAGCTATGTGGTGGAAAGCGAGTCCGGCCCGGATCACGACAAGCATTTTGTGGTGGCGGTGCGCTTTAACTCCGACCGCGTGGCGCGGGGCGAGGGACGCAGCAAAAAAGCCGCCGAGCAGTGCGCCGCCAAGGAAGCGCTCAAGCTGCTGGGCGTTATAAAGGAAAAGTAAATGGTATTCAAGGAACTGGAGATCCAGGGCTTTAAAAGCTTTCCCGATAAGGTAAAGATCAGCTTTGATACCGGCGTCACCGGCGTGGTGGGGCCTAACGGCTCCGGCAAATCCAACCTTTCGGACGCGGTACGCTGGGTGCTGGGCGAGACCAGCTCCCGCCAGCTGCGCGCCGCCGGCAAGATGGAGGACGTCATCTTTGGCGGCACTCGCAAGCGCAGCCCCATGGGCTTTGCGCAGGTGCGGCTGACGCTGGACAACACCGCCCACACGCTGGATGTGGACGCGGACGAGGTGACCATCGGACGCAAATACTACCGCTCCGGCGACAGCGAGTACACCATCAACGGGCAGGTATGCCGTCTGCGGGACGTGTATGAGCTGCTGCTGGATACCGGCATCGGCAGGGACGGATATTCGGTCATTGGGCAGGGACGCATTGCGGAGATCGTGGCAGCCAAAAGCAGCGAGCGCCGCGAGATCTTTGAAGAAGCCTGCGGCATTGCCAAGTACCGCTACCGCAAGACCGAGGCCGAGCGCCGTCTGGCTGCGGCGGGCGAAAATCTGGAGCGCCTGCGGGATATCCTTGGCGAGCTGGAAAGCCGGGTGGGCCCGCTGGAAAAAGAAAGCGCCAAGGCGCAGAAGTTTCTGGAACTGAGCGCCCAGCGCAAAACGCTGGAAGTGACCCTGTGGACCGATGGGGTGCACCGCGCCCGGGAGGCCGTGCGCCAGCAGGTGCGGGACTACGAGACTGCCCAGACCGACTACGAGCGTTTTGACCGGGAGACCAAGGCCGCCGAGCAGGAGGCTGAGGAGATCCGTATGCAGGCACAGCAGCTGACGGTTGCTGTCGAGCGCCTGAATGGGGATATCCGCAGCATCACCCAGCAGATCAGCGGCTCCGAAAGCCGCATCGCCGTGCTGGAAAACGATATTCTGCGCAATGACGAGAGCGCGGCTTCCCTGCAGCAGGAGATCGCCGCCGGGCAGCAAGACACCGCCGAAGCAGACGCCGCGTTGCAGCGCCACCGCGCCGTGGCAAAGACCATGGAAGCGGCGGGCGAAAAGCTGGCGGCAGAGATCGAAGCGCTGAATGCCGAACTTGCCCGGCTGGCAGATGCCAGCACCGCCAGCGGTGCCCGCAAGGACAGCCTGCGGGCAGAGCTTGCCGACCACACTGCAAAGCGCACCGAAGCGCAGGTGGCACAGGCTGCCGCCGAAGCAGCCGGAGATACCGCCCGGCAGCGTCTGCCCGCGCTGGAGCAGAGCGCCCGGGATGCCGCCGCACAGCTGGAGGAAACAAGACAGGATCTGGCCGATACCGTAAAGTACCGCCAGACGCTGGAGGAAAACGAAAAGCAGCTGGGCAACATCCGCTCCGGTCTGGAGCTCAAGCTGCGAGGACGCAAGACCGCGCTGGACGAAGCCGATGCCGCTGAGCAGCGGCTGGGCAGGGAACTGGATGCCGCCCGGCAGCGCCTTTCGGTGCTGCGGGAGCTGGAAAAGAACATGGACGGCTACCAGAACTCGGTGCGCGCGGTCATGCGCGCCGCCGGGGCCCGCCGTCTGCGGGGCGTTCTGGGGCCGGTGTCCACCATCCTGAAAGTGGAGTCCGGGTGCGAGGTTGCCATCGAGACCGCGCTGGGCGGCGCGCTGCAGAACATCGTAGTGGAAAACGAAGCCGCCGCGAAAGCCGCTATCGCCCTGCTGCGCAACGACCATGCAGGCCGCGCCACCTTTCTGCCGCTGGACACCGTGCAGCCCGGCGCGTTCCGGGGACGGCTGTCCGGCACGGCACGGCTGGCCTCTGCGCTGGTGCAGGCTGACCCCCGGTACGAGAATATCGTCTCGAACCTGCTGGGACGCATCATCGTGGTGGAGGATATCAACGAAGCCTCCCGCGTGGCGCGGGACAACGGCTACCACAACAAAGTGGTCACCATGGACGGACAGGTGATCAATGCAGGCGGCAGCTTTACCGGCGGCAGCGTGCAGCGCAGCGCCGGTCTGTTCACCCGCAAGCAGGAGATGGAGGAGCTGCGTCTGAAGGCGGCGAAGCTGCAAAAGGACTGCATTGCCGCACAGGAAAAGACTGACCAGTGTAAAGAGCAGGCAGATGCTTTGCAGGCAGAGCTGACCGCCACCGCCAGCGAGCAGATCACCGCTGCCAACGACCGGGTGCGTGCGGAGGCCGAACAGAAGCGGCTGGAAGCTGCCGCCGCCCAGCTGGAAACTGCCGTGCAGAACGCGCAGCAGCAGATGGACACTTTGCAGGCTGCTTTGAACGACAGCCGCACAAAGGCGGATGCCGCTGCCTTGCAGCAGGCAGAGCTGACAGCGCAGATCGAGCAGCTGACTGCCGAGCTGAGCCGCATTGCAGAGGGCAGCGACAGCTTTCTGACCCAACAGAACCAGCTGGCACAGGCGCTCAGCGCCAAGCGGCTGGAACAGGTGACCCGCCGCAAGGATGCAGAGCTGGCTTACAGCCAGATCGCCGCGCTGGAACAGCGTGCCAAGGACGCCGCTGCCCGCCGCACCGCACTGGAAGAAAGCCTTGCCGCCCTTGCCGCCCGCAGTGAAGCCTGCCGCACCGAGATCGAAGCTATCCGCAAGGCCAAAACAGACAGCCAGACCACCATTACCCAAAAGGAGCAGGCCATCCGCGAAGCTACTGAAAAGCGGCTTGCCTGCCAGCAGAAGGAAACGGAAGCACTGGCAAAAGCCCGCACCGCCTCCGACAGCCGCGAGGAGATGGGCCGGGAGATGGCACGCCTTGCCGAGCGCAAGGCCGCTGCCGAGACCGAGTACGACCAGACCGTGGCAAAGCTGTGGGACGAGTACCAGCTCTCAGTCAGTCAGGCGGAGCAGCTGTGCGTGGAGTTCGACAGCCTGACCGCGCTGCGGGCACAGGTGGCAGACCTGCGCGGCAAGATCCGCGCCCTTGGCAGCGTGAACGTGAGCGCTATCGAGGAGTACAAGGAGGTCAAAGCCCGCTACGATGAACTGTCCCGTCAGGTGACCGACGTGGAGGAGAGCCGCAACGAACTGGGACGCATGATCGCAAAGCTTTCTGCCCAGATGCGGGAGATCTTCACCGACAGCTTCCGCGCCATCAACGAAAACTTCAGCCGCGTATTCACCGAGCTGTTCGGCGGCGGCGAAGCCAGCCTTGTGCTGGAGGACGAAAGCGATGTGCTGGCCTGCGGCATCGGCATCCGGGTGGCGCCGCCGGGCAAGGTGATCAAGAATCTGGAAGCCCTTTCCGGCGGCGAGCAGGCGCTGGTGGCCATCAGCATCTACTTTGCCATTCTGGCGGTGAACCCCGCGCCCTTCTGCATTCTGGACGAGATCGAAGCCGCCTTGGACGATGCCAACGTGGTGCGGTTTGCCCAGTATCTGCGCCGCATCAGCGACAAGACCCAGTTCATCGTCATCACCCACCGCCGCGGCACCATGGAGGCCGCCAACGTGCTGTATGGCGTTACCATGCAGGAGGACGGCGTGTCTAAGCTGCTCAAGTTGGATCTGGAACAGGTTGACGCAACGCTGGTTTCCTGATATAAAGTAAATAGAAAATAGATAGGAGGACCACTATGGCGTTCTTCGGATTTGGAAAAAAAGAAAAAGACAAGATGAAAACGGGTCTGGAAAAGACCCGCACCGGCTTCTGGGGCAGCATTATGAACACCCTGACCGGCAGCGTCATCGACGATGAAATGTACGATGATCTCGAGGAGCAGCTGATCCTTGCCGACGTAGGCGGCGAGGTGGCGGTGCATCTGGTGGACAAGCTCCGCGATCGTGTGCGTGACAAGGGGCTGAAAACCGGTGAGCAGGCCGCAGATGCTCTGCGCGACATCATTGCCGAGGAGATGACCCCGGAGGCCGAGATGGCACTGGACGGCAAGCCCGCCGTCATTCTGGTCATCGGCGTCAACGGCGTGGGCAAGACCACCAGCATTGCCAAGCTGGCCGATTACTACACCCGGCAGGGCAAGCGGGTCATGCTGGCCGCCGGCGACACCTTCCGCGCCGCTGCCAGCGAGCAGCTGGAGATCTGGGCAAGCCGTGCCGGCGTGCCCATCGTCAGCGCGGGCGAAGGCGCAGACCCCGCCGCCGTCATCTTTGATACGGTCAAGTCTGCCACCGCACGCGGCTATGATATGGTCATTGCGGACACCGCAGGCCGTCTGCACAACAAATCAAACCTGATGGCAGAACTTTCCAAGATCAGCCGCAGCGTCAAAAAGGCAAGCCCGGAGGCCAGCCTTGAGACCCTGCTGGTGCTGGATGCCATCACCGGGCAGAACGCCATCAGTCAGGCCAAGGAGTTCTGCAAGGCTGCCGATGCCACCGGCATCATCCTGACCAAGCTGGACGGCACCGCCAAGGGCGGCTGCGTCGTGGCGGTCAAGCAGCGTCTGGGCCTGCCGGTGCGCTTTATCGGCGTGGGCGAGGGCATCGACGACCTGCTGCCCTTTACCCCGGAGGGCTTTGTGGAAGAGCTGCTCCCCCGGGAATGGAAGCATTAAAACAAAACCCTCTCACCGTTCCGTCCGCTTACAGCGGCGCGGAAACGGAGATTCCCCTCTCTGGCGCTGGACGCGCCATCTCTCCCCGACCGGGGAGAGTCTTTCCTCTCAGGGGGAGCTTTGAAAGCGGAAGGAGTATCAAGATGAAAATTTGTGCAGCCACCGGCAACGCCGGTAAGCTCCGCGAGCTGCGCCGCATTCTGGAAGCGCAGGGACATGAGGTGGTCAGCCAGAAAGAGCTGGGCATCACCATCGAGCCGGAGGAGACCGGCACCACCTTTGCGGAAAACGCTCTCATCAAGGCCGAGACCATCTGCAAGGCCAGCGGCCTGCCTACCATCGCCGATGACTCCGGCCTGTGTGTGGACGCGCTGGACGGCGCACCCGGCGTGTACAGCGCCCGCTACTGCGGCCACCACGGCGATGATGAAGCCAACAACGATAAGCTTCTGGCTGCCATGCAGGCGGTGCCTGCCGGGCAGCGGGGGGCAAAGTTCGTCTCGGCGGTGTGCTTCATCCTGCCGGACGGTCGGCACCTGACCTGCATGGGCGAGTGCCCGGGCAGCATCGCTTTTACGCGGCTGTGCGGCGACTACGGCTTTGGCTACGACCCGCTGTTCATCCCCGCCGACTGCGGTGTGGGCAAAACGGACAAGCGCCCCAACACCGAGAACCGCAGCTATGCCCAGCTGACCCCGGACGAAAAGGATGCCATCAGCCACCGCGGCAACGCGCTGGCAGCGCTGGAAAAGCAGCTGCCCAGCTTTCTGGGGGAGTAAAAGGGTTGCTGTGTTTGACCCGGGCGATTGGTACTTTCTCTGAGGACCGTCCGCTGGGGTGGGACCCTGTTGCCCGCAGGGCAATAGGGCGGGCGATGGAATGGCCCGATTCGTGTCCGAAGAGAAACGTGCCTACCGCTCGGGTCACCTCCCGTGAAAAAGTGAAATTGAAAAATCCGAAATATCAACCTGAAAATAAAGGAGAAAAACTATGCTGACAAGCAAACAGCGCGCTATTCTGCGCGGCAAGGCAAATACCATGGACCCCGTTTACATCGTGGGTAAGGGCGAGATCGACGAGACCCTGATCCAGGGCGTCAAGGACTGTCTGGATGCCCGGGAGCTCATCAAGCTCAAGGTGCTGGAAAACAGTATGTACAACGCCCGTGAGGCCGCTGCCAAGCTGGCTGAGGCCACCGGCGCAGACTGCGTGCAGGTCATCGGCTCCAAGTTCGTGCTGTATCTGCAGAAGAAAAAGGACAGCGCCTACGCTGCCCTGCTGAAGTAAGATGAAGATCCTTCTCTATGGCGGCAGCTTTGACCCGCCCCATAACGGCCACCTGAATAACCTGCGTGCAGCGGCAGACCGCGTGCGCCCGGATAAGATCGTGGTGATGCCGGCAGGTACTTCCCCCTTTAAGCAGGGAACGAATGCCTCTGGTGCGCTGCGGCTGGAAATGTGCCGGTGCTTTGCGGCACTGGCGCAGGAGCCGGGTATGCCGCCGCTGGAAGTAAGCGGCTGGGAGGTGGCGCAGGCCGCAGCGGGCAGCCGCAATTATACTGTGCTCACGCTGGAAATGCTGGCAAGGGAAAATCCGGGCGCTGTGCTGTATCTTGCCATTGGCAGCGATATGCTGCTCAGCTTTGAGGGCTGGCACCGCTGGCAGGATATCCTGCGCATTGCGCGGGTGGTGGTCACCAGCCGGGATATCGGCGATGCCCCGGCGCTGCACGCAAAGGCAAAGCAGCTGGACCCGTCGGGCGGACGCATCCTGTTTGCCCCCGTGCAGGCGCTGCCTATGGCAAGCAGCCAGCTGCGGGCCCGGCTTGCCGCCGGAGAGGAGTGCAAAACCGAACTGCCGGAGATGGTGCGCGCCGTCATCCGGCGGGAGGGACTATACCGGAATACAGAAGGAAGTAGCAGATAATGGAGCTGAAACAGGCAAAGGAGCTTGTGCGCAGTCGGTTGAGCGATAAGCGCTACGAGCATACCATCAATGTGAAAAAAATGGCCGTCAAGCTGGCCAAGCACTACGGCACCGACCCGGAGCAGGCCGCACTGGCGGCGCTTTTGCACGATTCCGCCAAGGAACTGCCCAAGGACGAAATGCGCGCCATCATGCAGGCACACCCGGAGTATGCACAGGGCGGCGAAGCACGCCCCACGCCGGTGTGGCACGGCATCTGCGCCGCCATTCTGGCGCGTACCGAGTGGGGCGTTACGGACGAAGCCGTGCTCAGCGCCATCGCCTGCCATACCGCAGGCAAGGCGGGCATGACCCAGCTGGACAAGATCCTGTATCTGGCTGATATGACCAGTGCCGAGCGGGACTGGCCCGGGGTGGAAAAGCTGCGCAAGCTGGAAATGAAGGACTTGGACGCCGCCATGCTGGCGGCGCTCAAGCAGACCAACGGCTTTGTGCTGTCCGAGGGCAAGCCCCTTGACCCCGAAAGCAAGGCTGCCTACGAGGATATCTTAGCGCACAGCGGGCAGAATGAAGGATGAAACGCCGGACGCCGGTTAAAAATGGTTCCGGTCATCCCCGGATAAAACATTGCAGATTTTGCCGTACCATGCTATACTGAAGGATATGACAGGTCTGCAAGTAAAAAACTCTGCAGAGCAGTGAAAAGCTGGAGGATACAAAAAGCATGAGCCAGACGCCACGCCATATCAATACAGACCGCTCGCTCAGCCGCCCGGATCAGGCGGCGCGCGCCCCTAAGACTGCCCCGGAGCAGAACACCCGCAGCACCGCCGGGGCGCAGCACGCCGCCCCGCCCCGCCGCCCGGCACAGCCCGACATGGGCGGGGATAATGCACCGCGCCGCCGCAAAAAGAAGAAAAAGACCCCGCTGTGGCTGCCCTTTGCCATCGTGATGGGGGTGATCGCCGTGATCTCCGGTGTGGTGGTGTACGGTGTGAGCCTTGTGAACAAGGTGGAGGACAGCATCCGCCCGGCAGAAAGCGCCCCCTCCATCGTACAGGAGATCCAGACCGCCGAGGAGTACAAGGGCGATGTGGTCAACATTCTGGTCTGCGGCATCGACTTTGAAGAGGGACGCTCTTACAGCGACGCCAGCTCCAACGACGGCATGACGGATATGATCCTGTACTGCCAGTTCGATATCAAGGGCGGTGCGCTGCGGATGCTGCAGATCCCTCGCAATACGCTGGTGACCACCCAGAACCGCAAACTGACCCTCTCCAACGGCAAGACCTATGCCGTTTCCAACTACCAGATCAACTCGGTGGCGCTTTCCAACGGCGGCAGCATTGCCGCGCTGGCAGATGTCATCTACGACCAGTACCACCTGCCCATCGACTACTATGTCACCATCGATATGCAGGCACTGGTGGAAATGGTGGATAACTTCGGCGGCATCGAGGTGTATATCCCCCGGGATATGTCCTACGGCGGCAGTAAGCTGCTGAAGGGCTACCGCAATCTGAACGGTGCCTCGGCAGAGTTCTTTGTGCGCTGCCGCCACGGCGACGGCTACGCAAACTCCGATATCGACCGCTTGAATATGCAGCGCTACTTCTACGCAGGTCTGTTCAAGCGCGCCCGCGCCATGGGCATTACCGATATCCTGAACCAGCTGCCGCTGATATTCAAGGACTATATCCACACGGATATGGATATCACCACCATCGCAAAGCTGCTGGCATCCTTCCTCAAGATCGACAGTTCCAATATCATTCTGGCGCAGACGCCGGTGTTCATGGGTGTGCCCAACGTGGGCAAGACCGACTCCTTTGCCGGTTATTCCTGCGTGGTGCCGGATGCCGGTTCCATCGCAAACCTGCTCAACCAGTATTTCTGCACTTACACCGGCCCGGTGGAGGTAAGCGAGCTGCACATGGTCACCGACCAGTGGCCCCATGGCAACGCATCCACCGATGCCAACGTGCAGTATATGGGACGCATCGATAAGGAATCCGACGACGCCATCCTCAGCGGCGATACCGACCTTTCCGGCGCTGTGACCACTGATGGTCAGGCAGCGGGCACCGGACAGTAACAACAAAAACAATGCCCTGCACACCGGGTGCGGGGATGTTCCGACAGAAGGGAGAAACACATGGATAATTTCAACGACAGCAAGGCGCTTGCCATTGAGATCGCCAAGATCCTGGACAAGAAAAAGGCACAGGATGTGCGGGTGCTCAAGGTGGAAAGCCTGACCGTCCTGACTGATTACTTCGTCATCGCCTCCGGTACCTCCACCACGCAGGTGGCATCTCTGGCCGACGAGGTGGAGTACGAGCTTTCGCAGAAGGGTCTGGAACCCTACAGCGTTGAGGGTCACGACACCAAGAACTGGGTGCTGCTGGATTACTCCAACGTCATCGTGCACGTCTTTGTGCCCAACAGCCGCGCTTACTATGATCTGGAGCACCTGTGGGCAGACGGCGAGCCGGTGGACATCTCGGAGTACCTGACCCCGGATAGCAGCATTGAATAATTAAGGCAAAAAGGTTTGCTTCTGGCAGAACCCGCTCCGTTATTGCGGCGCAATAGGGAAAGTTGGCAGAAAAGCTTCCCCTCGGGGGATTTGGCAGAGAGGTTTGTACCGGAAGTACCTTAAAAGCATACACACCCACAAGCAACGGTATTTTGGTTAAAGTCTGGAGCTGATTACAAACATGAAGTATGATTACAAGGCTGTTGAAGCCAAGTGGCAGAAGGTGTGGGAGGACGAAAAGACCTTCCACGTCGAGATCGACCACAAAAAACCCAAGTTCTATGCCCTTGTGGAGTTCCCGTATCCCTCGGGTGCGGGCCTGCACGTCGGCCATCCCCGCAGCTACACCGCGCTGGACGTGGTAAGCCGCAAGCGCCGTAAAAACGGCTACAATGTGCTGTACCCCATGGGCTGGGACGCCTTCGGTCTGCCCACCGAAAACTTCGCCATGAAGAACCACATCCACCCGGCCATCGTCACCAAGAGCAACGTGAATCATTTCCGCAGCCAGCTCAAGGCGCTGGGCTTCTCCTTTGACTGGGATCGTGAGATCAACACCACCGACCCCGAGTACTACAAGTGGACCCAGTGGATCTTCCTGCAGCTGTACAAGCACGGTCTGGCTTACAAGAAGGAAATGAACGTCAACTGGTGCACCGGCTGCAAGTGCGTGCTGGCAAACGAGGAAGTTGTCAACGGCGTGTGCGAGCGCTGCGGCAGCGAGGTGGTGCACCGCGTCAAGAGCCAGTGGATGCTTAAGATCACCGCTTATGCCGATAAGCTGATCGACGGTCTGGACGGCTTGGATTACATCGAGCGCGTGTCCACCCAACAGAAGAACTGGATCGGCCGCAGCCACGGTGCCGAGGTGAACTTCGGCACCACCGCAGGGGACACCCTGACCGTGTACACCACCCGCTGCGATACCCTGTTCGGTGCTACCTACATGGTCATCTCCCCGGAACACGCCCTGCTCAAGGCATGGCTGGAAAAGGGCATCATCAAGAACGCCGATGCGGTCAAGGCTTATCAGGCCGAAGCTGCCCGCAAGAGCGACTTTGAGCGCAGCGAGCTGAACAAGGAAAAGACCGGCGTGCAGCTGGACGGCGTGATGGGCATTAACCCGGTCAACGAGACCGAGATTCCCATCTTCATCTCCGACTACGTTCTGTCCACCTACGGCACCGGCGCCATCATGGCCGTGCCTGCCCACGATACCCGCGACTGGGAATTCGCCAAGAAGTTCGGCCTGCCCATCATCGAGGTGGTCAAGGGCAACACCCCGTCCAATCTGGACGAAGCTGCCTTTACCGATGTGGCTACCGGTACGCTGGTCAACTCCGGCTTCCTGAACGGCCTGTCCGTGGTCGATGCCAAAAAGAAGATGATCACTTGGCTGGAAGAGAACGGCAAGGGCCGCGATAAGGTCAACTACAAGCTGCGCGACTGGGTGTTCAGCCGTCAGCGTTACTGGGGCGAGCCCATCCCCATGGTGCACTGCGACAAGTGCGGCTGGCAGCCCCTGCCCGAGAGCAGCCTGCCGCTGACCCTGCCGGACATCACCGACTTTGAGCCGGGTCCGGACGGCGAGTCCCCGCTGGCACGCCATAAGGACTGGGTCAAGACCACCTGTCCCTGCTGCGGCGGCCCCGCTACCCGCGAGACCGACACCATGCCCCAGTGGGCTGGTTCCTCCTGGTACTTCCTGCGCTACATGGACCCCCACTGCAAGGATGCTCTGGCCTCCAAGGAAGCACTGGAATACTGGTCTCCGGTGGACTGGTACAACGGCGGTATGGAGCACACCACCCTGCACCTGCTGTACAGCCGTTTCTGGCATAAGTTCCTGTACGATATCGGTGTGGTGCCCACGGCAGAGCCCTACCAGAAGCGTACCGCCCACGGCATGATCCTTGGCCTGAACCCCCACAGCTTTGTCAACCTGCCCGCTGAGGAGCAGGAGAAGCTGCTCAAGGAGTACGGCAGCCAGAAGGCCGCCGAGAAGGCACTGGAAGAGAAGTACGGCGAGATGGCACGCCATCCCATCGTGAAGATGTCCAAGAGCCTTGGCAACGTCATCAACCCCGACGAGGTGGTGGATCAGTACGGTGCCGACACCATGCGTCTGTACGAGATGTTCATGGGCGATTTTGAACAGGCTGCACCGTGGCAGACCTCTGCCATTGCGGGCTGCAACCGCTTCCTTGACCGCGTGTGGGCACTGAGCGATAAACTGGTGGAGGGCGAGGGCTACCGCCCCGCCATGGAGACCCTGATGCACCAGACCATCAAGAAGGTCAGCGCAGATATCGAGAGCCTGAAGATGAACACCGCCATTGCCCAGCTGATGACGCTGGTCAACGCCCTGTACGACAACGGTGGCGCGACCAAGGCCGAGTTTGAGACGCTGGTGCAGCTGCTGAACCCCTTTGCTCCCCACATGACCGAGGAGCTGTGGGAGAAGCTGGGGCACAGCCACGACGAGCAGCTGGCCTACTATCCGTGGCCTGCCTACGAGGAAGCCAAGTGCGTGGAGGCTGCTGTGGAGATCGCCGTGCAGGTGAACGGCAAGGTGAAGGCACGCCTGAAGGTGCCCGCAGACATCACCGCCGAGGACGCCATTGCCACCGCCAAGGCAGACCCCGCTGTGGCTGCCGCACTGGAGGGCAAGCAGCTGGTCAAGGAGATCTACGTCAAGGGCCGTCTGGTCAATCTGGCTGCCAAGGGCTGAGAACTGCTGCTCCGCTGAATAAGCGTGAACATATCATCACCCGCAGAGGCGGATTTAGCGCAGGAAACACCCGGGAGCGTCTGTTCAAAAATCTTTCAAAAGTTTTGAGCAAAAACTTTCAAAAAAAGGTTGACGAACCGGATAAAATGCGCTATACTGTCTACTGTTAGTTACCATGTAACAACGAAATTCCTGCCTCACGGTCCAAGGGAGGGAATAAGATGTCGGAAATTCGTGTTAAAGAGGGCGAGTCGCTGGAAAGCGCACTGCGTCGCTTCAAGCGCAGCACTGCTCGCAGCGGTGTGCTCGCAGAGGTTCGTAAGCGCGAGGCTTACGAGAAGCCGTCTGTTAAGCGCAAGAAGAAGTCCGAAGCAGCCCGCAAGCGCAAGTTCAAGTAATCACTTGCTTGGAATCGCACGTTGCTTTAGATTTTAAACGCGTTGCTAACGCCGATGTAGGGGAGCCTGTTTATGCAGGTTCCCCTATTTTCATTTTAAAGCTGCTTTGCGCAGGGCAGACTGAGAGGGTCTATTTATGCTCATTACCCCCGAATATGTTTTCAAGGACGTTACCCATATCACGCCGGAATGGCTTGCCGCCAAGGGCATCACGGCGCTGGTGCTGGATATCGACAACACCCTGACCGCAGACCGCAGTCAGGAGCTGCCGGAGGAGGTGGCCGCGTGGCTTGCCGCCATGCGCAAAGCCGGGGTAAAGCTGACCATCGTTTCTAACGGTGCAGAAAAGCGGGTGCGCCCCTTTGCTGAAAAGCTGGGGCTTGCCTACTTGTACCGCGCAGCCAAACCCCTGCCCTTTGCGCTGATGGTGGCACAGCACCGCATGGGCGTGAAGCACCGCCAGATGGCCATGGTGGGCGACCAGCTCTACGCCGACCGCATGGTGGCGGCGCTGTACGGCATCCCCGGGCTGATGGTCATCCCCCGCGGGCCGGATTTGGGTGCGCAGGTCATCCTCAAGCGCAAGTGGGAAAAGAAACACTGGCAGAAATACTACGACCGGGGAGGGAAAACCCTGTGAGCGAAGCTTGGAACATCCGGTTCGGCACTGCAGGTACCAGCGACAGCTTTGCCGCCCAAGGCTACAAAAGCAGTCTGGATGTGCCGGAGTACACCGCCAAAATGGGACTGAACGCCTTTGAGTACCAGTGCGGGCGTGGGGTGCGTCTGGGGCTGGATAAGGCCGCCCGCATGGCTGCCCTTGCAGCGGAGCGGGACATCCTGTTCAGCGTCCATGCACCTTATTATATCAGTATGTCCAGTCTGGAAGAGGACAAGCGGCTGAACAGCATCCAGTACCTGCTGCAAAGCGCGGCGGTGTGCCGGGCACTGGGCGGCAGACGCATCATCTTCCATTCCGGCAGCTGCGGCAAGCAGAGCCGGGAAGCTGCGCTGGAAAAGGCGTTGGATACCATGCGCCGCGCCGTGTCTGCGCTGGACGAGGCAGGCTTTGGGGATATGACCCTGTGCCCGGAGACCATGGGCAAGGTAGGGCAGCTGGGCACGCTGGACGAGGTGCTGGCGCTGTGCGGCGTGGACAGCCGCATCACCCCCTGCATCGACTTCGGCCACCTGAACGCCCGCACGCTGGGCGGCATCCAGACCAAGGCGGACTATGCCGCCATTCTGGACCGCATGGCTGAGGTGCTGGGCGATGACCGCGCCAGGCAGTTCCATGTGCATTTTTCCCGCATCGAGTACTCGGCGGGCGGCGAAAAGCGCCACTGGACCTTTGCCGATACTCAGTTCGGCCCGGAGCCTCAGCCCCTGATGGAGCTGCTGGCAGAGCGGAAGCTTGCGCCGGTGGTCATCTGTGAGAGCGCAGGCACACAGGCCGAGGATGCGTGCGCCATGCAGCAAATGTACCGCGCAGCGCGGAATGTGTAAAAAATTTTGTGTTTTTATCGTCTTTTTTGCCCAAACCCCTTGCCAAACAGGGGCAGATTGGGTAAAATAAATAGAGATATGCGTTAAGCATCTGAGATTAAATTTATGGAGGAATTCCTATGATTTCTGCAGGCGAGTTTCGCAATGGCGTGACCTTTGAGCAGGACGGCCAGGTTCTTCAGGTCGTTGAGTTCCAGCACGTCAAGCCCGGCAAGGGCGCTGCCTTTGTCCGTACCAAGACCAAGAACGTCATCACCGGCTCTGTGGTCGAGACCAGCTACAACCCCACCGCAAAGTTCCCGCAGGCTTTCATCGAGCGTAAGGACGTGACTTACAGCTACGAGGATGGCGACCTGTACCACTTCATGGACAACGAGACCTACGATGACATCCCCGTCAACGCAGCCGACGTGCCCGACAACTTCAAGTTCTGCAAGGAGAACGAGCTGTGCAAGCTGCTGAGCTACAAGGGCAAGGTGTTCAGCGTTGAGATCCCCAACTTCATCGAGCTGGAAGTCACCCAGACCGAGCCGGGTGTCAAGGGCAACACTGCTACCAACACCCTGAAGCCCGCTACCGTTGAGACCGGCGCCGAGATTCGTGTGCCTCTGTTCATCAACGAGGGCGATCACATCCGCATCGATACCCGCACCGGCGAGTATATGGAGCGCGTCTGATCATTTGTCGCATACCGGGCAGCGGGCAACCGTTTGCCCGGTTTTTTTATGATAAGTTAGGAGGGCATTTCAGATGGAACTGAACAAGAAAGCAGCCTACCTGCAGGGCTTAGTGGATGGTCTGGGCGTGGATGAGAGCACCAAAGAGGGCAAGATCATCAAGGCCATGGCCGCTCTGCTGGGCGAGATGGCCGATGCCATTGCCGCCATGGACGAGGATCTGACCCAAGCCTACGACCAGATCAACGATCTGAGCGAGGAGCTGGAGGATCTGGAAGCCGACCTGTACGAGGACGAGGATGCCGAGGACGAGGACGACGACGCAGCCGACGAGGATGAGGATGCGGGAGATGACGACATCGCCAGCGAGCCCTTCTACGAGGTAGCCTGCCCCGCCTGCGGCGAGACCGTCTACGTCAGCGAGGATGATCTGGATGCAGGCGAAGCCAACTGCGCCCACTGCGGTGTGACCTTTGAGGTCGCACTGGAAGGCGACGAGGACGAAGCCAAGGACGCCCCTGTGCAGTACGAGGTGACCTGCCCCGCCTGCGGAAAGACCGCCGTATTTGAGGAGGATGAGCTGCTGGACGGCGCACCCAAGTGCCCCAACTGCGGTGAGCCGCTGGACTTTGAGGTGACCGAGGAGTAAACGCTTCTTCATCGCCCGTGAAAAGGCAATTTTGGAAAATCCGCAGATTTTCCAAAATTGCAATCTAAAAAAGAAATTCCTATGAATATGGCCAAAGCGCACGCGAAGGCCATTCCAAATCGTCCCTGTAAAAACGCAATGCCGGGCAGTCCGCAGACTGTCCGGCATTGTTCATTTTAATTTGGTTCAGCGGGTCTCGTTGGCCTTCTGCAGCCAGATGCCGCCGATGTCCAGCGCATTGTACAGGCCGTGCTTAGTGGTCTGACGCGCTACGCGCTCCTGCGGTGCCTTGGTGGTATCGGTAGAAAGCAGCATCAGGTGTACCTTGTCGGCTACCTGCTGCTCGCCCACCGGGGTGGTGGTCAGGATCTGCAGATACAGCACATAGGGATCGGTCATGCTGCCGTAATACAGCTCGTTGTCCTTGCGGACGAGGGGCTTGCCTTTATAAGTCAGTTTCGGTGTATATGCCATCGTGAAAGCCTCCCTGTCGTTTGATTCACCTTAGTATAACACATTCTGCCTATGGGATGCAAGCGTTTGCGGCAGTGCTCTGTCAGTTTTGCACCAAAACAGCCCCGTACCGTGCAAAACCGGCAGTACATTTTTGGCAAATGGGGTTTGCTGTTGGGTGCAGTTATGCTATACTATAAATAGAACAGCCCGCATTCCGGGCCGGAAGTGAGGGAACGACAATGGCAGATTATCAGGAATACCGGCGGCGCATCCTGCACCGGCGCTGGCGCAGGGTGTTTATCATCGTCGCCCTTCTGGCGCTGGTGGCGCTGCTGAGCGCCATCGGCATTCTGTGGAAGGTGCTGCACCGGGAGCGCGTGGATACTGCCCTGAGTCAAAACACCATTCTGCGGCAGGTGACCACGGATAATACATGGAACACGGTCAACTACCCGCTGGCGCGGCAGCTCCGGGTGCAGACGCTGGAGGACAGCACCGAGACCGCGCTGGACTTCCGCATGGCAGCGCTGCCGGCCAGCGCTCCGGTGGAAAAAAGCTGGTTTGCACAGGTCAGTTTTGTGGGTGACAGCCTGACGCAGGGCTTGCAGATCTACGATACCGGTCTGCCCGGGGCGCAGTTCTGCGCCTATAAGGGGGTAGGCCCCAACGCCTTTGTCAACGGCACCAGCTGCAAGCGGGCGGACGGCGTGACGGAGATCCCGTTGGACGCTTTGACCGCCCAGCAGCCCAAGGCCGTCTATGTACTGCTGGGCAGCAATGTGCTGGGGCGGGACACCGATTACACCAGCTTTCTGACCTACTACCGCCTGATGCTGGATATGATCAGTCAGGCGCTGCCGGATGCAAAGATCTATGTGCAGTCCATCACGCCGGTACGGCCGGAGGTGGGCACACAGGCAAACCACGCAGGGCTAAACCGGGACCGCCTGTGTCACATCAACAACGAACTTGCCGCCATTGCGCTGGAAAAGGACTGCTATTTCCTGAACCTTTGGGAGGTACTGGCAGACGAAAACGGCGACCTGATTGAAAGCTATGCCCAGCCGGACGGCTACCACATCAAGCCGGAGGGCTACGCCGCATGGGTAAAATACCTTTGCAGCCACACCATGGAGTGAAAAAGAACGTAAAAGGCGCTGTCCTTGCGGACAGCGCCTTTTGTGTTTTATCAGGCTCTTTTATCAGAACAGGCCGGTGATCTTGCCGTCGGCGTCCACGTCGATGTTCACGGCGGCGGGCTTTTTGGGCAGGCCGGGCATGGTCATGATGTTGCCGCAGATCACCACCACAAAGCCTGCACCGGCGGCCAGACGCACCTCGCGCACTTCCATGGTGAAGCCGGTGGGCGCACCGGTCAGCTTGGCGTTGTCACTGAAGCTGTACTGGGTTTTGGCGATGCAGACGGGCAGGTTGCCGTAGCCCATCTCGGTCAGCTCGGCCAGCGTCTTGCTGGCGGCGGCGCTGAAGTTCACGCCGTCGGCGCGGTAGATCTTGGTGGCAATGGCGTTGATCTTGTCCTTCAGGGGCATCTCCAGCGGGTAGGTGTACTGGATGGGACGATCCTCCAAAATCTCCAGCACCTTCTCAGCCAGTGCCTTGCCGCCCTCGCCGCCCTTGGCGAATACCTCGCTCAGCACGCAGGGCACGCCCTGCTCGGCGCACACCTGCTCCACATAGGCCTGCTCCTCGGCGGTGTCGGTGGGGAAGGCATTGATGGCTACCACCACCGGCAGACCGAAGCCGTTCTTCAGGTTGTCGATGTGACGGATCAGGTTGGAGGCACCGGCCTTGACAGCTTCGAGGTTGGGCTGGTTCAGATCGGCCTTGGCTACGCCGCCGTGGCTCTTGAGGGCACGCACGGTAGCCACCAGCACACAGGCAGAGGGAGCAATACCGGCATAGCGGCACTTGATATCCAGGAATTTCTCCGCACCCAGATCAGCGCCGAAGCCTGCCTCGGTGATGGTGTAGTCTGCCAGCGAAAGGCTGAGCTTGGTGGCCAGCACGCTGTTGCAGCCGTGGGCAATGTTGGCAAAGGGGCCGCCGTGGATGATGGCGGGGTTATTCTCCAGCGTCTGCACAAGGTTCGGGTCCAGTGCATCCTTCAGCAGGGCGGTCATGGCACCGGCTGCGCCGATCTCACCGGCGGTCACCGGCTTGCCGTCGTAGGTGTAGGCGCATACGATGCGGGACAGCCGCTCCTTCAAATCGGAGATGCTGGTGGCAAGGCAGAAGATGGCCATGACCTCGCTGGCCACGGTGATGTCAAAGCCGTCCTCGCGGGGGGTGCCATTCACCTTGCCGCCCAGACCGTCCACGATGAACCGCAGCTGCCGGTCGTTCATGTCCATGCAGCGCTTCCAAGTGATGCGGCGGGGGTCGATGTTCAGCGGGTTGCCCTGCTGGATGCTGTTGTCGATCATGGCAGCCAGCAGGTTGTTGGCGGTGCCAATGGCGTGCAGGTCACCGGTAAAGTGCAGGTTGATATCCTCCATGGGCACCACCTGTGCGTAGCCGCCGCCGGCAGCGCCGCCCTTTACGCCGAACACGGGGCCAAGGCTGGGCTCGCGCAGGCAGAGCATGGTCTTTTTGCCCAGTGCGTTCATGGCATCGGCCAGACCCACGCTGGTGGTGGTTTTACCTTCACCGGCAGGGGTGGGGCTGATGGCGGTGACAAGGATCAGCTTGCCCTGCTTTTTGGCGTTGTGGATCAGCCGGTGGTCGATCTTGGCCTTGTAGCGGCCATAGGGGATCACACTTTCCTCCTTCAGACCCAGCTGGGCGGCGATCTGGGTGATGGGCTTCATTTTGGCTTCCTGCGCAATCTCGATATCGGTCTTCATACAGACATCCTCCTTGATAGCAAAAAAGGGCAGCTTTGCGCAGCAATTGCGCAAGGCTGCCCAGACGGTCGGCATTGACATCCCATGCACCCCTGCACTGTGGTGCTCCACAAGGTTCCGTCAGCAGGGATGCGGTCTATGCTGTAAAGATAGCACACCACCGGGGTGTTTGTCAAGGAGGTACAGTTACAAAAAAAGAGAAAAATCACTCATAAATGCAGAAAATTTTTTGCGTTATCCAAGGGTTTGTGCTATACTTATTCTGGGTTATTATGAAAACAACGACAGAAAGCAGGAAATCCATATATGCTGCAAAACCCTCAGTTACATTATCTGGACAACGCGGCCACCACCATCGTAGCGCCCGAGGTGGCGGACGTCATAAACAAGGCCATGCGGGAGCACTGGGCAAACCCCTCCAGCCTGTACGGCCCGGGCGCGCGCAGTGAAGAGGCTTTGAACGCCGCCCGCGCCGCCGTGGCGCGCACGCTGGGCTGCAAAAGCCGGGAGCTGTACTTTACCTCCTGCGGCAGCGAGAGCAATAATCTGGCGCTGCTGGGCGCGGTGCAGACCCGCACCTTTGGCAAGGGCATCGTGGTGTCCGGCTTCGAGCACCCCAGCGTGCAGCGGCCGCTGGAGCGGCTGGCAAAGCAAGGCTACGACGTTACCGTGGTAGCACCCCGGGCAGACGGCACGCTGGACATTACCGCCATGCTGGAGCGGGTGGACAAAAACACCGTTCTTGTGGCCTGCATGATGGTGAATAACGAAATCGGCACCCGCAACGATGTGGAACGCCTTGCCGCCGAGGTAAAGCGCCGCAACAGCCGCACCATCGTCCATGTGGACGCGGTGCAGGCGTGGATGCGTGTGCCCATCAAGCTGGACAACATCGATACGCTCTCGGTGAGCGGCCACAAGATCCATGCCCCCAAGGGCATTGGTGTGCTCTACCTTTCCGACCGGCTGGTGCAGGCCTTCCAGCCGCCCTATCTGGGCGGCGAGCAGGAGCGGCAGATGCGCCCCGGAACTGAAAATCTGCCCTACGCCATGGGTCTGGCCGCAGCGGCTACCCGTCTGGCCAAGACCATGAAAAGCCGGGACACCGCCATGCGTGCGCTGAACCGGCAGCTGCGGGAGGGGCTGAAGGCCTTCCCGGAGGTGGTCATCAACAGCCCGGAGAACGCCGTGCCCGAGGTGCTGAACTTCAGCGAGATGTGCATCAAGAGCGAGACCATGCTGGCTTTTCTGGCCGAAGAGCAGATCTACGTTTCCTCGGCCAGCGCCTGTGGGCGCGGTCAGCCCAGCCACACACTGGCAGCCATGGGGCGCGACCCGCTTGCCATCGACACCGCCATCCGGGTGTCCTTTTGCGCCGACAACACCCCGGAGGATGTGGATGCCTTCCTCAACCGCTTCGAGGACGGCATGAAGCATTTGCAGAAGATCAGAAAGTAAAAACGGAAGCCGTTCTATGGGAAGATACAGTTTGCCTGCACGACCCCGATTTGTGAAAGAGTGAATGGAAAATGACTGCGGTCATTTTCCAT
Organism: Faecalibacterium sp. OM04-11BH; assembly: GCF_003482185.1. Classification (NCBI taxonomy): domain Bacteria; kingdom Bacillati; phylum Bacillota; class Clostridia; order Eubacteriales; family Oscillospiraceae; genus Faecalibacterium; species Faecalibacterium sp. OM04-11BH. The sequence continues at coordinate 129,189 of NZ_QULS01000005.1, forward strand.
TCACAGATAAAAATCATTCATCCGCTGAATATGGCCAGAGCGAAAGCGGAGGCCATTATAAATCCCACATCAGGAGATGCAACATTTATGAAGGAAATTATTATGGGCTATCAGGGCGAAATGTCCCTGAAAGGCCTCAACCGCAACCAGTTTGAAGCAGCCATGATGAAGATCCTGCGCTACCGTCTCAAGACGGTGGGCAAGTTCAAGGTGTACTGCACCCAGTCCACCTTTTATATGGAACCCGAGGAAGAGGACGTGGATATGGACCTAGCCTTTGAGCGGGTCAGCAAGGTGTTCGGCCTTGCCGCGCTCAGCCGCGCCGTGGTGTGCGAAAAGGATTTCGATACCATTTGCCAGACCGCTGAGGATTATCTGGGCAGCGCGCTGCACGGCATTCGCACCTTCAAGGTGGAAGCCCGCCGCGCCGATAAGACCTACCCCATGACCAGCCCGGAGCTGATGCGGGAGCTGGGCGCTTACCTGCTGGGCAAGCACAACTACCTGAAGGTGGATGTGCATAACCCGCAGTTCAAGGTCATCGTGGAAATTCGCGATTACGGTGCGTATATTCACGGCCCGAAAATACCGGGCGAGGGCGGTCTGCCTGTGGGTACCAGCGGTCGTGCCCTGAATATGCTCTCCGGCGGCATCGACAGCCCGGTGGCGGCCTATCGTATGGCAAAGCGCGGTCTGGCACTGGATCACATCCATTTTGCATCCCCTCCGTATACTTCTGAGCGTGCAAAACTAAAAGTAAAGGCCCTGGCGCAGCTTATTACCGTATATACCGGCAGCGCTAACCTGTTCGTGGTGCCCTACACCAAACCGCAGGAATACATTCGGGACAACGCCCCGGATGTGCTGTTCACGGTGCTGATGCGCCGCAGCATGATGCGCATTGCAAACGTGATCGCCAAAAAGCAGGGCTGCGAAGCGCTGGTCACCGGCGAAAGTCTGGCACAGGTGGCAAGCCAGACCGTCAAGGCTTTGCAGTGCACCGATGCCGCACAGGATCTGCCCATCCTGCGCCCGCTCATCGGTATGGACAAGACCGAGATCATCGAGACCTCCCGCCACATCAATACCTTTGAGACCAGCATCCTGCCCTACGAGGATTGCTGCACCATCTTCACCCCGCCGCACCCGAAGATCCGCCCCGAGTTGGAGGAGATCCTTGCCGCCGAAGCCGCCATGCCCGGCCTTGCCGCATTGGAGGCCGAGGCCGCAGAACAGACCGAGCGCATCCGGGTGCGCATCACCGATCAGGTAGAATTCGAGGGTTGATTTGTCCATGACAGCAGAGATCATCAGTGTGGGTACCGAGCTGCTGCTCGGCAACATTCTTAACACCAATGCCCAGTACCTCAGCCGGGAGCTGGCTGCACTGGGCATCACCGTCCGGCGGCAGAGCACCATCGGCGATAACCATGACCGTCTGGCAGATTTTGTCAACGAAGCAAAGCAACGGTGCGATTTGTTGGTGTTCACCGGCGGGCTGGGCCCCACGGCGGACGACCTGACCAAGGAGACGGTGGCCGCCTGCTTTGGCGACACCCTTACCTTTGACTCCGACGAGTGGCAGAAGATCGTGGACTTCTTTACCCGCACCGGGCGCGAGACCACCCCCAACAACCGTAAGCAGGCCATGGTGCCGGTGCATGGGCATAAGGTGGTCAACCACCACGGCACCGCGCCGGGTGCATGGTTCGAGCAGGACGGTCACTGTGCCGTGCTGATGCCCGGCGTGCCCCACGAGATGAAGGCCATGTGGGAGGAAAGCGTGCGCCCGCTGCTGCTGGCGCGGCAAAGCTGCGCCCTGCACAGCCTGACGCTGCGGGTGCTTGGCGGCGAGAGCAATCTGGAATACCGGGTGCGTCCGCTGCTGGAAAACACGAATCCCACCGCCGCCATCTATTGCAAGACCGGTGAGTGCGAGATCCGCATCACCGCCCGGGCACAGAACGACACCGAGGCACAGACCATGTGCCGCGCCTACGCCAAAAAGTTCTATGATCTGCTGGGCGATGCGGTGTATGATGAGGATGTCGCCGGGTTGGAAGAGACGGTGGTGCACACGCTGCAGGCCAACGGCCTGACCATTGCCACAGCCGAAAGCTGCACCGGCGGCATGATCGCCCAGCGCCTGACCAACGTGTCCGGCGCAAGCGAGGTGTTCGGCTACGGCTTTGTGACCTACTGGGAGCAGGCCAAGGCGAAGCTTGTCGGGGTAGACCCGGCGGTCATTGCGCAATATAATGTGGTGTCGGCTCCCGTGGCGGCGCAGATGGCGCTGGGCGCGGCAAAGGCCGCCGGTGCGGATATCGCGGTCAGCGTTACCGGTCTGGCAGGCCCCGGCGGCGGTGATGCCGTCCGGCCTGTGGGCACGGTGTATCTGGGCGCTGCCCGGGGAGACAAGGTCTATGTGAAAAAGCTGTTCGTCTCCCGCCCGGACCGTGCACTCATCCGCGCCCGCGCCGCACAGACTGCGCTGGAACTGGCGCTGCGGCTGGCGCAGGGCAAGACCCCAGCCGGTACGCAGGTGCTGCCCGAAAGCGCACAGCATGACCCCGCCGCCCTGACCGCCTTGGACGAGACCCTGCGGGCAGAGTAAGGGCGGCCCCTGCGGCCGCAGGGGGGGATGCGTCATGACAAATAAGGAAGAGCGCCCGGCGGGCTGCGTGCTGCGGCTGTTCGGTGCGCCGGAGCAGACCGTGCAAAAGGCTGTGGAAGCCCTGCCGGACACTTGGCAGGGCACGGTGCACTGCCGCAGCCGGGGTGCGGAAACGCTGGTGGCGCTGCAAAGCAGCACCCCGCAGCAGCTGCACCGGGCGGTACAGCAGTTGCGGACAAGCCTTGCCCCGGCGCTGTACGGGGAAGGGGAACAGACCCTTGCCGCCGCCGCAGTGCAGGCGCTGGAGCAGCACCGCAAGCTTTTGGTGTGCAGCGATGCCGCTGCCGGGGCGCTGCTGGAGACCCGACTGGAAAACCTTCCCGGCGCGGAAAAGGTGTTCGATTTTGGGGCCATGAGCTACGCCAACGCCGCGCTCAACGCCCGGCTCAGCCGGAAGCTGCGCAAAGCACCGCAGGCAGAGCCTGCCCGCACACTGGCGCGGGTGCAGGCCATGCAGCGGATGACCGGTGCCGCGCTGGTAGCGGGCTGTGCGGAGCTGCCCCAAAGCCGCCTGCTGCTGGTGGGCAGCAAAAAGGGCTGCTGGCTGCGGTGCGTATCGCCGGAGGAGAACCCCGGCCTGTGGCTGCTGGATCTGCTGCGCCGTGCCGCCTGTGGTCTGCCGCAGGCTGGGGGCACAAACTGGCAGCCTTACGGCAGAGCTGTGCCGGATGCAGCCCTGACCCCTGCCGTTCTTGCGGCTGCGCCGCCCACGCCGCTGAACCCGAAGCATCACCGGCTGGGCAAGGTACTGACGGTGCTTTTGCTGCTGGCACTGGCAGCGCTGGCTGCCGGGTGGTACTATACCGGCGGCGACCTTGCCGCCCTGCCCCAAAAGCTGCAAAGCCTTGGCGCAGAAAGCTTGCCCCACGCCGGGGCAAGGCTGGTGTGAGCGCTGTGGCGGCGCTTTCAATAGAAAAAACCAAGCCCGGAGGGTTCATAGACCTTCCGGGCTTGGTTTTTGCACTGGCGTCCCCGATGTGATTTGAACACACGGCCTTCCGCTTAGGAGTAGGGGCTGAAGCTATAAATCCTAGGCAAAAGTAGGTAAAACAAGTAACGCTTTATCAATGGATTTTTTGTTGCGCTGTCAATCTAAGTAAAGAACACAAACCCCGAAATAAAGCGAGTAAAAGGCTTTTCATTAGCAGAAAATTAGCAGAGCTAATGAAAAGTGGAAGGTTCATTGTAAAATGCCCACCTTTCATTAGCTGGGAGGCGTGTGGCTGTTCATGGCACCAGAAGAACACCAGTTGCAAAAAGCAGCTGAAGCCTGTTTCTGGATTTATGATACCATGTCGGAATCGCAGTTGCAATAGGAACATGGCCAGAACACAATATAAAAGGATTCTGACCTATGTAGTGGAAAGTATACTTCATCTTGTAAAAAGAACGGTTTTATGGTATTCTTATGGAAGTATAGGCACTGTGCACAAAGAATTTTGCGTGATTTTAGGAGTGTACAATGGAAAAGAAATTTAACATTGTAGTCAGTGAAGATGGAACGGTAAAACTCCCGGATGAGGTGCTGAAAAAACTTGAAGTTAAACCCGGAGAGGAAGTTCGCTTCGAGGTGGATGACAATTTCTATGCAGTCAGGCTTTTATCACGGATAGAAGCTGAACGCTTGGATTACTTGAACTGGATGCATAATAAACATTGCCCCTCTATTGAGGAAATGATTGCAGAGTCGAGAAAACAAGCCACTCAGAACATTGTGATCTCCCGTATCCTTGATGGGATGCCGGCAGAAAAAATCGCAGAAGGCTATGAAGTTTCACTCGATTATGTAAAACAGCTTACACATCAGCTGAAGATGGACATAGAGGAAGCTAAGGCGAAAAAACACAAAGAAACGGGATCATCCTAAAACAGATAGCGGCAGTTTTCCATATACGGAAAACTGCCGCTGTTTATGTATAGAGGCTTATAGGTTCTTTGCAAGATTTTTAATGAGTGTAGCCATAGAGGGGTCAGCCAGCAGTTTAGCAAGAGCTGCTGCCGCATCTGTATCGACTGGACTGGCTTTAGGAGTGGATTGCTCTGCGCGAGGGAGGGCTTCAGGCTCTGCACCATGATGCTGATAGAAGAAATCGTCGAATCGTTGTGCGTTCAAACGCCGATCATCATCCAGAATGTGTGCGTACTGCTCGGTGACCATCGAAGCCTGTGCATGACCGGAATCGCCCTGCACGGCTTTGATATCGCCGCCGTTCAGCTTGAGCTTGTATGTAATGCTGGAGTGTCGGAAGCTGTGGAAAACCACTTTGGGGAGATCGTTTTCCTCAATCAGCTGCTTCAATGCACCGTTAATGGTGGATTGTTCGGTCGGCATTCCCAGCGGGCCGGCAACCACGAGATTATAGTCTGCATACTCTGCACCCAGTGCGTCCTTTGTCATGTCCTGCTCGGCTTTATAGTGGACAAGCATTTCAGCAACTGTTTTGGGGAGAAAAATGGTTCGGATACTGCTGTCTGTTTTAGGGCTTTTCAGAACCTGGACCGTGGTGCAGCGGGAACTCAGCGAGGGAAAACGAGTGATGACATTTTTATTTTCCAAGGCGTTCAGCGAAGCAATATCTACACGCTGCAATTCCTTATTTATGTAAATGGAGGCTCGCCCGGCTTCAATGCTTTCGGGGGAGATATCCACACAATCCCATGTCAGACCGAGCAATTCCCCTAAGCGCAGGGAACAAGAGAAGGAGAGGTTGATGCAAAGCCGGAGCCGTGGATCATCACAGACTTCTAAGGCATGGAACAGGGTCTCGGCAGTCCAGATATCACGCTTCTTTGCAGTGTATTTGGGCAAGGTGGCATAAATACAGGGATTCTTTTCCATAAGTTCCCACTTTACAGCCTGCTCAAAGGCACTTCTCAAAATTTTGTGAACCGAACGAACCGTGCCGGGAGAAACGTATTGATGCTGACGCTTTCCACACATAGGGTCAACGGCTTCGTATTTAAGCAGCCGCTGATAATATCCCTCAATTACGCGGGTGGTGAGATCTTGCAGCTTCATTGAGCCGATAAGCGGTTCTATGTAGTTTGAAATCAGTGCAGTGTTTGATTGATAGGTTGAAAGTGCCCATTTGGTTCTTCCGTACAGGGTGACGTATTCTTTAAGCAGGTCTTTTAGAGTTCGGCACTGGGGTGCCACAAAGGTACCGACGGATTCTTTGTATTCGACCTCTTTCTTACGGTTTTTGGCATCTGCAAGGTCGGTAAAGGTTTCCCATTTCTGCTTTAGCGTTCCATTAGTGTGTTTGTAGGTATAGACAACGCAGTATCGGTTATTGCGTTTGACAATGCTAGCCATTATACATCCTCCTCTACTTTACGTTTGGACTTCAGAACTTCATCGAAAGCATCTTTTTGGATGCGTTTTACCCTTCCCAACTTCATCGTTGGAATTCCTTCTTTGAGAACCCACGAGTCAAGTGTTGGGCGGCTGATTCCGTAAAAAGCCTGAATTTCCTGAAAACTGTAGTATTTCCCATTCTTGGGACATTGCAGTTTTAGCGGCGGCTCCTCATGCGTTTCTTTTTTCGGTTTTTGAAGTTGGTATGTAGATTGGCTTTTAAGCCATGCCTTAAAACTTTTTTTGGTAATGCGCGGCCTGTCGGCCACGCGCTCAATGACGAAACAATCTCGGTATTTTTTGCAATCAAGAATCCCATAAACATTCTTGCGTGGGATACCGAGTAGTTTTGCCATTTCCGGGATGGAGATGGTTTGCGCTTCAATCTCCCGGTCACGCTCACGGTCGGCTGCTGTGCGGTAGCGACTTTGTGATCGGTACCACCGCTCAAAGTCCTCTTTGGGAATTCTCATACAGAAGTCTGCCGTTTCTGTTTTCAACTTGCCCTGTCGGATGAGTGTATAGATCGTTTCGGGTTTCACCTTCAATATCTCGGCGGCGTCAGGAACGGAATAGGACCGTTTGCAAAGTTCCTCGCCCGGTGGCGAACCATTGACCTTATGATATTTGACCTGATTGGCATACCATTTCTCAAAGCTGGAAATAACGATACGCCTTTTGTCGTTTATCAGAATGACTTCAAAGAGATTCTTATGAAGCAGCCAATAGCTGTCTGTTTTACCAAGGCCGAGAAGCTGCCGCATCTCACGAACCGACATGGTGGTTTTGGTAGTGGCAGGTTCAGCTTTTCCGTATAAGGGAGCCGAAGTATTCCGCATATCATCCATGAAAGACACCTCTCTATCTATGTAAAAGTTTAGCCGGGATTTCTCATCCCGGCTAAAGAATAGCAGATTTCGCGTGAAATGTTGAGGATGTCAAACAGCAGGATTGCGTTCAACAGTGCCATCATTGAGCCATGCTTCAAAGCTGGCTTTGGAAATACGGTAAGCGCCGCTTACCTTGAACCAGCGGAATTCGTTCTGCTTCAGTAGACGGTAGACAGTGGGACGGCTCAGGAGCAGCATTTCCATCAGGTCCTACGGTATAGCAGCGGCTGTCCTTTGCTGTGGAAACAGGGGAGGAAACCGAGTTGGGCGAAGGTTCTTCATGGATAATCATTGGATAATACCTCGTTAAATATACTTAAAGTTAAAACTTGAGCGGCAATGCAGCCCGGCGGCTGCCACCATTATAAATAGTATAGACCTGCTGAAGGTACTTCGTCTTGCCGGGAAGGCTTACGCCTGCGGTTCGTGCAAGGCGAAAAATCGTGAATGCATCGACCTGCCGCAGTTTGGCAATCAGACGGCTTTTACTGTATTCGGAGTGGTACAGTTCTACAAAGCGGCAGATGCCGAGCAGATTTGCAGAACTCATGGAATCAGGTTCTCCGTTCCACGCATTCAGCAAAACATCAAGGGATTCGATATACAGTTCCGGACCCAGCCGGATGAATTCGTGATAGGCGGTTGCGATGCAGCTGATCCGCTGCTTGCCCCGGCCTTCTTCAAAAGAAAGATGAACGCCAGCCAATTCGGTGGCCTGCTGGAATGCAACGGCAGCAGGCTCCCCTGCAAAAATCAGGGCACGGAGCTTCTGTCCTGCACTCAGCCGTTCCGAAATGCCTGTCTGCTGTGCAAACAGGAGGGCTTCTTCTCGTTCTGTCATACCAAAATAAACCTTGCAGCGAATCTGCAAATCTTCGCCGCCGTTCAGAAATTTCCGTGCAGCGATGGTGTTCTGTCCGTCCATCACATAGTAGTGACCATCCCGGAAGCTGATCTTCGGCTCATTGGCAACCCGCTCGTCAAATTCTTTTGCGATGCGGGCAACACGAGCGGGGTGAAGAGCACGCTGATAAGTGTCGCGCGGCACGATCAGTTCGCTGCTGTTCAGGCACATCTCATGGTAAGGTTTTACAACTGCGTTCATCATAAAGGAACCTCCTTCTTCTTTTGCAGAAAATCAATTCCTGATTGGATAATCAAACCGATTTTCTTCTTTTCGTTATCGGATAAGTGAAAACTGGAATACCGTTCATAACAGATATTCCAGCGGAACATAAGCGATTGAAGTGCATCATCCAGTTCTGCGACCATGAACTCAACAGAAGATTCTGTTGGGGTGGAGAGCATCCTTTCCGATATCTGCTCAATGCTATGTAAATCGCCTTTTGTGTGCTTGGTGAGAGCAGGGGGCTGACTGTTCAGCACACGAAGATTCTGAAACTGCTGGGAGAGCAGCTCTTTTGCAGCGGCGAGAACATCCTCCTGCGGAGGAGCCGTAAGGTATTTTCGGAATGACTTATACCCAATGAAGCCAAAGCTGTATTGCAGACACACTGACACTTGCCGCATTTCATATTTGGACAGGTGCCCAAGGTAGCTTAACACTCTGGATTTATCTGCGGGGCGCGGACTTTCGCAAATCGCCATAGATGGCGCACTCAAAAAGCGATTGTGCAGAATAAAATGCATCGGCATATTTCGCTTTTTGATCTGTGTTGTCAGCGGAACGACCAGAAGAACATTGGAATAAAAATTACCGTCATCGTTCTGGACAACAATGGCAGGTCGGATGCCGCCTTGTTCGGAACCGCTGTAAGGATTCAGATCCATCATGTAGACATCCCCGCGCTTGTACATCCAGTTTGCGGGCATAGGCGGATACTTTTTCTCTTTTTTGCCTCGTGTTGCCAATTTGGATTTCTCCTTTCTATCCGTATATGTAACAGTGGGCTGCTCGCACAGCCCACCCTACTATCTCAAACAGCAAAAATGCTGTGATTTATAGTTCTATACCTTTCCGTATTTGTCCCCGACATCCCCGGAAAACGAAAACTCAGTTTTCGTGTGGGAAATCTTTCAGCCGTCCGGCAGCGTACCGAATCCATAGGGTTCTCACCTCTCCGTGGTTCTCACCGAGCTGCCCGAAGGCAGAAGTATCATTATTCTGTGATGGCTCTTAGCTATGGAGAAGCTGTCATCCATTTACCGTCAACCTACCGCTCATTCCCTCAGTGGGAGATCATCGCATTTGTTACGGACGTGGCTCATCATCACAGGAACGTGACTGAAGAATGCGTGTTCAATTTTCAAGGGGCGGGATAGCTTGAGGGCTGCTTTGAACGCTTTCCGAAGCTATGGCTGTATTGTAACCGATGCGGAACGAAATGAACAGGAACTCAGAGTTCACAATTTTTGAGGAAAATAGGAAGTATAGTTCCTGTTTTTCGATGAGCCGTCAAAAATATATTTCTTGACTTTATGTAAGAAATGAAGTATTATACTCGTAAGAAACTAACTTACGAGTATATAAATTCGATAAATACACTTTGGGGAGGGAACAAAATGAGCCGATTTTACTGCCGCGATGAGGAACTTCGGAAGTTAAACAAACGATATGAGAATGGAAAGTTTGAATGCGTTGTCATTTACGGCAGACGCCGTGTTGGAAAAACTGCGCTGATCAATGAATTCTGCAAGGATAAACCGACCATTTTCTTCTCTGCCTTGAATACGACCGGAAAAGAAAATCTGGAAGCCTTGTCCAAGGCAATCATGAGTTTTGAACGACCCAATGCAGAATCATCTCCGGAATTTACAACCTACGATGCAGCATTGGACGAACTGACAGCTCTCTCCAAGGAGCAGCGGATCGTATTTGTAATTGATGAGTATCCTTATCTTGCAAAGGCTAAACCCGCTATTTCCGCAATGCTTCAGCACATCATCGACCATAAATGGACAGAGTCCCAAATGTACCTGATCCTGTGTGGCTCGTCCATGAGTTTTATGGAAAGTCAGGTTTTGGGCAAAGAAAGCCCTCTGTATGGGCGCAGAACAGCGCAATTCAAGATCATGCCGCTGGATTACAAGGAAACAGCGGTGTTCCATCCGAATCTGTCCGAGGAAGATAACGCCCTGATTTATGGCATCACAGGCGGCGTTCCGCATTATATCAACAAATTGGATGTTCGGGACAGCGTAGATGAAGCACTGATGGAAAACTTGTTTGACCGTTCCAGCTACCTCTATGAGGAACCGGCCAACCTGTTAAAGCAGGAGCTGCGTGAGCCAGCAATTTATAATGCAATCATCAAGGCAATTGCAGAGGGGGCTTCTCGCCTGAATGATATCACCACGAAAGTTGGTGAAGAAAACTCTGTGGTGGCGAAGTACCTCAAAACGTTGATAGACCTTGGAATCGTCAAAAAGGAAACGCCGATCACTGAGAAACCGGGCAAAAAAACGATCTATCTTCTGGCAGACAATTTTTTTCGTTTTTGGTACCGTTTTGTGCCGGTCAATGCAAGTGCCATTGATTCGGGGCGGATCGCAAAGACCTACCCCCATGCGGTGAAGCAGTATTTTCCAGACTATATGGGTCTGATTTTTGAGAAGATGTGCCAAGACTACTTGCTCTATTATGCGAATGATCTTCCTATCGAGTTGAGTGAGATTGGGCAGTGGTGGGGAACCGACCCTCAAAAAAAGAAGCAGATACAAATCGATATTGTCGGTAGGCCGGTTGAGGGCAATGACTATATCATCGGCTCCTGCAAATATCGCAATGAAAAAATCGGTTTGGACGAACTGGAACTGATTCGGGAATATGCAGCAGTCTTTGGGAAAGGAACAAACTACCACTACTACATTTTCTCGAAAGGCGGATTTACGGACGGACTACTTCAGGCACAGGAACGCGGAGAAATACAGCTGCTTACCCTTGCCGATATTTTTGAATAACACAAGAAACGCTCTTGTCGGTGTAAAACCGGCAGGAGCGTTTCTTGTTGAAGTGATTATAAAAGACCTTTGATTTTTTCAAGATGATCTATAGCGGCTTGCAGTTCATTTTGAAACTGATCCCTAGAAGGATCTCGGCCCAAAAGAAGATAATCCATACTGACATGGAAGTATTCTGCAATATCGATCAGGATTTTTACAGAGCCATTGGAGCTTCCCCTTTCAAGATCGCCGAGGTGGCGATGGGAAACACCAAGTTTTTCAGCAAGTTTTTCCTGCGATAACTTCGCATTTGTACGCAAAGTAAAAATACGGTTACCAATAGCATTCGGATCAAAACTCATGTGTGACCTCCAAATTTTCGATAAAGCGTGAGAAGTCGAAAACTCGGAGTTGCTACGGATATCTAGCCGCTTGGGGCATCCACGAAAAACGGACAAACATAAAGCCTGCTCCTTTTTACGGGAGCAGGCTTCCTGAAGGCTAAAAAAATAGCCGGACAACAACCAACTGAGGGATCTTCAAAGAAAATCTCTCAATCAGCTGTTGCCCGGCTATTTGGAGCACGTTTCATACATTGCCTTGCGGCAATGGCCCGTTGCTCGGAGCGAACAGTCCATATTCAGGGTGCAATGCACCCGTATTTGTTAAAATGACTGGAAAATCACCGGCATCTAAATGCCAGATCAAGTCTCAGGGTTTCTTTGCATCTATTGCACTTCACTTGTAGTATACCTGAACACCCCTCGATTTTTTGGTATAACTTATTTCCACAAACAGGGCAAAATCTCCAGCCTATGCTAAATTCTGCCTGCTGTGTAGTAGTCGGTGCTTTACCGGCAAAGGGACGGTTCTTTAACTGAATCATATTCATTCTCCAAATCGCATGATGTCCAATGGATGGCAGTGGATGGGTTTGCCTTTTATAACCTGCATCTGCTGCAGTCTGATCCTGATTGCAGACCAAGAAACCCCAATCCGTCGAGCCATCTCCAGAATTTTTTCATAGTTAGGGTCAGACACTGATTTGTACAGAATCCCATTTGGCAGAGTCAACGCTACACGTTCTATTTCGGCATTGATCAGAAATGTTGGCATCAGCAGCTCTGCTGCAAGGGTATCCGCCTGCCATTCTTCCCACGAGGGCTTTCCGTTTCTCTCCCGATAGGCAATGTGCCCACGGCACTTGACTGCTTTTCCGTAGTCGTTCGGAAACAGATCAGCCAAAATCTGATGTGCTGCTTCATGCGCTATTGTGAAATTCCGGCATCCAGTGCATCTGTCTGCCGCAAGAGCAGAATCGATTACGATATCCTTCGGCATAAATACTTCAACAAGCTTTGTTCCATCCTCAAGGGTTGCGGTGAAGCTACATCTCTGGAAAACCGTTAATCCAAGGATGTGACCATCGCTACACAGCGGCAACATCTTCAGATTCAGTCCAAGAACAGAATTTGCAAACTGCTCTGGGTTAATAGGAGCGGGGTCATTTTTGCTTATTCCGAAGAGTGCATAGTACATTTCAATATATTTGCCTGCTATGCACGAAAGTTCTGCACGCGATAAGTATCTTGCCATTATGAAGCCCTACCTTCTGATGTGGCACAGTAGGCTTCCACGAACCACTTGCCCTTTTCAAGCCAAAGATTCCGTTTCTGCCCGCAAATCAGGCAGGTGAAGCAATGCCCTTTCACGCCAAAACGTGATGTACCGTGCTTGACTGCCAAGACACGATCAATTCCATAAGTGCGAGTCTTGTCATAGTTTATGGCAAGAGGACGGATCTTGCCGTCAGGAGTAAAACGAACATCCACTTCGACGTATCTTTTCTCACGGCGAAGGTTGTAATCACCACACATCAGAATTCCTCCTTTTTGCAGATTTATCAGAATGCAGCGTGCATTACTTGCGAATCATACTGCGTGCCACGAGCTGTTTTTCGTTTAACAGAGGAACGGACACTGTATGCTTTTTCCACTCATCCATAGAGCAGGTTACTGCTTTGCACAGACGGCATTTTGTCCAGCCGTCGGTTGCATCAAGATCTACATCATAGTTCATGGTTCCGCACATCGGGCATCTTACATTTTCTTTTCTCATATTATCACCTCTCAAAAACGCCAAATATACACGATTTCGGTCCAGAATTAACACCAAAAAGCTGTTATTTGTGGATTTGGTTCGATTATACGCCCACTTTATGGAGATGTCAATTACGAATTTGTCGCTATTTTGGAGATTTCTTATTGATTTCCTGTATTTTCTATACTATAATAGGGCTACCGGATCACAAAGGAGTGTTCTTGTTATGAAAAAGAAAACCACGCTCACCAAAATGCACATAGCCCCATCCACGGTGTGCTATGATGCAGTCGCCGCAAGGGATAGTAATGAGGTTGGCCTGATTCTCGCAGCTGTACGAAAAAGGAATGGCTATTCACTTGTGACTTTCTCCGAACTTCTCCGCCACTATGGCGTCGATGTCAGTGACAAGGGAATCAGTAAATGGGAAAAAGGATACACCACTCCCAGCATCTACCAACTGGTTGCAATCTGCCACGCATTGAACATCAAGGAAGGACCTTCCTACTTTACAAAGACCTTTCAGAAACCCGCCCTTCTAAATGCCATCGGGCAAAAAAAAGTCGCTGAGTACGAAATGGACTTGATTGCATCTCGGCGCTACCAGCCAGGCACAGAAGAACCTGCGAAAATCGACTGCATAATGATGCCAGTATCAGAGTTGCCAGTATCGGCAGGTCTAGGAGCTTTTCTTGAAGGTGAAATGTTTCAACAGATACAGGTGCCTGCCAGTAGCGTTCCGGCAGGGGCTGAGTTCGGGATATACGTTAGTGGCGATAGTATGGAGCCGCGTTATCATGACGGACAAATCGTATGGGTGAAGCACTGCGAAGAACTTGAATGCGGGGATATCGGGATATTCGTATATGATGACTGTGGATATCTGAAAAAATACGATGAACATACCCCAGATAAGTCCCAAGCAGAGTTTTTTACCGACAGCTATGGCGTGGTGCATAACCAACCGGTTTTAGTTTCTCTTAACACCAAATATTCACCGATCCTTATATCTCCAGAGCAAAGATTCGAGGTTGTTGGAAAAGTTTTGAACTAAAAAGATGGGAGGAGTTTTCGTGGATACGATCAAGCGTGTTCAGGATTTGATGCAAGCGCGTGATATGAATCTGTTTGTGTTGGCAAAGAAATGCGGAATATCGTATTCCACGATTCAAACAACTGCCCGTCGGGGAGGGCAGTTAAGCGTAGAAACCATCGAAAGAATCTGTCTTGGCTTGGGAATCACCTTAAAAGACTTCTTTGATTCCTCATACTTATAGTAAAAAGCCGCTCACCATGCTGGAAACCTGCACGGTGAGCGGCTTTAATACTGCTTCTATTTTATCCTTGGGCCATCTCCAGATAAATGTTAAGCTGCATCTGTCTGGCGATCCTATTCGTGATCCTTGGAATCGGCATCAACCTGTGACAGTGCATTTCTCACATCCCTATTTGCTTCTTCCAAAGCCTGTCTGATGGGTTTGTTGTGGCTCCCCGTCGCTGCAGCAGTCCGCAGGCGGTTTTGAAAGATAGATCTCCTTCATTTTCTGCTTAACGGCAGCAATAAGAGCGGGGCCTCGCAAAAGCTCTGCTCTTGTTGTCTAAGAAAGTATTGCCATTTCGAGGCAGAAAGAATATACTTATATTAGTAAATTCCAATACTAGGTGGAGGGACTATTATGGCTAGACCAAAAGGAAGCAAGAATGCAGTGCGTACCAAGAAAACAAATGTTGACTATGCGGCTATTGTTGCTGAAAAGACTACTGCCAAGGAACAAATTGAAACTGAGATCGCTGCGCTGTCTGACAACATCAGCGTACTGAAAGAGCAGTTGAAAAGCAAAAAATCTGCGCTGAAGGTTGCAGTAAAGGAACTTTCTAAAGCAGAGGCAAAAAAGGTTGCAGCCGAAAAAAAGGCCGCAGAAGAATCCAAAAAGGCCGAAGCGGAATCCGTATTGAAAAAGCTACTTGCCAGCGGTATGTCCGCTGATGAAATTATCGCCAAGCTCCAGTAAACTTTTATGGGAGCCAGCAAACGGATCTGTCCGAACTGCGGACGTAAAATGAAGCAGCAGTTCATTGGTCTGTTCCACTGCAAATGCAGCACAAGCTGGCGGCGTGATATAGTAAGCGCCAGCTACTGCACTACCCGTCTGCGCTTTGAGGTCAAGGACTACCGTCAGGTCAATGAGCAGGCTGTAAAAGCGGCAGGCGCAACAGGCATCATCCGTCCGGGGAAGAATGCCTGTCAGGTCATTGTCGGCACGAACGTCAAATCCGTTTATGATGAACTGGACAAGCTGCTAAAGTAAAGGAAGGGGCTGTTGCACACGGATAAAAGCCGGTGCAACAGCCTCTTTTTCATTCATGCTGCAATTTTTTCAGCGTTTCAAACGTATCTAAATTAAAGTGGCATATCATATTCCTTTTCACACATACTTGCCATTTTCAGACAGGAGGTTGCTTTTATGAAAATATCTGCCGACTATCGTATGCTCGCTCTCGATGCTCTGCGCGGAAAATGGAAAACTGCTGTTCTGACAGGTATTGCCGCCAGTGCGCTCGGTGCTACCATTGTGAGCAGTTCCAACAGTGTCGTTTCCAATTCCAATCAGGCAAAGGACATTCATTTTAACCTGTTCGCCCAGCCAAACGGCGGTCGGCTGCTTGCTGTTTTGCTTGTCGGCATTGGTCTGTGGGCAATCCTCCAACTGATCGTGGGCGGTGCAGTTCAACTGGGATATGCTCATTTTAATCTGAACCTTGTAGATGGAAATGATGCTGCCATCTCGGACTTGTTCTCTCAGAAAGATCGTCTGTGGGATGGCTTCTGCATGAAATTCCTGCAGGGTCTGTACATCGCCCTCTGGTCGCTGCTGTTGGTGATTCCGGGAATCGTGAAAACATACAGCTATGCGATGACACCTTACATCATGTCCGAGCATCCTTCGTTGACTGCAAATGAAGCGATCACAGAATCCCGGCGGATTATGGACGGCAACAAATGGCGGCTGTTCTGTCTGGATTTCAGCTTCATTGGCTGGGAGCTGCTCTGTTCGTTGCCACTGTATGCCGGGGGTTTTCTGGTTCTCAAATATTTCACCGGTTCAGAGGCTATGGCGATTTCTCTTTTTCTTCTGCTGACAATTCCATTGAGCATTGGCTTCTTTTTTGTATGCCCCTATGAGGAAGCTGCATGGGCCACTTTCTACCGTGATATTACCGCAGCACCTACCGAACCGGATGAAGCATACTGACTTTTATACTATTTCTCAGATGTGACCGGACTTTCGAGGTGATCTGCGTATGGAGAAGAAACCTGACCGTTCCGAAATAATTGCAATGACCCTCTTATTTGCTTTAACGCTGGTGCTTACGGTATTAAAAGTGACGAGAACGGTTTCACTGCCTTGGTTGTGGGTACTGGGTCCGCTTTGGCTTTTTCGCTACGGAGGTAGGCAAGGTCAGTTTGGGGTTGGGTCATGGCATCACGCTCCTTTGCAAAATAAAAAGCCAAACAATCAGATCTGCTTTGCAACTGGTTGTTTGGCGAGGAAAAGCGTATATGGTTTTGGCGGTTTAATCAAACAATGATAACGTGAACAGCACGTTCGTAATCAACTTTGCGAACGTATATTGTGTAGATTGTTTGACAATTGACCTTTTGAAATGTGGTTCCAGTTCTTTCACGGGTTCCCATCGAAAACAAAGACGGCGATGATAAATCGCGTACTTTTGTTCGATATCCGATTCCTTCTTTTTCTAAAAGAGATGTGTATTTTTGGTATTGAGATTGATTTGAGCAAACCACCAACTCTTTTTGATTAAAAAACGGTAGCATAAAAAACTCCTTGCTCAAAAACGGTTATCGGATATTATTTGAAATTTCAACATACCAAGTCTTTCCGGTCTTTGCAGCAATATTGACAACATAGTAGCAGCCAACGCGATTTGTTGCATCTACCAGAACACCAGCCCAAGAGGAATCAGGGTATTTTGTCCAGTCTTTCTGAGATGCAGGAATGTCAAAATCCTTGGTCTGCTCTCGATATCCGTTACTCGTCCATAAGCAATCCTTTCTTATTAAATTGATAAGTTTGAATTTCATTCAAAGCTATATTGCTGCATTGGAGTAACTCCTTTCGATTTGTGCATTGTGCCATCCTTTCTTACACTGTATACGCAGCAAGCAATATTGTCTACGTTTCTGTAATAAGATGGAGAAAATCTGTCACGAAATCGGGGTGAACGGTATATCAGCGGTGAACTGGAACCACCCATTTTCATAGAACATCGTATACTCTCCACTGTATTTTTCGAGAATCAGCCGGATGTTCGCAAGTCCAAAGCCATGCATCTGCGGTTCTGGTTTTGTCGTTGGAATGGAACCACTTATAATTACAACAGGTTCCGATGTGTTTCGGACAGAGATAAAAAAGTCTTGCTGTGCAACGGCCATGACATGAATCGCTTTATCGCCCTTATCATACTGCTGACACGCTTCAATGGCATTATCCAAAAGGTTTGATAGAAGCACTACCATATCGGAGACATCAAATGGAAGATTTGATAGATCATTCACTTCAAAATCAATGCTGATCTTCTTTTGAGTTGCTTCGGCAGCTTTTGTATTGAAAAGTGCGTCCAAGATGGGATGATGTGTGTTGACAAGGAATAGCCGATCAGTTTGCTGTTCGGTGATTTTTTCAAGATATTCTTCAGCGGCAGAATACTCTTGATTCTTCATCAATCGATTTAGGATATTCAGGTGCGCCCGGAAATCGTGAACTTTTTTCCTTTGGGCAGAATAAAGTTCGCTTGCCGAAGTCATGTTTTTCGATTGTAGCTGAATCTGCTGGTTAAGCATCAATAATTGTTCTCTTTCCGATGCTGCATACTCCATTCGCTCCAATAAAAAGAGGACTGCGACGTTTGAAATAAAAATGAGAATACAACAGCCAGCAGAAACAAACTCTTCTATATTATGACCGCTTGTAACGTAAAGTAGGATCACAAGCATTACAAACGATGCGCATGGGAATAGAAAGTACAGTATCAGCTGCGAATGTTGAGCATCGCTTCTGGGTCTGTTGCCCATACGCTGAAGCATCATTTTGCGAAATAGCGCAATAATAAATAATTCGGATGAATAATAAGAGATTCCATAGATTAGGGATAACGTCTTGTTTGCTTGAAACGTCTGAGCATCCATCCCACAAACCGATGTTGCAAGCATTCCGACTGCAAAAGATAAACTATAAGTCAAGAGATATTCTACAACGATAAGAAATAATAAAAACTTTCCTGAGATATTCTCATATAGAGTTCTGGCAACAATAAAGCAGGATAGTAGAATCAAGAGAATTTTGACGATTTGGTTTCGATTTAAGGCAATAACACTGAATTCAATGGATGCATACATTAAAATAGTTTGAACTATTACACCGACAAGGAATCTATGACCTTTCCAACGGTGCGAAGCAAAAGCGTCTAAAAACAGACATACGCAGACTGAATCTATGATTGTGTAAACCAAACTGATCAAAGCATCCATCTACTTTTACCTCGCCAATGTAAATATTTCTGTTTTAGCTCACTATAATTCTTTTCGCTTGGAGCCAGACAAAGACCACCGCGCAATTGGACTTTATTGTATTGAAAGATTTCGACATAGTGCATATTGACAAGATAGCTTTTTTGAATACGAAGGAAACCGAGTGGCTCGATTTTTTCGGATAGTTCCGTTATGTTGCCGTAAAATTGGTATGCTGGGCGTTTTTCGTCCAACAAGTGCATAACAATGATTCTTCGATGAGATTCTAAATACAGAATGTCATTTACAGGTACATCGATAATTTCAGAGTTGATTGAAATTGTGACAAGCTGTTTCCGTCGAAGTACTTCTTGGACAGCTGAATCAAAGTAGGAATCAAGTTTAGCAGAGAGATCTGCTTTTAGTAAGTATCGAAAGGCTTGAACCTCAAATCCCTCTGGAGCATACTGAATGAAATTCGTAATGAAGATAATCACAATATTTTCATTTTCTGCTCGTAACTTTCTGGCAAGCTCAATTCCATTTGTTTCGCCCATATCAATATCCAGAAGCGCAATATCATAAGGACGAGAAAAGTCTATTTGACTTGGCTGCGAAACTCCATAAAATCTTGATGCTACATGCGTTTCCTCACTTTTCTTTTTGAGTTCTTCAATAATAGAATCAACAATCTGCTGGTCATCATCACAAACCAAGACATTCATTTTGAAATCCCTCCATTGCACATGGGAATGCTTTTTATCACACAACATACAGCCCTGCTCCTCACAAGTCAATTGAATTTCAATATAATCGAACATTATATGTAGTATAGTACGATTATGTTGAAATTTCAAATAGTACACTTTATATAGGATAGGAGTGTACGGGAATGGAGCATTATTTAGGAGAAAAACTAAAAAAGCTGAGAGAAAGTCGTGGCTGGACGCAGGCGGATTTGGCTAAACGGTTAAATAAGGCTGTATCCACGGCCAGTGGATATGAAAGTGATGCACATGCAATTCCGTTGGATGTTCTTGCAAGCATTTCATCCTTATTTAGCATTTCAACAGATGAACTCCTAGGACTGGATGCGCCAGAAGTACTATCTCTTTCTGGATTGACTGGTACGCAAAAGAAAACTTTAATTAAACTCCGTAATGAATTGCTTTCGCCAAGCCAAAAAGGAAATGATCTTTCGCCGCAGCAGATGGAAATTCTTCATGACATAATAAAAGCCTTCGGTTAACGATTGATTTGCAATACAGTGCGAGAACAATGCAAAAGATAACTTAGAGACATGGCCCTCAATGCTGGATGCCCAGTGTTGAGGGTCATATTATTTGCAACCACACCGATTTCGTTACAAATTTTCTCTCTGTTGTTACAAAATCATGGACAGGGATTGATTCTTGTGCTTTGATATTTTTAATACCTAAAGCACGAATATGAGATTGATATGAGGTGATCCCAGTGCAGAACTTAAAATATTAACCGATTCCTCGAATCCACACCTTTTTTAACCGAAAAGGATTATTATCAAGCGGTTGGTGGTTAAAAGGTATAGAAAATGAAGAAAGCTCTATATACATTTCTCCTGTGGGATTTGTTTCTATTTGCTACGGGCTTAAACGACCTTGTTTTTTATAGAAATGTTACATTGTCGGAAAGCGCAACGGTGGTAGATTGGGCGCAACCAGCTTTTGCAAGTGTTACTTTATTTCTGATTTTGCTTTCAATTTACTATGGATTGCACCAACTCCTCTTTGGGAAGAATTTTTATTTGAAGTTGGAAGTTAAGCAGGAAGATATTGATAAAATGCGAGATTTCATTTTCATTTTATTAAAAAAGGAAAAAATTGATCCAGATAAGTTGCATCAGCACTTAAAGTATCTGATAATTGCTGAAGTCGTTTTGTGGTGCATTTTCATTATCTATCTTTTTGTATCAAGGTCTACAGCAATCTAATCCCATTACGGAAAAGTGAAAGCTCGCCAGATTTTATGTCTGGCGAGCTTTCATAATACTCTAATTCATAGCATTATAGCAGTTCTCTTTTCAGTCACTACGACTGTAAGTAGATGGCTGATTCAATTCGGATATTTTAATTAGAGATTAGTCTTCCAGTCTACCATGGTCACAGCCAAGTGAGAGATAATGCTCAATTTCATCACCCAGCACAAGTTGGGCATACTCCAAAGGCTTATTGTACAGCAACCAGTCCAGTTTCGCCCGCTGTACCGGGGTGTTGCCGTACTCGTCCTCAATAGCGATGCAGATAAACAAAACTGTGATTATGCAACAAATTTTCCATGAATTTATGTGCAGCTATACGATTTTGAAAAATTTTGTGGACAAACGAAATAAATCAGGCTTAAATTTCGTTATCTAAACAAAAAGCAAGGAGGGAGCTTTGATGACTTGTAAAAATTGTGGTTATGAAAACAAGTTGGGTGTTCGATATTGTCAACGGTGCGGTCAGTATATTGAACCAAAACGGACATTGGCACAAGAAGTTAAATCGTGGGATTTTAGAAGTCTCGCTGGTGTTGGCCGTAGAGATGTGAATATTGCGCCGCTGTTTACTGCATCACCCGTTCAAACTCCAGCAAAAGCACACCAAACGCCCTCGCCTGTTGAACCGATGCCAGACGGAAGATGGTATTGCCCGGACTGCGGAACATTAAATGCTTCTTCTGAACGTTTTTGCAAAAACTGTGGAAAAGTTCGATAACTATCGTTTAGCATTAAAAACTACGGAAGCTTTACGCTAAAAGCTGTAACTTTAAGCAGACCGGAAAGCTTATAATGAGGGTAGAACAGAAATATGACCAACGAAGATACCACTGATTTTGACGAGCACTTCGCTAAAATTTCGTCCTATATTGTGGACACATTGCACGGCGTTCCACTTGAGATGAACGAGGATGAAAAAGAACAATTTCGCATACAAGTTATTTCAAATCAGTATGCAGAACGGTTGCTAAGTGAAGCCGAAAAGACAGAAACGTATAGAGGTTTATCAAAAATTGATATTCTCCATACAGTTTCTATCCCTCAACTGGCTAGAACAATCCCACTTAAAGGTTTGAATCTCAGTTTAGAAAAATACAGAATGCCGGATGGTGTAATAATAGAGGTTGAGAGTTCGTCACATTATTTGGGGTCATTTAGTGAGAAAAATGATTCTTCCACAAATTGGATAGAAAAGATCATGGAGGGTGTCGGTATTCACTAGATGGATTCTCAAGAAGCATAAACAGCCCGCTATTTGCAGAGAATTCTGGAAGAAAATTGAAGAAAGCATCCTTCCGGCAACAGCACCCCGGACGTTTGTGAACTCTCACAACAGAGATCAAGAACCAATCCCTGCTTTGCGCTTACACCGTTTTGGTGACATTTTTTCTCCGTCTTGCTACAATATTGTGGATTTTTTTCTATTTGTGCTTTGCTATTATCAACATCTAAAATGGAAACCGTGATGGAGGTGATTCCAATGCAGATAATTTCCTTGAAAACAAATTGAATGCTTTGGCAAACGGTGGCCATTTCTCCATTTCCTACGACATCACGATTCCGTAATAAAAGCATTAGATAATGGGTATAAAAGCCACGATTCTTTAGAGTCGAAAGAAAAGAATCGTGGCTTTGTACGTTTGAATTATGGAGCAAGCTAAATGAATAAGAAATTGGAATTTTTTAGCAGTATGGCGGTTGCCTTTATAGTTTTGATATTGGTCTTTCTTTGCATTCGTTTTTCAGGTCAGGGAAAATTTGCTACACATGGAGGAACCAATCCGTCTGATGTAAAATGTATTTATACTTCAGTTTGGCCGGATAATGAATACACTAGGCTTATTTGTGAGCCGGAAAGTGGAACGATAGAATATATATTGGATGGTTCTAATGCTGGGTATTATGCAATCTTTTATAATAATATCTCTGAAGAAGAAATACAAAAATATATTGACCAATTGAAAACCTTAGGATACGCTGAAGAGGCATCGGCTTCAGAAAGCGTTTCGACAGGCGTTTTGCTAAGAAAAGATGAAACATGGATAAGCATTGCATACTCAGAGGGAGGATTTGGAATCCGGATTTCAGTAGAAAAATCCTGAATAAAAGAGATGCTGGGGAATTCCGGTTATCCCTATGATGCAGTGGAAAGAAAATGGATTGCTCAATATGCGAGCCTCCATGACTTGATTTTGATGTTCGGTCACTCAAACCAATGCCGTCAAGCCGGTGGGGGATATGGATAACCTGTGGCTGGAACTGCCGTGGTGGTTTATCTGAGTGAAAAGAAAAATTGTGATTGTGCTACAAGTTTTCTGGGAATTTATGTGCAGCTATACGATTTTGAAAAGAATTGTGGACAGATGAAATAAAGCAGGCTTAAAATTCGTTATTCAAACAGAGAAGCCAATAATCATGATACCATTGATGTGATTCTTATAGCTGCAATCGTTCGGAAAAAATGTGACGTTCAGAAAATTCAAATGGAGCTATGATGAAGAGGTGCTTAAAATGACGAAATCAAGTAAGAAATTGACTGCTTTTGGTATAGCTTTGGCCCTAGCAATTCTTATAGGCGGTTTCCTGTTGCATCCGTGGGAGAGGACAAAATCGGAACTTACTGTAACAAAGGTGGATTTAAGCGATAATTCTATCTATGCAACCGCTCCCAATCAACTGTACGGTACAAATGATTACTATCTCATTCAGGGAGCTTCGGAATACTTAAAAGGAAATATTCAGCTATCGCAAATTGAAGAAGGCGAAAATATTGTGGTAGTTTCCAATGGAAAGGTTTTGTTATCTGACCCCTATCAGTTTGATACGATATACAGTATTCGATTACCATAATCCTATTTTCATGCCCTAAACAATGAAATGAATATAGATGCTTTTGAGAATATGAAGATATTATTATGAAAGAGATAATTGTTGAACCGCATATTAGAATTGGACAATTAAAATTAGGTATGACATCAGATGAGCTAGAAAATGCTCTTCTACAAATGAAGAAACAGCGGTCGAATTCTTCTGATGAAGCAATGCAAATGGAGCGTTGTGCGGAAACCGATGACCCTAATTTGATAACCGGACGATATATGGATAATGATTCGTTCTTTCTGGTGCAGTATCGGAACGGAAAAGCTGCTGAAATCGGCATCCAGCGTGATTTGTCTAAAGTGGCATCAATAAAATTGTTCGGGATGGATATGTTTAATACAGCCGCCGAGTGTATTATTGATAGCTTAATGAAAAAGGACAACGTTATTTGCAACGAAAAGGACTTGCAACTGGGAACGGAATATTTTTTTCCCGAAATTGGAGTCCGACTCTGGAGAGAGCGAGCATTTCATCCCAAATTGTTGAAAGACTCGTTATACATGGAAGAAATGCAGGCGGTATTAGAAGACGAATATCAATATCAGTATTTTCAGATGGTTACTATAATAGGCTAAACTGCTAACTAAGCAACAGCCCTCTATTTGCAACGACTGCAAGTAGAGGGCTGTTTTGTCTGCTTTGGATATTTTAATTAAAGGTTAGTCTTCCATTCTACCGTGGTCACAACCAAGTGAGAGATAGTGCTCAATCTCACCAATCAGCACAAGCTGGGCGTACTCCAAAGGATTATTATACAGCAGCGCGTCCAGTTTTGCCCGCTGTGTGGGGCATGGCAGTACTTGCTCATCAAAGATCAACGCGGTCGTCCACTGTATTTCAATACAGAAGCAGACGACCGCATTGACTTTTTTACGAGATGAGGTCTCTTTTTTCTCTCTTACCGAATAAGATTTGCCTTGGAAGTTGAAAACAGCTCAGGTTACCTATTGCAATTCTGACTATTTGGAATATACTTGTAAGTATCAAATTATTTCACTGTATGAGGACATCCGCACCAAACTTATCCAGTCCGGTGTAATGAAATGCAGAGAATAAAAGACAAAATTGGTATGTTCCACGAAATTTAGGGAGAAAACTGAGCAAGTAGGAAGGCGGAATATATATGAAACAAGATACTTTAGAGGGCAAAGCAAAAACAAAAAATGGGGTAAAACGGCTGTGTTTTTCCATAATCTGCATTCTTCTGGAAGTGATTTTTATTATTACTATCGTAACACGCTTGAATGAATATGCAGAAGTCATAAATTTATTTACAAGGATTTTGAGTGGGATCTTGGTTTTGGGATTGTACGCATCAAATAAGACATCCTCTATGAAAATGCCTTGGGTCATCTTAATTCTAATTTTCCCAATTATGGGTGTAGGCCTGTATTTGTTGATTGGTTTGAATGGTGGCACACATAAAATGCGTGAGCGGTATGCAGAAATTGATAGAAAATTGTTACCAATGCTTCCGGACAGTCAGGAGTGTTTGAGCAGAATAAAAGAAACAATTCCGAAAGCAGGAAATATAGCAAGTTACATACAAAGAAATTCGCAGTATCCAATCTATCAGAATACGGATATTGTGTATTTTGATGAAGCAGTGAAAGGATTAGAGGCACAGCTTAAGGATTTGGAGAAAGCACAAAAGTTTATCTTTATGGAATATCATGCGATAGAAGACGCTGAAGCATGGCATAAGATTCAAGATGTTCTGGAAGAGCGAGTAAAAGCAGGTGTGGAAGTTAGAGTATTCTACGATGATATGGGTTCTATAGGCTTTATTAACACAGATTTTGTGAAAAAAATGGAGACAATAGGAATTCATTGCCGTGTATTCAATCCGTTTATGCCAGGTTTAAATCTGTTTTTGAACAATCGTGATCATAGAAAAATAACAGTTATTGATGGAAAAGTCGGATTTACAGGTGGATATAATCTAGCAAACGAATATTTTAATTACACACACCCGTATGGACAGTGGAAAGATACAGGTATTCGTTTAGAAGGAGATGCTGTTCAGTCGCTTACAGTGACATTTTTAGAAATGTGGAATGCTGTTAGTGAAAAAGCTACGAATGATACTGATTTTAGTAAATACATTATTCATTACGATTATAAAGCACAGCAAACAGGTTTTGTTCAGCCTTATGCAGACAGTCCTATGGATAATGAGCAGGTCGGAGAAGAAGTTTATATCAGTATGATAAATAAAGCTGAAAAATATTGTTGGTTTATGACTCCATATCTAATCATAACAGATGAAATGACGCATGCGTTATGTCTGGCTGCTAAGCGAGGGGTAGACGTAAGAATTATCACACCTGGTATCCCTGATAAAAAATTCATTTATAATGTAACTCGTTCTTTTTATCATGGATTAGTTAAACATGGTGTTCGTGTTTATGAGTGGACTCCTGGTTTCTGTCATGCAAAAATGAGTGTGGCAGATGACTGTATGGCAACTTGTGGAACAATTAATTTGGATTATCGAAGTTTATATCACCATTTTGAAAACGGCTGTTTTATGGCAGATTGTCAGGCAGTTGTGGAAATAAAAAATGATCTGATAAGAACGATGGGAGAATGTCGTGATGTGACAGACCAATATCAAACCGGACGAAGTGCATATTTGCGACTGGGACAATTATTTATGAGATTATTTGCTGGATTGCTATAAGAATCTGATGAAACGACCTTTCAAAAAACAGTTGATTTAGAAGTTAACTGTTTTTGAAAGGCCGTTTTTGCTATATCTAACAGTCTGTTGTACAAAGAAGATTTTGCATGGATGAAAAAACAAACCTTGTTGAGGTTAAATTGAGTTTTCTATTGTATTGTATTGCTAATGAATAAGAATAAGAAATAAAAAGGAATCAAGTGATGTACAATGAAAAAGCATAAAATATGTAAAATCCTTCTTGTTATACTGGCAATTTTTTTATGTGTGGCTTTTTATGAATTGCTCGGAATCTGCGTTGCATATAAAAAGCAGCTGGAAGTGTCCAATACAACCAAAAAAGAAACAAAAAATGGGTCATGGAACGAATGCAGTGAAAATACAGAACGGGCAGTAATCATAGAAAAGAATCCAGAAGCGCTTTTACAAAGAGTGCGTTTGATCAAGAATGCAAAAAAGGAAATTATTCTTTCTACTTTTGCATTTCAATCCGATGAAAGTGGAAAATTGATCTTAGGAGCACTGCATGATGCGGCAGACAGAGGTGTACATATTCGTCTGTTAGTAGATGGAATGGAGAGCTGGATTGATATGGAAGGAAATCCGTATTTCTATGGATTATCTTCCCATGAGAATGTTGAAATTAAACTGTATAATAAGGCCAATCCGTTGAAACCGTGGAAAATAATGGGTAGAATGCATGATAAATATTTGATTGCAGATGGAAAGAGATATATTCTTGGGGGAAGAAATACATACAATTATTTCCTGGGTGATTTTCCGGGACATAAGAACTATGACAGAGACGTGTTAGTGGTTTGCGATGAACCTGAGAAAGAAAATTCAGTTAACCAGTTGTTAGAGTATTTTGAAACGATATGGGAACAAGAAGACAGTGATTATTTTCATGACAATAAAAAACTGGCAAATAGAAAATCTGTAAAGAACGCAGTTTTAGAGCTGCAGAACGGCTATCAGAAATATTTTGAAGAGAATAAGGAAAGAATCTGCGATACCGATTACACGGACGAAACTTTTGAGACAGAAAAGATTGCATTAGTGTCAAATCCTATTCACACAGGTTCCAAAGAACCAGTAGTGTGGTATCAGTTGGGAGAATTGATGAAAAATGCAAAAAATCGTGTGAAGATCCACACGCCATATATTATCTGTAATGATATGATGTATAATACATGGGAGGAGATTGCAGAGAACGTTTCAGATTTTTCTATCATGACAAATTCAGTTGCGAATAATGGGAATCCATTTGGGGCTGCCGATTATGCGAAAAACAGAAATAGAATCTTAAGTACAGGAATTAATATCTGGGAATATGAAGGCGGTTATTCATACCACGGAAAAAGTATTCTGATTGACGATGATCTGTCTGTAATCGGTTCCTTTAATATGGACATGAGAAGTGCATATCTGGATACGGAACTGATGCTTGTAATTCGCAGTAAAGATATTAATAAACAGTTGGAAGAGGGCATGATGGAATATGAAAGAGTGTCCCGCCAGGTATTGGAAGATGGAACCTATCGTGATCCATATCATGTAAAGCCAATCGAATTAACAAAGAAACGTCAGAGAAAAATATTTTTGGTACAGCATCTGCTTGGATGGGCAAGGTATCTGTTTTAATAAGGAGGAAGGAAAACGTGTTTCAAATATTGATTGTAGAAGATGATAAAGAATTAAGCCAGCTATTCCAAAAAGTGCTTGAGAAGAATGGATATCAAGTCAAAAGTGCATCGGATGGAGCACAGGCATTAGAAGTATTGGTTAAGGAATATATTGATCTGATCATTTCTGATATTATGATGCCGGTTATGGATGGTTATGAACTGGTGTCGGAACTCCGTTCAGCAGGATATCAGATACCTGTACTTATGATCACTGCGAAAGGTTCCTTTGATGATATGCGCCAGGGATTTCTTTCGGGAAGTGACGATTATATGGTAAAACCGGTAAATGTGAATGAAATGGTTTTAAGAGTCGGAGCACTGCTTCGCCGTGCACAGATACTGAATGAACACAAAATTGTGATCGGTTCAACAGAGTTTGATTATGATGCAATGACGGTTACAACTGATAAGGAAAGTCTTGTTTTGCCTAAAAAAGAATTCCTGCTTTTATATAAGCTTGCAGCTTCGCCAGGCAGAATATTTACAAAACAACAGTTGATGGATGAAGTATGGGGATACGAGACGGAGGCAGACCCACATACGATAGAGGTACATATAGGAAGAATCAGGGAGCGTTTGAAAGATAACCCTGATTTTGAAATCGTAACAATGCGCGGAATTGGATACAAGGTGGTGAAAAAATAATGGAACAAAAGAAAGAAAAAGGATTGCGGATCCGATCCTGTCTGACTGGTGCAATCTGGCTGGCACTTGTATTTTCAACAGTCATATCTGCGTTATTATTTGCTTTTTTGAATCATTTTTTTAATCTGCCGGGCAGCATACCTGTGCTTGGCTGGCTTTTGATTTTCAATACATTGATTGCAGGGCTGATCACTTCCTTTATTAATGCAAAGTTACTGGAACCAATTACAAGACTTAGTAAAGCAATGAAGGAAGTTTCTCGGGGAGATTTTGAACAGCATTTGGAAACGAACAGCCGTATAGCAGAAGTTGGAGAATCTTATCAAAGTTTTAACGTTATGACAAAAGAACTTCGTGCAACAGAGGTGCTGCAGATGGATTTTGTATCTGATGTTTCTCATGAGTTTAAGACCCCGATTAATGCCATTGAAGGATATACAATGTTGCTTCAGGGAGAAGAACTGTCTCCGGATCAAGAGGAATATGTAGAAAAAATCTTATTTAACACCCAAAGACTTTCCGGATTGGTTGGTAATATTTTGCTGTTATCCAAGTTAGAGAATCAGAATATACCAATGAAAAAAACAGAATATCGTCTGGATGAACAGATCCGCCAGGCAGTTCTTTCATTGGAAACAAAATGGACAGAAAAAGAAATTGGTTTTCAGGTAGAATTGGAGGAAGTTAAATATACTGCGAATGAAGGACTTTTTATGCATATCTGGATAAATCTTTTAGATAATGCGATTAAGTTCAGCCCTTCAAAGGGGACAATTACGATGTTTCTGAAACAAGAACAGGATTCTGTTAAGTTCATTCTGGAAGATGAAGGACCAGGAATAGAGGATGATGTAAAATCCAGAATATTTGACAAGTTCTATCAGGTAGATGGATCTCATAAAGCAGAAGGAAATGGCCTAGGTCTTGCACTTGTAAAACGGATTGTAGATAGTGCCGGAGGAACAATCAAAGCAGAAAACCGTGAATATGGTGGATGCAGATTTGTTATAGAGCTGCCAAAGCAGAAAGATGAGATTATCTAGTTTTAAGATAAATTAGAAGATGGGAGAATTTATATGACATTTTATCAGGAGTTGCAGTTAAATCAGGCGGGTTCTAAAAACCTGTTGAAAAAGAGTGAAACACTAAAAGAAAAATTATATCATATGTGGGTATATCTGGTGAAGATAGCTGCTACAATGGCATTTTGTTTTTTCTTTGTTAGTATTTTCAGCATCCTATTTGGAAATGAGAACAGCATTGTAGGTGTAGTAGTCTTATTATGTCTCATGGTGTTTAGGAATGCGGATCTGGGGATCCACACCGGACAATCTACGATGCTTTTGGCTTTGTTCTTTGTAATTATGACTGTATGTCCGCATTTAGCAAATCAGTTTTCACCGGTATTGGGAATGCTGTTAAATATTGCGGCACTGGCTGTGTTGATTCTGTTCGGATGCCATAATCCATCCATGTTTAATCAATCTACATTGGTTCTTGGGTATCTGCTGCTATATGGTTATGATGTTACGGGAAAAAGCTATCAGATGCGATTAGTCGGAATGGCTTTAGGCGCAGCACTTACCTGCTTCGTATTTTATCGAAATCATAAAAACAGAACTTATAAAAGAAATCTGAAAGATCTGATACAAGAATTTGATATCACTTCTTCCAGAACAAAATGGCAGATATGTCAGATTTTATGCGTACCGATTGTCCTTTGCATTGCAGAACTTTGTAATATGCCACGTGCAATGTGGGCTGGTATTGCGGCCATGTCCGTGATTTTGCCGTCTATGGAAGATATGCACTACAGAGTCCGTAAAAGGATTGTCGGAAATATTGCAGGTGTTATATGTTTTACAGTATTATATTTTCTGCTTCCTTCGTCAATCTATGCATATATAGGAATTCTTGGTGGAATCGGTGTAGGATTTTCAGCACAATATGGCTGGCAGGCAGTATTTAACACATTTGGTGCTTTAGCCATTGCTGCAGAGACATATGGACTACAAGGAGCGGTTAGTCTTAGAGTGAGTCAAAATGTTTTTGGTGTTGTGTTTGCTTTAGCATTTTGTGTTATGTTTTATTGGTTTATGCCTAAAAAAAAGGAAAGTGAGGTGACCGTACATGCAGAGTGAAGTGAATCAGGAAGAAAATTTGAATACCACTGATTTTGACGAGCACTTCGCTAAAATTTCGTCCTATATTGTAGACACATTGCACGGCGTTCCACTTGAGATGACCGAGGATGAAAAAGAACAATTTCGCATACAGGTTATTTCAAATCAGTATGCAGAACGGTTGCTAAGTGAAGCCGAAAAGACAGAAACGTATAGAGGTTTATCAAAAATTGATATTCTCCATACAGTTTCTATCCCTCAACTGGCTAGAACAATCCCACTTAAAGGTTTGAATCTCAGTTTAGAAAAATACAGAATGCCGGATGGTGTAATAATAGAGGTTGAGAGTTCGTCACATTATTTGGGGTCATTTAGTGAGAAAAATGATTCTTCCACAAATTGGATAGAAAAGATCATGGAGGGTGTCGGTATTCACTAGATGGATTCTCAAGAAGCATATGCACGAAAGTTCTGCACGCGATAAGTATCTTGCCATTATGAAGCCCTACCTTCTGATGTGGCACAGTAGCAGTTGAAAACGGCTCATGTTACCTATTGCAATTCTGACTATTTGGAAATATACTTGTAAGTATCAAATTATTTCACTTTATGGGAGGAAATTATTATGGCAAGACCCAAGGGAAGCAAGAATAAGGCTCGTACTGTAAAGGCCAGCGTTGATTATGCAGCCGTCGTTGCAGAAAAGACCGCTGAAAAGGAAAAAATTGAATCTGAGGTTGCTACGCTGACTGCAAATCTCGATGATCTGAAAACGCAGATGAAAGCCAAGAAAGCAGAATTGAAAGCCGTCACCAAGGAACTTACCAAAGCCGAAAACAAAAAAGCTGCCGCCGAAGCAAAGGCAATGGAAGAAGCAAAGAAGAGCGAAGCAGAAGATGTGCTGAAGAAGCTGCTTGCCAGCGGTATGTCCGCTGATGAAATTGTTGCCAAACTCCAGTAAATTTTTATGGAAGCCAGCAAGCGAATCTGTCCGAACTGCGGACGTAAAATGAAGCAGCAGTTCATTGGTCTGTTCCACTGCAAATGCGGCACAAGCTGGCGGCGTGATATAGGATTTTTTGAACGTACTCCAGATATGGTGTTCTCACTGGAACGCAAAAAAGTCAGAAACAAAGTCAAGCAGTTACCGACGATACATCATAAGTAGGCAAGACCACCAGCCGTTTTTTCGACTGGTGGCCTTTTTTGTGCTTAATCCTCTGTAATGCCGAGATATTGGTCAATCTCCATGATGCTTTCCCCACTGATCTCAACCAGATCTTCAAAGGGCACTACGGTTTCGCCCACTTGCAAGGTGCGGAACACCGGGTCGATGCGGTCCGCTTTTCCGGTCAGCGTGATGTAGTTGCCCACTGCGGGAATCTCCGGGTGGGCGGTATCCTCTTTGAAATACCGCACCGTGATGGTCATGCCCTTGGTGACCTGCATCAGCCGATCGGACAGAGCCGACATTTCTTCCTCAGTCAGAATGCGCTTGGGCACACGCTCGGTGCGCTGCTTTTCTGCGGCAAGCTGCTCATCATAATACTGCTTCTATTTATCCTTTGGCAATCTCCAGATAAACGCTAAAATGGAGCATCTACTGCACATCCTAACTTAATATGCACTGAATAAAAGAAAAAGCCTTATATTTCAATCCATAGAGGCCAATCTGTGGTATAATTGGAGCAAGAGAACTGGAAAAAATCCAGCAAAAACCTTGTACCTGGAGGGCAGCTATGTATCGTTACAGCAATGGCCAGATCAGCTTGGCGGATTAATCGAGTATCTAATGCAGCAGGAGACCATCCTCCGGAAATGTAAGGCAGTGCTGGATCTATCGTCCGTGTATGAGAAAATGGTGCAGTTGTGCAGCAAAGAAGATAGTCGTCCGCCCCTCGCCCCAGCGTTCATCGTAAAGTACCTGCTGGTGAGTTTCCTGTACAGCCAACCATCGAACCGGCAGATCGGGCAGCGCACCCCTTCACCTCAAAGCTAACGAAGCTGATGAACTGCACGCTGCCACCAGCCTTCAGTACCTCCATCACAACTGCGACGTGGACGTTCAGTGCCGCCTCCCTGTCCTTTCTTCGTCAGGCCAGGCTTTTTTCGCAATAGTGGCGACGAATTCGTTCTTGCTGTTTTTCGTTTGAAAAGAGCCTTATGGCCTTGGCGCTCTCCGGTCGTGGGTGGCGTAGTAGGCTCGCTTATTTTCGTACATGCAATAGTCGGCCTTGTCCAGCAGCGTTTGCATGATGCAGCCTTCATAATCGGCGGAGATCGCCCAACCGTAGGCGTAGCTGAGAGGAAGCTGATTGCCGTCACGGTTTGCAGCGTCGGCTTCCCTGCGCAGACTGTCCAGTATGCCCTCCACCTCCTGCCGGTCCGTATGGTAAATGACCGCCATAAATTCGTCGCCGCCGTATCTGCCCACGAAATGCTTTTCCGGGATCACCCGGCGTAAAAGCCGGGCAAAGCTCAGGATCAGTTGATCACCCGCCGAATGACCCCTCGTATCGTTGACGGTTTTCAGATTGTTCAGGTCAAATATGACGCAGGCCGTAGGCTCCCGGAGAATTTCCCTGTTGTTGAGAAGCTCCTCGCAGGAGCCCTTGTTGGGCAGGCCGGTATGGATGTCGATGTATGCCTTCTGCTCCAGCAGTTGGTTTTTCCGGGCCATTTTCAGTGCCATGGCGGTCTGGAGCATGATTAGGATAACCAGGCACAGCATATCCAGTGCCGAGAGGATCTCAATAGTGCGGATCTTCATGGCGATCTTTTCTGAATAGTGTTCCGCGGCAGACACCGTTTCGTCCGCCATTTCAAAATAGGTCTCGCTCATGGCAACGATTTGGGTGTTCTCATATCCACGCTGTCTGGCCGCCGCGACCTCCGCCTTGAGCCGCTCCCAGTAGGCACGCTGGCTGTCCAGCCTTTCCTGATAGGCCGCGTCCTTGAGCTTTACCAATTCGTAGTGCCCTTCTCCGGATGTCAGATTGCTTAAGATATCGTCTAAATACGCGATCAACTCATCGTTTCGGGTGCCTGTGATCTCCAGCTTTACCGCCCGCTGCGTGTCTCCGCGCACCAGCCCGGCATAATTGATGACGCGGGCCGTGCCCTTCAGGTTGCCGATCTCGACCATCATCAGAGCGACAAGGATCACCAAAATCAGCACAAGGCAGCTTTGCAGGATGCTGATGAGATTTTTGCGATCTATTTTTACATTTCCTTTTATCATAACGACCTCGATCACGGAACGACCATGATATTCTTTATTGCGAATCAGTCTTGATGAATACTTTACTCTGTAACGCACATCATGTCAATAACAATGGAAATTTTTCTACTGTCTCCCAAGAATGATCGGCATAAATAAAATGAAAAGCACGCACTTTATTGCTTGTTTCGGTTGGATGGCTTAGGCTTGTCAGGGATCGCCTCATCCGCCTTGGATGGGCGACCCCTGCGAGCCCCAACCAATTTCTCCGCTTTCTGGTTTTCAGGCATAGTCTTTTCTGCTTTCGGCGGACTGCCACGGCACAGCTTTTTCGGCTTCTATAATTGTAAGGAACATGGCTTTTCGCTGAATGGAAAGCGAAGCTGACCCGGGCTGGGGCGGTCTGTAATAAAGCGATATTTTTTTTGAAACTATCTTGACAAAATTTATCAAGATTGATATTATGGTATTAACAAGCAAGCGAAAAGAGGATGTGGAGCATGATCATCACCAAAGAGACGGACTACGCGCTGCGCATTTTGCGGGTGCTGCTGGACGGGGAGAAGCATTCGGTGGCCGAGATGTCGGAAACGGAATTGATCCCCAATCAGTTTGCCTACCAGATTCTGCGCAAGCTCTCCGCCGGCAATTTGGTGCGGGTGAGCCGCGGCGCTCTCGGCGGCTGCGAGCTGTCCTGCGATCTGGACGCAACCTCCCTCTACGATCTCATGGGGGTCGTGGGGGAGCGGGGCATCCTGTGCGCCTGCATGGAGCCGGGATATGAATGCCGCTGGCAGGACAAGCATGGTCGGTGCACCATCCACTGTCAGCTGGCGGCCTTGCAGCAAAAGCAGGACGAGGCGTTCCGTGCCGTGAGCCTGCGCAGGCTGCTGACCGGCGGATCCGATTCCCAAGATACAAGCAAGCTGTAAAATTTTAAAAGGAGGTACCCGTATGCTGTTTCAAACCACGTCGGCGCACGAAGAGCTGCGCGCGAAGATCCGGAGTTTTGCGGAGGAGGAGATCAAGCCACTCGCATTTTTAATGGATCAGAACAATGAGTTTCCCGATGAGGCTGTCAAGAAGCTGGGCAAGCTGGGCTGGATGGGCATTCCCTACCCCAAGGAGTACGGCGGTGCCGGTCTTGATGCCCTGAGCTACGCCATCGCGGTGGAGGAGCTGGCCCGTGTGGACGGC
Source organism: Faecalibacterium sp. OM04-11BH (assembly GCF_003482185.1). Classification (NCBI taxonomy): domain Bacteria; kingdom Bacillati; phylum Bacillota; class Clostridia; order Eubacteriales; family Oscillospiraceae; genus Faecalibacterium; species Faecalibacterium sp. OM04-11BH. Next base: position 164,097 of record NZ_QULS01000005.1, read on the forward strand.
GGCACGGGCGTAATCCTCTCCGCCCACGTCTCCCTCGGCTCATGGCCCATTTTCGCCTATGGCACCGAGGAACAGAAGAAGAAATATCTGGTTCCGCTGGCCAAGGGCGAGAAGATCGGCGCCTTCGGCCTCACGGAGACCAACGCCGGATCCGACGCCGGCGGCACGGAGACCACGGCGCTGGATAAGGGGGACTACTACCTCCTCAACGGCGGCAAGATCTTCATTACCAATGCCCCTAAGGCGGACACCTATGTGGTTTTCGCCGTCACCACGCCGGACATCGGCACCCGGGGCATCTCCGCTTTCATCGTGGAGAAGGGCTGGAAGGGCTTTGAGTTCGGCGACCACTATGACAAGATGGGTATTCGCTCCTCCTCCACGGCGGAGCTGATCTTTAACGACGTGAAGGTTCCCAAGGAAAACCTATTGGGCAAGGAGGGCGAGGGCTTCAAGATTGCCATGTCCACGCTGGACGGCGGGCGCATCGGCATCGCCGCGCAGGCGCTGGGCATCGCCCAGGGCGCGTTTGAGCACGCGTTGAGCTATTCCAAGGAGCGCGTCCAGTTCGGCAAGCCCATCGCGGCCCAGCAGAGCATCGCCTTCAAGCTGGCGGATATGGCAACCAAGCTGCGCTGCGCCCGGTTCCTCATCTACTCCGCGGCGGAGCTGAAGGAGCAGCACGCGCCTTACGGCATGGAGTCCGCCATGGCGAAGATGTACGCCTCGGACATCGCGCTGGAGGTCACCAACGATGCCTTGCAGATCCACGGCGGCAGCGGCTACCTCAAGGGCATGGAGGTGGAACGGGCCTACCGCGACGCCAAGATCACCACCCTCTACGAGGGCACTAACGAGATCCAGCGGGTGGTCATCGCCTCTCATCTGTTGGGCAGGCTGGGCAAGAGCTCCGGCGGCGAGAGCCGTTCGGCGGCCAAGAAACCCGCGCCCATCACCGGCATTCGCAAAAAGACCATCTTCCGGGAGGGGGATGCTGCCCAGCAGGTGGCCGACCTTGTGGCGGCGCTGAAGAAGGATGGTCACGACTTCTCCGTGGGCATCCCTATGGATACGCCCATCCCGCAGGCGGAGCGGGTGGTCTCCGCGGGCAAGGGCATCGGGGAGAAAAAGAACATGAAACTGGTAGAGTCGCTGGCCAAGGCCGCCGGCGCGGCCATCGGTTCTTCCCGCCCTGTGGCGGAGACTCTCAAATATCTGCCGCTGAACCGCTATGTGGGTATGTCCGGTCAGAAGTTCACCGGCAATCTGTACATCGCCTGCGGCATCTCCGGCGCATCCCAGCACCTTAAGGGCATCAAGGACGCCTCCACCATCGTGGCCATCAATAAGAACGGTAACGCGCCTATCTTCAAGAACTGCGACTACGGCATCGTGGGCGATGTGGAGGAGATCCTGCCCCTGCTCACTGCCGCGCTGGATAGCGGCGAAAAGCTGCCCGCGCCGCCCATGGTAAAGATGAAGCGGCCCACGCCGCCGAAGCCCGCCCCCATCGGCGACCGCTACGTCTGCAGCGGCTGCGGCTACGAGTATGTGCCGGAGTTGGGCGACGAGGACGGCGAGATCGCGCCCGGTACCCTCTTTGAGCAGCTTCCCGCCGAGTGGGTGTGTCCCGAGTGCGCGGAGACGAAGGATCAATTTGTAAAGGCTTGAGGCCGTGAAGGAGGCAAGATAAGATGTATTGCGTGCGTAAAGTAACGAACGACCTCTACTGGGTGGGCGCCAACGACCATCGCCTGGCCCTGTTTGAAAACTGCTTTCCCATTCCCCGGGGCGTAAGCTACAACGCCTACTGCCTGCTGGATGAAAAGACGGTGCTCTTTGACACGGTGGACTGGTCTGCCTGCCGCCAGCTTTTGGAAAATCTGGCGTATGTGCTGGATGGCCGCGAGCTGGACTACCTGCTGGTCAACCATCTGGAGCCGGATCACGCCGCCTGCATCGAGGAGATCCTGCTGCGCCATCCCAAGGTGAAATTGATCTCCAATGAGAAGGCATTCATGCTCATGCGGCAGTTCGGCTTCCATGTGGACGGACATGAGTGCATCGAGGTGAAGGAGGGCGACACCTTCTCCTTCGGCAAGCACACCGTCACCTTTGTGGGCGCGCCTATGGTTCACTGGCCGGAGGCCATGGTGACCCTCGACGTCACCGACGGCGTCCTCTTTTCCGCCGACGCCTTCGGCACCTTCGGCGCGCTGGACGGCAAGCTGTTCGCCGACGAGGTGGACTTCGAGCGGGACTGGCTGGACGACGCCCGCCGTTACCTCACCAACATCGTGGGCAAGTACGGCCCCCACATCCAGCTCCTGCTGAAAAAGGCCGGCGGCGTTTTGGATCAGATCAAGTACATCTGCCCGCTCCACGGCCCCGTGTGGCGCAAGAATCTGGGCTGGTTCATCGAAAAGTACGACACATGGAGCCGCTATGCCCCTGAAACCCAGGGCGTGCTCATCGTCTACGCCTCTATGTATGGCAACACGGAGAACGCGGCGCAGGCGCTGGCGACGTCGCTCTGCGATAAGGGCATGAGCAAGGTGGCGATGTACGATGTGTCCTCCACTCATGTCTCCCAGCTGATCTCCGAGGCGTTTAAGTACAGTCACATTGTCCTAGCCTCTGTGACCTACAACCTCGGCATCTACCCCGCCATGCATGACTTCCTCATGGATATGAAGGCACTGAATCTGCAAAACCGCACCTTTGCCATCATTGAAAACGGCTCATGGGCGGTGAAGTCCGGTGACCTCATGCAGAAATTCGTCAACAATGAGCTTAAGAACATGACAGTGCTCAACGAGCGGCTCAGTCTCGCCTCGTCCATGGGCACGGACAAGCGCACTGAGTTGGAAGCACTGGCGGACGCCATTCTGGAATCTATGAAGTAACTGGCAAGGAAAGCCAAAACCAAGACAACAGACAACAAACAGCCCCGCCGCGTCGGCTGCAGAAAAACCGGCTTTCAAAAACAGAGCGGGCAAGCGTGATACTGCGCTTGCCCGCTCTTTGCCCAAAAGGACATGAGAAGTGCCCGGAGAAGATGAGAGGATCGAAATGGAGATCAGAAAACGAAACGGGGAGTCTGTTCCCTTTCAACAGGAGAAAATTTTCAACGCCATGAAAAAGGCGTTTGACGGACAGGGCAAGGAGATCGGGAGCAGAGAGATGGATGAGATCCTCGCCACCGTTCTCAACAATCTCTCCGTCACAGTGCCGCTCACCGTAGAACGTGTGCAGGACGAGGTGGAGCGAACGCTCATGGAGCGCGGACACTATGAGGTGGCCAAGGCGTACATCCTCTACCGCGAAAAGCGGTCTGCGCTGCGCCGTGTCCGGCATACCATCGCGCGGACGGTGGGGGATGACTCGCTTGACGAGGTGCTGCGCCGCATCCAGATGGATTTTACCGAGGAAGTCTACTCCCTCGCGGCGCTTCAAATGAAGTTTGAGAGTTTCTGTCGCCTGGGCATGACGGAGGATGAGCGGGCTGAGGCACTGACCAAGGCGGCGGTAGAGCTGACTACGGCAGAGGCACCCAAGTGGGAGTTCATCGCGGCGCGGCTTCTGAACCACTCCTTTCGCTGTCGCAACGCACAGGAATGGGAGGGGCGCGGCGTCTGCGACCTCTATGGCAAGCTTCGCTATCTGACGGATAAGGGACTCTACGGTGACTATATCCTTGCCCACTATACCCACGAGGAGATTGCCATGGCGGAGGACTTTCTCTGCCCGGAACGGGACGAGCTGTTCACCTACTCCGGCCTTGACCTGCTGCTCAAACGCTATGTGATCCAGTCACGCAGCCGCGTGCCGCTGGAAACACCGCAGGAGATGTTTTTGGGTATCGCGCTGCATCTTGCTATGAACGAAGGCTCTGACCGCATGGGGTGGGTAAAACGCTTTTACGATATGCTCAGCCGTATGGAGGTCACGATGGCGACACCTACCATGTCCAACGCACGAAAGCCCTACCATCAGCTTTCAAGCTGCTTTGTGGACACTGTGCCGGACAGTCTGGACGGCATCTACCGCTCGCTGGACAACTTCGCAAAGGTCTCTAAATTCGGCGGTGGAATGGGGATGTACTTCGGTAAGGTGCGCGCTGCAGGCAGCACCATCCGCGGCTTTCAAGGGGCGGCGGGCGGTGTTATCCGCTGGATTCGGCTGGTCAATGACACCGCCGTGGCGGTGGATCAGTTGGGGATGCGGCAGGGCGCTGTGGCGGTTTACTTAGACGCATGGCACCGGGATCTGCCGGAATTCCTTCAACTGCGCACCAACAACGGCGACGACCGCATGAAGGCACATGATGTGTTTCCCGCCGTGTGCTATCCGGATCTCTTCTGGCGACTGGCGGAGGAGAACATAGACGCGCCGTGGCATCTCATGTGTCCGCATGAAATCCTCACGGTCAAGGGCTACGCACTGGAGGATTACTGGGGTACAGAATGGGAGAAGCGGTATCTGGACTGCGTCAATGACCCGCGCATCGAAAAGCGCAGCGTCACCGTCAAGGACATCGTGCGGCTGGTGCTTCGCTCGGCAGTGGAGACCGGCACGCCCTTCGCTTTCAATCGAGACAGTGTAAATCATATGAACCCAAACGGCCACACGGGAATGATCTATTGCTCCAATCTCTGTACGGAGATCGCGCAGAACATGGCGCCCATCGAGCACATCAGCACTGAGGTGCACACGGAGAACGGCGACACAATAGTGGTGACGGCCACACGCCCAGGTGAGTTTGTGGTCTGCAACCTGGCGAGTCTGTCTCTCGGTAATCTACCGGTGGAGGACGAGGCCTATATGGAACGCACGGTGGAAACGGCCATCCGCGCACTGGATAATGTGATCGACCTCAACTTCTACCCGTTGGAATACGCGCGGCTTACCAATCAGAAGTACCGCAGCATCGGCCTGGGCGTCAGCGGCTACCACCACATGCTGGCAAAGCGCGGCATCCACTGGGAGAGCGATGAGCACCTTGCCTTCACCGACGCAGTATTCGAGCTCATCAACTACGCCGCCGTCAAGGCGGACACAGCACTGGCACGGGAAAAGGGTCGTTACGCGCTCTTTGAGGGCAGCGACTGGCAGACGGGCGCGTATTTTGAAAAGCGGGGTTATACCTCCGAAAAGTGGCGGGCGCTTGCGAAAACGGTGGCGGTGCAGGGAATGCGCAACGCCTATCTGCTGGCGGTCGCACCGACCTCCAGCACATCTATCCTCTCCGGCACGTCGGCGGGCATAGATCCAATTATGAAGAAATTCTTTTTAGAGGAAAAAAAGGGCAGCATGCTGCCCCGCGTTGCTCCGGAGCTTTCTATGGACACATGGTGGTACTATAAGGCAGCGCATCTAATCGACCAAAGCTGGTCGGTACGCGCCGCGGGCCTTCGCCAGAGACATATTGACCAGGCGCAGAGCATGAATCTCTATATCACCAACGACTATTCCATGCGTCAGGTGCTCAGACTGTATTTGGAGGCGTGGAGGGCCGGCGTCAAGACCATTTACTATGTCCGCAGCAAGGCCCTTGAGGTCGAGGCCTGCGAAAGCTGCTCGTCATAAGGAGGATAGCATGACGGAACTGAAGAAAAAGCCCCTCTTTAACCCGGAGGGCGACCCTGATGTGCGCCTGCGGCGCATGATCGGCGGCAATACCACCAACCTCAATGACTTCAACAATATGAAGTACGCTTGGGTCAGCGACTGGTACCGGCAGGCCATGAACAACTTCTGGATTCCTGAGGAGATCAATCTCTCGCAGGATGTGAAGGACTATCCCCGCCTGCTGTCAGCCGAGCGCAGCGCCTACGATAAAATTCTGAGTTTTCTTGTCTTTTTGGATTCCATTCAGACAGCGAACCTGCCTAATATCGGCGCCTACATTACCGCCAACGAGGTCAATCTCTGCCTGTCCATTCAGGCGTTTCAGGAGTGTGTCCACTCACAGAGCTACAGCTATATGCTCGACACCATCTGTTCCCCCGTGGAGCGCAATGACATCCTCTACCAATGGAAAACGGACGAGCATCTGCTGCGCCGCAACACCTTCATTGGGGACTGCTACAACGAGTTTCAGGAGCGGAAGGACGCTCCCACGCTGCTGCGCGTGATGATGGCAAACTATATTTTGGAGGGCATCTATTTTTACAGCGGCTTTATGTTCTTCTACAATCTCTCCCGAAACGGGAAGATGCCCGGCTCGGCGCAGGAGATTCGCTACATAAACCGCGATGAGAACACGCACTTGTGGCTGTTCCGCAATATCATCACGGAGCTGCAAAAGGAGCAGCCGGAGTTGTTCACCGCCGCGAGCGTACAAGCGCTGCGCGAGATGATGCGTGAGGGCGTGGAGCAGGAGATCGCATGGGGGCATTATGTAATCGGCGACGACATCCCGGGGCTGAACCGGCAGATGATCAGCGATTACATCCGCTATCTCGGCAACCTCCGCTGGACGAGCCTTGGCTATCCCGCATTGTATCCAGGCTTTGAGAGCGAACCGGAGAGCATGGAATGGGTCAGCCAGTACGCCGACGCCAACATGGTCAAGACCGATTTCTTTGAGGCACGCAGTACCGCCTACGCCAAGAGCACCGCACTGATAGACGATTTATAAGAAAACCAAAGACATCAGAATAGGAGATATTACTATGAATTACAGCGCTATGATTCAAAATCGCAGATCCGTTCACGCATTCCGCGAAAAGGAAGTTCCGAGCGAGGCTATCGGCCAGCTCAGATCCTACTATGAAAAGACCTGCCCCCGTCTTGTCCCGGAGATTGCAACGGAGTTGATCGTCTTGGATAAGGATGCACAGCCGGCGCTGGAGAGCTCAGCGGGCTATAATCAATTTCTCATCGGAGCACCGCACTACCTGCTCCTTATGTCTGCCCCGCATTCCTATGCGGCCATCAACGCCGGCTACATGATGGAAGATCTCGTCCTCAAGCTGACTGAGTTGGACATTGACACCTGCTGGATGACCTTCACCGACAGCGACAAAATCAAAAAGGCACTGTCTCTCGCCACCCCGTTAGAGGTGGCGGCAATCGTTGCCTTTGGCTACGGGGAAAAGACCGCAAAAAAGCTGCGGCTGAATATCCTAAGTATGTCTCAGATCGATGTGCGGGCCGAGCAGCAGTACTACGCGCCCAAAAAGGGCGTGAACGATTTGGTTCACATGGGGAGCTGGAGCAACAAGTCTGGGCTTGACGAGATGATGGACTTCTACGACGATATGCTCTGGCAGTCCTTCTACGCCGCTTCGCTCTCCCCCAGCTATCTCAACCGTCAGCCCTATGGCTTCCTTGTGCAGGATCACAGCATCTATTTGGTGCAGCAGGAGGATGCCTACACCGATAATTTGGATGCCGCATTGGATCTCGGTATTGTCATGCTCCACTTCTCCGCCGTCGCCTCCCAGTGGGCGGGGCAGGTACGCTGGGAACTTTCACCTGCTGCTCCCGACGGCCTGCCGGAAGGACTTCGCTCCGCTGCGGTGTACCACATGTAACGACTCTGGAGGAAGCAAGGCAACGGTAAAATGCGCGACCGTCGATCCGCGGTTGAGCGTATGTTTCGTTAGAAAAGAAGAACCTATCAGTCAGAGTCTGAGTAAGGAAAATAGGAGGTGTTTTTTATATGGCTATCCAAACGGTAACAAATGCCATCCGCTATGTAGGGGTGGATGATAACACATTGGCACTCTTTGAAAACCAGTACCCCGTCCAGCCTATGGGAGTGAGCTACAACTCCTATGTCATTCTGGATGAGAAGATTGCCGTGATGGACAGCGTGGACGCACGGGCAACGGAAGAATGGCTTTCCAATGTGGCGCGGGTGTTGGAGGGGCGCAGGCCCGACTATCTTGTGGTCACGCACATGGAGCCGGATCATTCCGGCAGTCTCATGCGGCTGGCACAAAAGTACCCGGAGATGAAGATCGTGGGAAACGCGAAAACATTTATCCTGATCAAGCAGTTCTTCGGCACAGGTGCATTGTCGGAAGACCGTATGCTGGAGGTTGGCGAAAGAGATACGCTTTCCTTGGGTTTGCACCGGCTGCGCTTTCTGCTGGCGCCGATGGTACACTGGCCGGAGGTGATGACGGCGTATGAGGAAACGGAAAAAATCCTGTTCTCGGCGGATGCCTTCGGACGCTTTGGCTCACTGGAACGGACTGCCCGTGCCCCCTGGGTGCCGCAGGCCCGACGGTATTATTACAATATTATCGGGAAATATGGCGCACAGGTGCAGGCTCTGCTGAAAAAAATCTCCGCGCTGGAGATCAAAACAATCTGCCCGCTCCACGGTCCCGTGCTTACAGAAGGGCTGGAGGAGTGTCTGCGGCTCTATGATCTCTGGTCACAATGGGAACCAGAAGAATCGGAGAGCATACTGATTGCCCACGCATCCATCCATGGAAATACTGCCCATGCGGCGAAGACCCTCAAGGGTAAATTAGAGAAAAAAGGCGTACAGGTCAACATATGTGATCTCACTGTGACAGATCTTTCCTACGCTGTTGCCAGTGCGTTCTACTGCGGGAAGTTGGTTTTAGCCAGCGCCACCTATGACGGAGGACTGTTTCCGCCCATGAGGGAGTTTTTGGAACATTTACGGACAAAGGGATTCCGAAACCGCCGGGTTGGCCTTATTGAAGACGGTTCTTGGGCACCTGCTGCCGCGCGGCTGATGCGCACCAAATTGGAGGAGATGAAGGATATCCACCTTTACGAAACGGTAGTGTCTCTGCGTGGTGCATTGAACCAATCCAGCGAAGCGCAGATGGACGCTCTGGTGGCTGAGCTCTGCGCAGAATAAGCTGCAACAAACCGCAGCTATTTTCGTACAGATGATGGTCTTACTCATCTGCTTTATGTCCCAAGGGCAGAGTACCGTCATCTCAGGTTGAGGTCACGATGTGGTGTGGGGCGAGACCGGAGTCTTGAGAATACCCAAACAAAGGAAAGGAGCTGACAGATATGGCAGCTATCAATATGAATCAGGAGCAGTTTGAGCAGGCGACCCGGGGCGAAAAGCCCGTTTTGGTGGATTTCTGGGCGCCCTGGTGCAGCTACTGCCGGAGGATCGGCCCCGCGTATGAGAAGATCGGAGAGGAATACGCGGACAGCCTCGCCGTCGGCAAGATCAACATTGACGAGGAGCCGCGGCTGGCGGGGGCCGAGGGGATCGAGGACATCCCAACTCTGGTGCTGTACCGGAACGGAAAGGCCGTGGATTCCATCATCGCGCCCGGCTCAAAGGCAGAAATCGACCGTTTCATTCAGGAAGCCTTGGCGAAATAACGGAGGGTTCAGATATGAACAACAATCATGTTTATGATATGCTCGTGGTGGGCGGCGGCCCGGGCGGCTACACCGCCGCCCTGTACGCGGCACGGGCGGGGCTGGACACCATCGTGCTGGAAAAACTGTCCGCCGGTGGGCAGATGGCCCTGACCGAGCAGATCGACAACTACCCCGGCTTTGAGAACGGGATCGACGGCTTCTCTCTGGCGGAGAATATGCAAAAGCAGGCGGAGCGTTTTGGGGCACGCAGCGAATACGCGGAAGTTCTCCGCATGGATCTGACGGCGGTTCCCAAGCTCGTGGAGACCAGCGAGGGGATCTTCCGGGGGAAAACCGTGGTGCTGGCCACCGGCGCAGAACCCAGAACGCTGGGCGTTGCCGGAGAGACGGAGCTGTTGGGCCGGGGCGTGGCCTACTGCGCCGCCTGCGACGGGATGTTTTACAAGGGCAAAACGGTGGTCGTGGTGGGCGGCGGCAATTCCGCCGCGGCAGATGCCCTCCTTCTCAGCCGCGTGGCGAAAAAAGTGATCCTCGTCCACCGCAGAGACACCCTGCGGGCCACCAAAATCTATCACGAGCCGCTGGCACAGGCCGAAAACGTGGAATTCCGTTGGAACAGTGTCGTTTCCGCGCTGCTTTCCGGGGACAGGCTGACCGGCGTCCGCCTGCGGGACACCGTCACCGGTGAGGAAAGCGTGGTGGACTGCGACGGCGTATTTGTCAGCGTGGGCCGACAGCCCGCCACGGCGCTGGCGGTGGGTCAACTGGAGCTGGACGGCGGCGGCTATATCGTGGCCGGAGAGACCACGGAAACCAGTATTCCCGGCGTTTACGCCGTGGGCGACGTGCGGACGAAGCCCCTCCGTCAGGTGGTCACCGCCGTGGCGGACGGCGCGGTGGCAGTTCACATGGCGGAGAAATATATCGCGGAAAACCGATAAGGGAGGTAGATTGAAAAAGCCATGTTTAAGGTCAGGCCGGATACGACCGCAGTGGGGATGCCGACATATCTGCAAGGCAAACTGCCAGAGTGATGGCAGATAAGATAACCCATGTAAGATCGGGAGATATGTTGTCTCTCCATATCCAGTCCACACAACAGTGAGCAACTGAACACAAAGCACAGCCACAGATGTACTCTGCGGCTGTGCTTTTATGCGTAGTATTACCGCGTGACAAGCGGTTTTACTGTGACGGCGTCACATAATTTGAGAAAATCGGCTTCGAGGCAACTTTTGGAGCACAAGCCCTTTGTGGTTGTTGACAGAGAAAAAAATATAGGTATAATAAAAGCAAAATAATAAGATTCATTCTTGCATTTGGAGAGTTGGCGGTATGCCAAAATACGCAGAGGAGATATTGGCCGCCGCAACGGAGCTGCAGCAGCATCCCAAGGCGGAGCAGGTGTTCCTGGAGATGAAAAGGGAGCATCCCAGCATCGCTCTGGGTACGGTATATCTGCCCCCATGCCGGGAGCAGGAAAAGACAATCTTATGGAGGAGAAGTATCATGAACACTAACGTATCTCTTCTGCTCAACGAGCAGATCAATAAGGAGTTCTACTCCGCCTATCTGTATCTGGACTTTGCCAACTACTACGCCGCCGTCGGACTGGACGGCTTTGAGAACTGGTACCGGGTACAGGCGCAGGAGGAACGGGATCACGCCATGCTGTTTTATCAGTATTTGCAGAATAACGGCGAGGACGTCACCTTTGAGGCTATCGCAAAGCCGGAGTGGGAACGAGGCGACCACATGGCCCCGCTGAAAAAAGCACTGGAACACGAGATGCTGATTACCGCCAGCATCAATGCCATCTACGCCGCCGCATACGAGGTCAGGGACTTCCGCACCATGCAGATGCTGGACTGGTTCATCAAGGAACAGGGCGAGGAGGAGAAGAACGCCGCTGACCTCATTACCAAGATGGATCTGTTCGGCGGTGACAGCAAGGGACTGTATATGCTAAACAGCGAGCTGAAGGCACGGGTCTACACCGCGCCCTCGCTGGTGCTGTAAGCTCCGCGTGTCTGCGAGCTTTCGCATCAGGCAAAAGGCAGACTGCATACAGGTGGCCTGCCTTTTCTTCCACCAGATGGTTAGATTGTGCTAACTGCGTATAATAAATAAGCAGCGCCCGCCGGGAGATCTCCCGGCGGGCGCTGCTGTGTTCAGAGGAACGTTATTTTTCTTGCCTTACTTTGCGGCATCCACCAGCACACCAACGTAGCCGGCAGTATCCACCAGCGTGGCACCGGAAACGGCGTCCACAGCCTTTTCATCTTTGCTCAGAGCCTCGGCGTCGGCAATGCTCATGCCGTTCACGTGATTCTGGATGGCGTCGTAGTTGGCATCCAGCGAAACGGTGGAACCAGCCTTTTCGGCCATCATCTTGCTGTAGTAATCGGCGTTGACCCGCTTGGACATCAGCACCTTGCCCTCGGCGTAGCCTGCGCCGAAGTCAGAATCGGAGTTGGGCACACCGACGACCCCGGCGTCCGAACCGGCAAACTGGAACTCGTCAATGTAGCTCAGCACGATGGTGTCCCCGGCGGTGGCGACAGCGCCGGAGGTGAAGCACTTGGTACCGTGTGCGGCCCCATAGACCACATTCAGCTTCAGGTCCTCGGAGCTGCCGTTGAACTCCACGGCCTGCGTGGTCTGGGCGTTTTTGGCGGCATCCACGATGGCAGAGAGATAACCGGCGGTATCCACCAGCGTTGCGCCGGAGACGGCGTCCACAGCCTCGGCACCCTTGGCGGCCACATCCTCCAGCTCGGAGATGGTCTTGCCGACGGCAAAGTTCTGGATGGCGTCGAAGTTTGCATCCAGAGCGACCGTGGAGCCGCCCTTTTCAGCCATCATCTTGCTGTAATAATCGGCGTTGGCCCGCTTGGACATCAGCACCTTGCCCTCGGCGTAGCCTGCGGCAAAGTCGGAGTCGGAGTTGGGCACGGCGGTCACGCCTGCATCGGTGCTGGTGAACTGAAAATCGTCGAGGTAGGCGGCGAGGATGACGTCATCCTTCACCACAGCCACCGCTTCGGTGAAGCACTTGGTGCCGTGGGCGGCAGCATAGGCCTGACCGATCTGGATGCCGCCTTCCACCGGGACGATGGCGGCGGGCTCAGCGGGGGCTGCGGCAGCAGAGTCGGCGGGGGCTTCTTCGGCCAGCTCCACACCCAGTGCGGCGGCAACGGCCTTCCGGACGGCCTTGGAGGTCACCGTGGCACCGGCAACGCCGTCGATGGCGGGGCCGTTGGCGGCCACGACCTGCTTGGACAGCTCTTCCAGTGCAGCGCCGCCGATGCTCTCGGTCTCCTGTGCGCCTTCCAGTTTGCAGTCGGTAACGGTGCCGTTGGCATCCACGGTCAGGGTGGCGGTGACAGCACCGCCAAAGCCTTCGGCAGAGCCGGTCTTAGTCACACCGGCAGCGGTGGAGCTGCTGCTGCCGCCGCAGGCGGCCAGAGAGACGCCAACAACGAGGCTCATGGCCACGGCAGCGCTCAGTTTGCGGATGATCTCCTGTTTCATGGGTCTTTCCTCCAGAGAAAAATCGGTTTGTGTTCGGTCCCCAGAAAATGTCATATCTTTTCAAGGATGTTTACAAAAGATAACATATTTTGTGAGGTGCTGTCAAGAGATTTTAGCACATACTTCGTGAAGAATGATAAATTGGTGTCAATTTGTGACGCTGACGGTATAAAAAAAGCCGGAAACCAACGTGCAGCGGTCGGTTCCCGGCAGACGGAAGCGCTAAGGCGAAACTCAACGCTTGATGTCGTAGTTCATGTTCATCAGGTTGCGGATGGAGCTTACTTCGTCGGTGATGTTGGCATCGCCGTGGATGGTGTGCTTGATGGCGCTGCTGGCCACGGCAAAGTTGATCATATCCATGGCCTTGTAGTCGTGCAGCATGGCGTAGATGAGGCCGCTGGCGAAGGCATCGCCGCCGCCCACGCGGTCGAGGATATTAATGCCGGTTCCGCCTATGCCCATTACCGATTCAGCTTGCTTTGTGACACGAATGTACGGCAACATTTTTATCTGCCGATAACTCAACCTGCGTCAATCGAACGCTGCAATGGAGATGGCGGAGAACAGTTTGCGCGTACGAGCGTTCAGCTCAAGCAATGCTTCGTTCTCTCAGCACATCTTCATTGTAGCTTAGGTTTGGGCATCTGTATAGCTCACTGGCTGTGAACTTCTCAGAACCAACACCATTGTAGCAAGCAGGGCTTTTGTCTATACAAACGCCATTTTT